>NZ_JBWKKU010000001.1:278318-379285 GCF_056431445.1 Saccharopolyspora sp. NPDC045941
TGTGGGTGGTTCAGGACCTTGTGGCTTTTGTTTTTTTTTTTCTGCATCTTCCCTTCCTGGGGACTCCCCAAACCTTTGTTGCTTTTTTCTTTTCCCCCCCCTCCCCCCTCCCCCCCCAACGACGCGCGTCAACTTCTCCGGGGGAACAATGACGGAACCGTCCGACTCGACCGGTGTTCCGCAGCAGCCGGCGGAGCAGCCGGCGGTTCAGCAGCCGGCCGAGCAGCCGATCGCGCAGCAGCCTGCTGACCAGCCGGTCCAGCAGCCGATCGCGCAGCAGCCCGTCGACCAGCCGGTCCAGCAGCCGATGGCTCACCAGCCGACGGTTCAGCAGCCGGTCCACCACCCGGTGCCGATGGCGCCGAACCCCTACGCCGCGCAGTTCGGCGTCGCCCCCGTGCCGGTGAACAACAACCTGGGCTGGGCCATCGCCGGAATCCTGGTGTGCTGGCCCTTCGGGATCCCGGCGCTGATCAAGGCGCTGCAGGTCAACTCGCTCTGGTACCAGGGCCTGCCCGACCAGGCGCAGATGTCCGCCAACGAGGCCAAGAAGTGGGGCAAGGTCGCCGTCATCGTCGGCGCCAGCCTGCTGGGCCTCTACATCTTGGCGATCGTGGCCTACTTCGTGATCATGATCGCGCTGTTCGGCTTCGCCGCCACGCAAGTGGACTGATGGTCGCCGCACGCCTTCGAACGATGGCTTTCCCGGCCGCGACCGCGCTGCTCGGCTGCGCGGCGGCCGGGATCGTGCTCGCCGCCGATCCCACCTCCGACGCCGGATTCCCGCTGCCGCCCTGCCCGGTCAAGTGGCTGACCGGGCTCGACTGCCCCGGCTGCGGCGCGACGCGGATGTTCTACAGCCTGCTGCACGGCGACGTGCTGGCGGCGCTGCACTTCAACGCGGCGGCGGTCGCGTTCATCCCGTTCTTCCTGTGGACCTGGGGCGCCTGGGTGCTGGGCCGCTGGCGCGGTCGGCGGATCCCGACCTGGGAGCAGTGGCGCTGGTCCCCGCTGGTGGCGCTGGTCCTGATCGCCGTCTGGTCGGTGATCAGGAACCTGCCGTTCCCGCCCTTCGACGCGCTCTACGTCTAGTTGTCGAACGAGCTCTGGATGCCGGTGCCGAGGACTCCCGTGGCGGCCAGGATCATGAACGTGATGAACAGCGCCCAGAGACCGGGCACGACCCATCCGACGATGATGCCCGTCAGCGCCATGCTGCGGTTGGTGTAGGCCTTCGGGTTCCGGTTGATCTCGCGCAGCGAGACGTGGCCCAGGATCGCGCCGACCGGTCCGATGAGGATGGCGCCGTAGCAGGTGAAGATCGCGGCCAGCGAGACGCACATCGAGGCGATCGCCATGCCGTTGTTCCGCGGCATCATCGGATAACCCGGCCCGTACGGCATCGGCGCCTGCTGGTAGGGGTTCTGGTCGTACGGGTAGGTCATGACGTCCTTTCGACGCGGAATGCCCGGTGATTCTTCCGCGCGGCTTCGATGCCGTCGCCCACGGGTGTGATGATGGGTGGGTGAGCCTCTACCGCGATACCGCAGTCGTCCTGCGGGTGCAGAAGCTGGGTGAGGCAGACCGGATCATAACCTTGCTGACCCGGCGCTACGGCAAAGTTCGGGCAGTTGCCAAGGGAGTGCGCCGCACGACGTCGCGGTTCGGCGCCAGGGTCGAGCCGTTCTGCCACGTCGACGTGCAGCTCTACACCGGACGCACGCTCGACGTGATCACCCAGGTGCAGACCGTGGACGCCTTCGGCGCGCACATCGTCGACGACTACCAGCGCTACACCGCGGCCTGCGCGGTGCTGGAGACCGTCGACCGGCTGGCCGCGGAGGAGGGCGAGCCGGTGCTGCGCCTCTACTTGCTGGCCATCGGCGCCCTGCGCGCGCTGTCGGGGCGGGAGCGCGACTCCTCGCAGGTGCTGGACGCCTTCCTGCTGCGGGCGATGTCCTTCGCGGGCTGGGCGCCGGCGCTCACCGAGTGCGCGCGCTGCGGCGGGGCAGGCCCGCATGCCGCCTTCAACGTGCAGGCGGGCGGCGCGGTGTGCGTCCAGTGCAGGCCCGCCGGTTCGGTGCGGCCATCGGTGCACACGTTGCCGTTGATGGAGTCGCTGCTGCACGGCGACTGGTCCTCCGCCGAGGCGGCCGTGAATCCGGTCCGCCGGGAGGCCAGCGGCCTCATCGCGGCGCACCTGCAGTGGTACATGGAACGGCAGTTGCGATCGTTGCCGCTGGTGGAGCGGACCGTGCCGGAGCTCATCCGGGAGCGGGCCGCCGATGCCGCGCTGGTCGCCGCCGCCGAAGACGGGCGCTGAGCCCCTGTGTGACCCGGGCGAGGACAATGAAACCCTCACGCCCAGCAGTCCTAAGGAGAATCCAGTTATGTTGCGACGCCGTGGGCGGGGCAAGGACGACCCGACCGTGCGGACGCCGGAACCGCACGCCTCCGGCGAGAAGCCGCCGGCGTTGCCGCCGGAGTTCGTGCCCAAGCACGTCGCCATCGTGATGGACGGCAACGGCCGCTGGGCCAACGAGCGCGGGCTGCCGCGCATCGAGGGGCACAAGCGCGGCGAGGCGGTCGTGCTGGAGCTGGCCCGCGGCGCGATCGAACTCGGCGTCAAGTGGCTGTCGCTGTACGCCTTCTCCACCGAGAACTGGAAGCGCAGCCCCGATGAGGTCCGGTTTCTGATGGGCTTCAACCGCGACGTGATCCGGCGCCGCGTCGACGAGCTCGACGGGTTGGGCGTGCGGGTGCGCTGGGCGGGCCGGAAGCCGCGCCTGTGGCGCAGCGTGGTGAACGAGCTGCAGTCCGCGGAGGTCCGCACGCAGAACAACGAGGTCATGAACCTGACCATGTGCGTCAACTACGGCGGCCGGGCCGAGATCGGCGACGCCGCGCGCGAGATCGCGCGGCTGGTGGCGGCCGGGAAGATCAACCCGGAACGGGTGGACGAGCGCACCATCGCCCGCTACCTGTACCAGCCGGACATGCCGGACGTGGACCTGTTCATCCGGCCTTCCGGCGAGCAGCGGACCTCGAACTTCATGCTCTGGCAGTCGGCCTACGCCGAGCTCGTCTTCCAGGACACCCTGTTCCCCGACGTGGATCGCCGGCACCTGTGGCGCGCGTGCGAGCAGTACGCGCGCCGGGACCGGCGGTTCGGCGGGGCCATCGATCGGGCGGCGGCCGAAACCGCCCAGGAGGGCAATTGATGACCCAGGAGGCCGCAGCCACCGCGCGGTTGCTGACCGCGGCGAAGGAAGCGCTGGAGAACTACCACGACGTGCACGTCGACGACGACGGCGCGCTCACGTTCCGGCACGGCGATGTCCCGTGCGCGGTGCAGGCGATGCAGCTCGCGGACGGGCTGACGGTGCTGAGCCTGACCTGCGTGGTCGCCTGGGACCTGCCGCCCACCGACGAGCTCGCGCAGTCGGTCGCCGAGCGCGCGGGGCAGGGCCTGTTCGGCACGCTCGGGGTGGTCCGCACCGAGCGCGGCATGGACGTGACCTTGCGCTACGCGTTCCCGGCGGAGGGGATGGCGGCGGCGCCGCTGGGCACCCTGCTGATGCTGGTGGTGGCGACGGGGTCCCAGCTGCGCACCGAACTCCTCGCCGAGCCCGAGGGCACCACCAACTAGCGGCGCCGGACCGGGGGCTGGACCGCAATTTCAATGGAAATCGAAGGTCCGATTTCCATTGAAATTGCGGTCCGTCACGGGACCGGGGGACGCGTCGGTGTGTCGGTCCGGGCTTGCGGCCCGGTGGCCGGTGCCCTGCTTGAGCAGGGGTGATGGGTTCGGGGCGAGTGGGCGCAGACGTGGGTTCACCCCCTAGTGCGAACGATTATCAGTTCGAACTGGCACGATGACCCGGTGACCGAGATCGCCGACCCGCCGCGCACGCGGCGCCCCGTCATCACCTCGTTGGAGGTGCTCTGCGGCCTGCTGGTCGTGGCAGCGGTGTTCCAGGGGCAGCTGAGCGCCTTGCTGGACGTCCCCGCACTGCGCACCGGCTCGACGGTGTTCGTCGCCGTCTGCGTCCAGGCCATGCCGTTCCTGGTGCTCGGCGTGCTGGTCAGCGGTCTGATCGCGGCGTTCGTCCCACCGGGAGCGCTGCGCCGCTGGTTGCCCGCCAACCCCGCCGCCGCGGTGCCGGTGGCCGGTGTCGCCGGGGTGGCGCTGCCCGGCTGCGAGTGCGCCTCGGTGCCGGTGGCGCGGCGGCTGATGCAGCAGGGCGTCGCGCCGGCCGCGGCGCTCGCGTTCCTGTTGGCCGCGCCGGCGGTGAACCCGATCGTCCTGGTCTCCACCGTGGTCGCGTTCCCGGACGAGCCGCTGATGGTGCTGGCCAGGTTCCTCGGTTCGCTGCTGACGGCGTGCGTGATGGGCTGGCTCTGGGCCCGGCTGGGCAAGGCGGAATGGTTCGCCGAGCGTGCGCTGCACCGGGTCGAGGCGCACCACGGTTCCGGCAGCCGGTGGGTGGTCTTCGCCGAGTCGGCCCGGCACGACCTGGTCGAGGCGGGCGGATTCCTGGTGCTCGGCGGCCTGACGTCGGCGGTGTTCAACGTCGTCGTGCCCGCGTCCTGGCTGGAGTCGCTCGGCGGCCAGCTGGTGCTGGGCGTGCTGGTGATGGCGGTGCTCGCGGTGGTCCTCGCGCTGTGCAGCGAGGCCGACGCCTTCGTGGTCGCGTCGATGCCGGGCCTGCCGCTGATCCCGAAGCTGGTCTTCCTCGTCGTCGGCCCGGCCGTCGA
Organism: Saccharopolyspora sp. NPDC045941; assembly: GCF_056431445.1. Lineage (NCBI taxonomy): Bacteria > Bacillati > Actinomycetota > Actinomycetes > Pseudonocardiales > Pseudonocardiaceae > Saccharopolyspora > Saccharopolyspora sp. NPDC045941. The sequence goes on from NZ_JBWKKU010000001.1 coordinate 283,077, forward strand.
CCTCAAGCTGATCGCGCTGCAGTCCGGCGCCTTCGGCCGCCGCTTCGCCGCCCGGTTCGCGCCCGCCACGTTCGTGGTGGCGATCGGCTGCGCGGTCGGTGTCGGCGCCCTGCTGCTGGGAGGTTCGTGATGCGCCGGGAAACCCAGAACCTGCTGTTGCTGCTGCTGGGCGGCGCGCTGCTCAAGATCGCGCTGGGCGGCAGCTACCTCCGCTACGTCAAGCCCTCGCTGTTCCCGTGGCTGGTGGTCGCCGGGGCAGTCATGATCGGGCTGTCGATCTTCGCGATCGTCCGCGACATCCGGGCCGGTGGGGCCGGGCAGCACGAGCACGGCACGCGCAGCCCGTGGATGCTCCTGCTGCCGGTGTTCGCGATCTTCCTGATCGCGCCGCCGGCCCTCGGTTCGGACTCGGTGACCCGCGACCGGATGGCGGCGCCGGCGGCCCCGAGGGAATCCCTGTTCCCGGACCTGCCGCCCGAGCAGGCGCCGCTGCTGGGCGTATCGGAGTTCGTCACCCGCGCCATCTGGGACGGAAGCGGCGCCCTCAACGGCCGGGCGGTGCGCCTGCAGGGCTTCGTCGTGCACCTGACGCCGGGGACGACGCAGCTCGCCAGGATGCGGATCAGCTGCTGCGCGGCGGACGCGGCGCCGGTGAAGGTCGAGCTCGCGGCCCCGCCGCAGGCGGCGGAGCTCCCGGCGGACACGTGGATCGAGGTGACCGGCAGGCTGCGGCCGGGCTCGGCCACCGAAGCCAACGACTACGTCCCGACGCTGGACACGATCCTGATCCGCCCGATCCCGGCTCCGCAGGACACCTACGAGTACTGACCGGGTCGCACGATCTGGTCAACGCCGCAGGCTCGGCGCCTCCGAGGTTCCGCTACCCGCACCGCTGCGCGAACGAGTCTGGAATTCCAGGAGCGTCAGAGGCCGCGGGCGGTGCAGTCGGGGCAGGTGCCGATGATCTCGACCGTGTGGCTGACGTCGGAGAAGCCGTGCTCCTGGCCGATCCGCTCGGCCCAGTTCTCCACCGGCGGGTCGGCCACCTCCACGGTCCGCCCGCAGTGCCGGCACACCAGGTGATGGTGGTGGTGGCTGGAGCAACGCCGGTAGACCGCCTCGCCGGTCGGCGTGCGCAGCACGTCGACCTCGCCCGCGTCGGCCAGGGTTTGCAGCGTGCGGTAGACCGTGGTCAGGCCGATGCCCTCGCCCTGCCGCCGCAGCTCCTCGTGCAGTTCCTGGGCGGAGCGGAAGTCGTCGACCTGGTCCAGCAGGTTCGAAACCGCCGCTCGCTGCTTGGTGGCCCGCAGTCCCGGTACGCCGACCGTGGGACCCTCGCCGGTGGTCACGCTGTCTCCGTCTCCTGTCGGGAGTTGGGTGCGATGGAACGTGGCGCCGAACCGCGCGACCGCACGCCGGAGATCTCCTCCGCGTGCGCGGCGGCGTCCACCACGATGTGCGCCAGGTGTTCGTCCACGAGGCGGTAGACGACCTCGCGGCCGTGCCGCTCGCCGTGCACGACCCCGGCGGACTTCAGCACCCGGAGGTGCTGGCTGATCAGCGGCTGGGCGACGCCGAGCGCGTCGACCAGCTCGTGCACGCAGCGTTCCGACTCCCGCAGCTGCAGGACGATCGCGATGCGCACCGGGGCGGCCAGCGCCCGCAGCAGCTCGCCGGCCTCGACCAGGATCCGCTGGTCCCGCATCGGGACCGGGTGCGCGTCCCGATCCGGGGAGTGCACGTGGTCGTCGAGGCCGTCCAAGCCCGCGGTCGACCGGGTCGGCTCGGATTGCGGGCTGACGGCGGGCATCGCTTCCTTTCCGGCGAGGCCTCCACGCGGCGTCGCCTGCCTGCGGTGGCGTCGGTCGGGCAGGCCACCCGAACGGTGACCTGCGCACGGGACGCTTCGCGCCCTCCATCCTACGGGTACGCCCGGCCTGACCTGTCACATCAATACCGCGCGCCCCGTCGGCGCCACCGCGTCGCCCGGGTGGCGAGCCCGGGCGAACGTCACCCGGTCCGGGATCGGTACGCTGGGAAACTCCAGCCCGACCAGCTGGTTCGATGCAGTCCAGCGATGATTCCGGAGTGAACGTGCCCGCCGACCAGATCGACACGATCGTCAATCTCTGCAAGCGCCGTGGTTTCGTCTACCCGTCCGGCGAGATCTACGGCGGTACGCGGTCGGCCTGGGACTACGGTCCGCTCGGCGTCGAGCTCAAGGACAACATCAAGCGCCAGTGGTGGAAGTCGATGGTGCAGGGCCGCGACGACGTCGTCGGCCTGGACTCGTCGGTGATCCTGCCCCGCCCGGTCTGGGAGGCGTCCGGCCACGTCACCGCCTTCCACGACCCGCTGGTGGAGTGCACCTCCTGCCACCACCGCTTCCGCGCCGACCAGCTCGCCGAGGAGTACTCCGAGCGCACCGGCAAGGAGATCGCCGAGGACGACCTCTCCGACGTCCCGTGCCCCAACTGCGGTACCCGCGGCCAGTACACCGAGCCGCGCGAGTTCAACATGATGCTCAAGACGTTCCTCGGCCCGGTGGAGAGCGAGGAGGGGATGCACTACCTGCGGCCGGAGACCGCGCAGGGCATCTTCGTCAACTTCGCCAACGTGATGACCACCGCGCGGAAGAAGCCGCCGTTCGGCATCGGCCAGATCGGCAAGTCGTTCCGCAACGAGATCACGCCCGGCAACTTCATCTTCCGGACCCGCGAGTTCGAGCAGATGGAGATGGAGTTCTTCGTCGAGCCCGGCGAGGACGAGCAGTGGCACCAGTACTGGATCGACCAGCGCATGAACTGGTACGCCGACCTGGGCATCAGCCGGGACAACCTGCGGGAGTTCGAGCACCCGAAGGAGAAGCTCTCGCACTACGCGAAGCGCACCGTCGACATCGAGTACCGGTTCCGGTTCGGCGGTCAGGAGTGGGGCGAGCTGGAGGGCATCGCCAACCGCACCGACTTCGACCTCACCACGCACTCGAACCACTCCGGCATCGACCTGTCGTACTTCGACCAGGCCAGCAACTCGCGGTACCGGCCGTACGTGATCGAGCCCGCCGCGGGCGTCGGCCGGCCGATGATGGCGTTCCTGATCGACGCCTACCACGAGGATGAGGCGCCGAACGCCAAGGGTGGCGTGGACAAGCGCGTGGTCCTGAAGCTGGACCGCCGACTGGCGCCGGTGAAGGTGGCCGTGCTGCCGCTGTCGCGCAACGCCGAGCTGTCGCCGAAGGCCCGCGACATCGCCGCGCAGTTGCGCCGCAACTGGAACGTCGACTTCGACGACGCCGGCGCGATCGGCCGCCGCTACCGCCGGCAGGACGAGGTCGGCACGCCGTTCTGCGTGACCATCGACTTCGACTCGCTGTCCGACCACGCCGTCACCGTCCGCGAGCGCGACACGATGTCGCAGGAGCGGGTGGCGATGGACAAGCTGGAGGAGTACCTGGCGGTTCGCCTCCTCGGCTGCTGATCCGGGCTCGGGCCGGTGGTGTTCTCGGACGCCACCGGCCCGTTTTTTTCGAAAGTGGTTGGGCCGGTTGGATTTCCCGCGCCCGGCCTGCCCCGGCGGACCCGAAGATCTGCGAGGATGCCAACGTGAGCCCCCATCGAGCCGCCCACCGGCGCCGGCCCGCAGGCCGGGTGTTCGGACGCGTCCTGGTCGGTGCCTTGCTGGTGGTGCTGCTGGTGATCGGCGGAACCGCGTTCCGGGTGTGGCAGGTGGCTCGCTCCGACGACCGGCGGCCGGTGGACATCGTGGTCGTGCTCGGCGCCGCCCAGTACCACGGCAAGCCCTCGGACGTGCTCGCCGCGCGGCTCGAACAGGCCCTGGAGCTCTACCAGGACGGCCTGACCCAGTACATCGTCACGGTCGGCGGCCGGCTGCCCGGCGATGCCTTCACCGAGGCGCAGGCCAGCAAGAAGTGGCTGACCGGGAACGGGGTACCCGCGGACAAGATCGTCGACGTCGACGTCGGCAGCGACACGCTGGGCAGCCTGCAGGCGGTCGCCGACATCTCCCAGCAGCGGGGCTGGACGAGCGCCCTCATCGTGAGCGACCCCTGGCACTCGCTGCGGGCGCGGACGATGGCCAGCGACTTCGGGCTCGACGCGTGGGCGTCCCCGGCCCGGTCCGGACCCGTGGTGCAGACCCGCGAGGTCCAGTTCAAGTACATCGTCCGGGAAACCGGCGCGTTGCTGTACTACCGGCTCACGCACGCGCCGGCGGAGATCGCCGGCGACGGCCTGGGCTGATGACCCGGGTGGGTCGACGCCGCGGCACCGCCGCCGGAATGCGGTGGTCCGTCGGGTTCGCACCGTAATCTGAGCGGGATGAGCTCCGGAGACCCCACGGGTGCCATGCCCGGCTACGACGCGCACGACCTGCGGCGGCTGCTGCCCGAGCCGCCGAAGTCGGCCGTGCCCGCCGAGGCCCGGTCGGACGACCGAAACCCGTTCGCGCGGGACCGGGCGCGGGTCCTGCACTCGGCGGCGCTGCGCCGGCTGGCGGGGAAGACGCAGGTCGTGGGCCCGGAAGAGGGCGATGTGCCGCGCACCCGGCTGACGCACTCGCTGGAAGTGGCGCAGATCGGGCGCGGCATCGCCGCAGCGGTGGGCGCCGATCCGGACCTGGTGGACACCGCCGGGCTCGCGCACGACATCGGGCATCCGCCGTTCGGGCACAACGGCGAGTGGGCGCTGAACGACCTGGCCGATGGCTGCGGCGGCTTCGAGGGCAACGCGCAAACCCTCCGCATCCTCACCCGGCTGGAGCCGAAGCTGGCCGGCTCGGACGACGTCGGCCGCGGCCTGAACCTGACCCGCGCGTGCCTGGACGCGGCGACGAAGTACCCGTGGCCGAAGCGCCCGGGCGAGGCCAAGTTCGGTGCCTACCCGGACGACCTGGCGGTGTTCGAGTGGCTGCGCGACGGCGCGCCGGAGGGTCGCCGGTGCCTGGAGGCCCAGGTGATGGACTGGTCCGACGACGTGGCCTACTCGGTGCACGACGTCGAGGACGGGGTGCTGTCGGGGCGGATCTCGCTGCGCTCGCTGACCAGCGGCGAGGAGCGCGCGGAGATCGTCCGGATGGCCGCGAAGTACTTCTGGGGCGACGGCTCGGGCGACACCGCGGGGCTGCTCGACCACGCGGCGGCGGAGCTGGTGCGGTGGCCGGTGGTGGACGCGGTGCTGGACTACGACGGCACGTTCCGCGCGCAGATCGCGCTGAAGCGGCTCACCAGCGAGCTGGTCGGGCGGTTCGTGGCCGCGGCGGTGACCGGGACGGTGGAGCGCTTCGGGCCCGGGCCGTTGACCCGCTACCGCGCGGAGCTGGTCGTGCCGGAGCCGGTGGTGGCGGAGGTCGCGGTGCTCAAGGCCGTCGCGCTGCGGTACGTGATGAGCGACCCGCAGCGGTTGCGCATGCAGGAGCGGCAGCGGGCGCTGCTGACCGAGCTGGTGTGGGCGCTGGCCGAGCGGGCCCCGGAGTCGCTGGATCCGGCGATGGCCCCGGCCTGGCACCGGGCGGGTGACGATCGGGCCCGGCTGCGGGTGGTGCTGGACCAGGTCTCGTCGCTGACGGACGCGCAGGCGATCTCCTGGCATCGAAAGCATGTACGGAACGTGTCCAAATAGATGTGACGTTAATCCGAAAGGGGAGAGTTGATCTGGGTTTCGCCCCCAGAATTCTTACTCAGTGTGTTGCTCGGCGAGCCTCGAACGCCGACGGCACCACCCCCGATCCCCGTCCGGCTGATCCGAGACCGTTCGGTGCAGCCCGCGGCCCGGCCCCGAAACCCGGGTCGCAAGGAGACCCCGATGCGCAACCGGCACTACATCCAGAAGCTCGTCGTCGGCGGCGAGCCGTACGTGAACACCGACAACCTGGCCGACTGGGTCCGGGACCTGCGGTGGCAGGACCCGGCGGCCCAGCGCGCGGCCCACTACATCGCCCAGGAACTCCGCCTGATGGGTCTGTCCGACATCGAGGAATCCGTCCGTTAGGGCGTAGCGGGCGAGAACCCGCCAATCGCTCGCGCCCACCGTCGGCCGTTCGGCTGGCAGACTCGGGATCAGCCCCGAGTCAGCCGACGCGGAAACGGAGCCCAGCGGCCGTGAGCGAACACCTCGACTTCAGCCTGTCCCTGCACCGGCGGCTCGCTCCGCCGGCGAACACCCCGTTCTGCTGGTCGCCGTACTCGGTGGCCAGCGCGCTCGGCCTGGCCGCGACCGCGACCGGCGGCCGGACCAGGGACGAACTGGTCACCGCGCTGCGCGACGACCCGGCGGGGCTGCTGAAACTGCTCGGCGGCGCCGCCGAGCTCTCCGGTGGCCCGTCCGCCGAGCCGCCCGTGCTGGCGGTGGCCAACACCCTGTGGGCGCACGCGGATCTCCCGATCCACCAGTCCTACCTGACCGCGCTGGAGGACTGGCCGGGTAGCGCGGTGCGCCACGCGCCCTTCCGGACCGCCCCGGAGGATGCCCGGAAGCTGATCAACGCCGACGTCGCGGAGACGACGCGAGATCTGATCCCCGAGCTGCTGAGCCCGGGTTCGGTGGTCGCGGACACGGTCGCTGCCCTGGTCAACGCCCTCTACCTGAAGGTTTCGTGGCGGGAGGCGTTCGACGAGAAGGCCACCGACCGGCGGCCGTTCCACGCCCCTGCGGGTGACCGCGACGCGCCGACCATGCGCGCCACCCGTCGCCTCGGCTACGCCGCCGCCGAAGGCTGGCAGGTCGTCAGCCTGCCGGCGGCCGGTGGCGTCGAGGCCGTGGTGCTGCTGCCGGACGCCGACCTGGCGACGGCGGAGCCGGAACTCGACGCCACGCAGCTGCGCCGGCTCCTCGCGGCCGTCGAGCAGCAGCGGGTGGAGTTGTTCCTGCCGAAGTTCGACGTCACCGGCGACGCCGAGCTGACCAGGTCGCTCGGCGCGCTCGGCGTGCAGGAGCTCTTCACCCCCGACGCGGACTTCTCGCCGCTGACCGATCAGCCGCTGCGGGTTTCGACGGTCGTGCACCAGGCGGTGCTCGAAGTCGATGAGAGCGGCCTCGAAGGCGCCGCCGCGACGGCGGTGATGATGCGGCTGACCGCGATCGTCCGGGAACCGGACCCGATCCGGGTCGAGGTCGACCGGCCGTTCCTGTTCCTGGTGCGCCACCAGGCCACGGGCGCCCTCTACTTCCTCGCCCGCGTCACCGACCCGAGCTGATCCGGGGGTCGTTTCTCCTGGTCACCCAGGCCGTGCGTGTTTCGGGGCGCTATAACGCCCCAAAACACGCACGGCTTGCTGGTCACCAGGGGACGCGGGTGAGCTTGTCCGGGTTGACGATGTCGAAGATCGCCGCCGGGCGGCCGTCCCGCACCGCCATGGTGAACACCCGCGGGGCGGCCGTCTCGGCGTCGTTGCCCATGAACATCACGCCGAGGTCGCCGTTCACCATCACCGGCCGGATGTTCTCGACCAGGCCGTCGCCGTACTTCTCCATGAGCCCCACGATGAACCGGGCGACCTTGTCGATGCCCACCACCGGGCGCCGCGCGGTGCGGGCCTTGCCGCCGCTGTCGCCGTAGACCGCTACCGCCGGGTGCAGCACCCGGGTGATCGCTTCGAGGTCCTTCGACGCCACCGCGGTGAGGAATTCCTCCAGCACCTGCTGCTGCTCGGGCAGCGGAACCCGCTCCGGCGGGTCGGCGTCGGCCATCGCCCGCCGCGCCCGCGCCGCGTGCTGCCGCGCGGCCGCCACGCTGCACCCGGCCACCTCGGCGATCTCGGCGAACGGCACGTCGAAGCCGTCGTGCAGCACGAACGCCAGCCGCTGGTCCGGCGGCAGCTCGTGCAGCACCCGCATCGCCGCCATCCGCAGGTCGTCCTGGGTCGCCACGATGTCGCCCGGGTCCGCGTCGAGCGAGGTCACCAGCGGTTCCGGCAGCCACGGTCCGACGTACTGCTCGCGCCGGACGGCGGCCGAGCGCATCCGGTCCAGGCACAGCCTGCTGACCACGGTGGTCAGCCAGCCCGTCAGGTCGCGGATCGTCTCGCGATCGGTCGACGCCAGCCGCAGCCACGCGTCCTGGACCGCGTCCTCGGCGTCGGCGATCCGGCCCGTGAGCCGGTAGCCGATGCCGATCAGCCGGCTCCGGTGCTGGTCGAATTCCGTGGCCAGGTCGGTGTTCGTTGCGGGCACAGCCGAGATTCTGCCGCACGGGCAAGCCACCTCGAACGTGACGATCACGATGCCCCTAGACTGGGTGCGTGGCAGGCAGGATCCGGGAAAGCGACATCGCCGAAGTGCGCGATCGCAACCGGATCGACGATGTGGTCGGGGAATACGTCGCCCTGCGCAACGCCGGCGGCGGCGCGCAGAAGGGCCTGTGCCCGTTCCACGACGAGAAGACCCCGTCGTTCAACGTCCGGCCCAGCCACGGCACGTTCCACTGCTTCGGCTGCGGCGAGGGCGGCGACGTCATCGCCTTCCTGATGAAGATCGAGCACCTCGGCTTCGTCGAATCCGTCGAGCGGCTGGCCGACCGGGTGGGCCTGCAGCTGCAGTACGAAGGCGGCACGCCGGGCCCGAAGCGGGATCGCGGCACGCGCGCCCGGATGGTCGAGGCGCACCGCATCGCCGCCGAGTTCTACGCGGAACAGCTCCGCTCCCCGGAGGCGCTGAAGGCGCGGGAGTACCTGACGCAGCGCGGTTTCGACGAGGCGGCGGCCGCGCGCTTCGGTTGCGGCTTCGCGCCGGCCGGCTGGGACAAGCTCACCAAGATCCTGCTGATGAAGGGCTTCGAGCTCGATGAGCTGATCAAGGGCGGCCTGTCCAAGGAGGGGCGCCGCGGCCCGATCGACCGGTTCCACCGGCGCCTGCTGTGGCCGCTGAAGGACCTCAGCGGCGACGTGGTCGGCTTCGGCGCGCGGCGGATCTTCGACGACGATCCGATCGAGGCCAAGTACGTCAACACCTCGGCCACCCCGATCTTCAACAAGTCGCAGGTGCTCTTCGGCATCGACCTGGCCAAGCGGGAGATCGCCAAGCGCCGCCAGGCGGTGGTGGTCGAGGGCTACACCGACGTGATGGCGATGCACCTGGCCGGCGTGCCGACGGCGGTGGCGTCCTGCGGCACGGCGTTCGGCGACGACCACATCTCGGTGCTGCGCCGGCTGATGATGGACGACGACGCGTTCCGCGGCGAGGTCATCTTCACCTTCGACGGCGACGAGGCCGGGCAGAAGGCCGCGTTGAAAGCCTTCGACGGCGAGCAGCAGTTCGCCAGCCAGACCTACGTGGCGATCACCCCGGACGGCATGGACCCGTGCGAGCTGCGGGAGGCCAAGGGCGACGCGGCGGTGCGCGACCTGGTCGCCCGTCGGCGGCCGCTGTTCGAGTTCGCCATCCGCAGCCTGCTCACCGAATACGACCTGGACTCCGTCGACGGCCGGGTCGCGGCGCTGAAGCGCACGGTCCCGCTGGTCGCGCAGATCAAGGACCCGGCCCGCCGCGACGGTTATGCCGCGAAGCTGGCCTGGTGGGCCGGCTGGAACGACGAGAACCAGGTGGTGCGCCGGGTCCGGCAGAGCTCCGGCGCCCCGGTGCGCCAGACGCGGCGCCGTCCGAGGCAGGACGAGGCGCAGCAGTCACTGGGCATGGACGTCGACCTCCCGAAGCGCCCGCCCCGGCACGACCCGCGGTTCCTGCAGCGGGAGGCGCTGAAGGCGGCGCTTCAGGTGCCCTCGCTGGCGGGCCCGCTGTACGACGCTCTGCCGGAGGAAGCGTTCACCGAGCCCGCGTACGCCGAGCTGCACCGGGCGTTGCTGGCCGCAGGCGGCACGGTGTCCGGGCTCTCCGGCGCGGCGTACGTGGACGCGGTGTCGCAGCAGTGCGAGAACGAGGCCACGCGCAGCCTGCTCACGCTGCTCTCGGTGGAGAAGCTGGAGAACCAGTCGGAGGAGGACCCGCGCTACGTCGCGGCCTTGATCGCCCGGTTGCAGGAGCGGCTGGTCAGCAGGCAGATCGCGGACATCAAGTCGAAGGTGCAGCGGATGTCGCCGCTGGAGGACGCGGAGGAGTACAACGCGCTGTTCGGCGACATGGTCGCGCTGGAGGGCTACCGCAAGGCGCTGCTGGACCAGGCCATGGGGACGCTGTGATCGCCTGGCTGCGGCAGCTCGTCGCGCGGCTGAGCGGCACGGCCGACGTGCCGGCGGACTTCCCCGGCACGCTCGACGCCGAGGAGCAGGTCCTCGCGGTGGCGAAGACGACCGAGGGCGCGCTGGTCGCCACGCACCTGGGGCTGTGGCTGCCGGAGGGCCGCCGCCTCGGCTGGCACCTGCTCAGCAAAGCGACCTGGAACAACGGCGTGCTCACCGTGATCGAGGCGGAGGAAGCCGGGGCGGCGGGCGACGCGGTGCTGCTGCGCGACCTGCCTGGTCGCCGGCTCGAACTGACCGGATCGAGCCGGTTGCCCGACGTCGTGCACGAACGCGTCAACCAGTCCATCCGCTCCCGCCACCACCGGGACCTGCCCGGCGGGGGAGCGTGGTTCGTGCAGCGCAAGGTGCCCGGCCGGGACGGGATCCTGTTGCAGGTCCGGCCGGATCGGGGAGCGGACGAGGCGGCGGTGGCCGAGTTCGCCGCGACCGTCGCGGAACGCTTGCAGCAGGCGAAAGGCCCTGAGCGGGACTGACTTTCCCTCGACACCGGCCGCACTCCGGATATACAGTACGGACGTACTGTTTACGGAGGTGTGGACGTGTGGGATCCGCAGAAGTACCTGTCGTTCAGTGACCACCGCGACCGCCCGGCCCACGACCTGATGGCCAGGGTCGGCGCGTCCCAGGCGCGCCGGGTGGTGGATCTCGGCTGCGGTGCTGGAAACCTGACCTCGCTGCTGACCGACCGGTGGCCAGAAGCGGCGGTCGAGGCGACGGACGCATCGCCGGAGATGGTCGCGGCGGCCCAAGCCCGCGGCGTGGCCGCGAAGCAGGAGGACGTGCGGGACTGGAAGCCGTTGCCGGACACGGATGTCGTGCTCTGCAACGCCGTCCTGCAATGGGTGCCGGAGCACGTGGAGCTGCTGCAGCGCTGGCTGCCCCAGCTGCCGGCCGGAGCCTGGTTCGCCTTCCAGGTGCCGGGCAACTTCGAATCGCCGTCGCACGTGACGATCCGAGAGCTTGCCGCCGAGCCGCGCTGGCGCGGCCAGGTGAGCGGCGTGCTGCGCCCGGACGCGGTGCTGCCGCCGACCGGCTATGCGGACGTGCTCTCCGACCTCGGGGCGGAGGTCGACGCCTGGGAGACGACCTACGTCCACGCGCTGACCGGAGCGGACCCGGTGCTGGAGTGGGTCACGGGCACGGCCCTGCGGCCGGTCCGGACGGCGCTGGACGACGCGGAGTGGGCGGAATTCAGGGCGGAGCTGGCGCCACGCCTGGCGGCGGCGTACCCGAGGCGGGACGACGGCACGACCTGGTTCCCGTTCCGCCGCATCTTCGTCGTGGCGCACCGCCGCTGACCTGTGATTTCGCGAGAAGGATCAATAAGAGGGGGGTCCGGTGAAGGGCCCGGGAGGCATGGGCTAGAGTAGTCATGTCAGCGCGACAAGGGCTGACAACAACGAAACATTCCTCCGTAGCTCAATTGGCAGAGCATTCGGCTGTTAACCGAAGGGTTACTGGTTCGAGTCCAGTCGGAGGAGCGCAGACCCCAGGCCAGCGGCCTGGGGTTCTTCTTTTGGGCTGATTTGTTTTCGAAGGGTGCGGATCCGCGGCGCCTTGCCCCTGGGATGGAAGCTGGGCGCATCGACCATTGATCGTCGTGATTTTCCGGCCGGCGCAGCCCGCGCGCCGAGCGAAAGATCGCTTGGTCGTGCATGGGCGGTGCAATGTGTCACAAGGGTTTTGCTTCGAAGCCGCCTGGTTCGCCCCTCTGTATCGATAGCATCACTGTCCGCAATGGGGGTGGAAGAGGTATTGGGGGAGGATCGTGGCACAGCCATCGGACCGCATCTCGTGGATGATGCGGAGGCTCGAGGGACGGGCCGTGCAAGCGGGTCGGCGCGTGGAAAAGACAATTCCGGCGCCCTGCGGCGGGCGGTCCGCTCTGACGATTGCGGCGACTCGTACTTGCGGTGATGCGGCGTGACGATGAAGGTGGCGCCGGATGCGCTGTCGGCGCACAGCACGGGATCGGCAGGTGTAGCGCAGCACCTCGACCAGCTTTCCGCAGTGCTCGAGCAGGCTCGGGTCAGCGACGACTGCTTCGGGCCCATCGGGGAGTTCCTCGCTTCTGCTTACTTCGAATCGCTGGCGGAGTGCCGTGACCTGGGGAAGCAGGCCGGTGCATTCATGCAGCACATTTCGGAAGCAGTGGGCGAATGCGCGAAGGACTACGCGGAGACCGACCGAGGCGAGGCCGACAACTTAGGCAAGATCGATGTAGCCGGAATGGCGGCATCCGGCGCGGGACCCGCCACGTTGGCAGGTGTCAACAGCGCCGGTGGTCAGCGGAGCTTCATGGCTCAGACAGCCGGGTACGGCATGTCCACCGTCTCGGCCGGCCAGGATCTGGCCAAGGCGGACACCCCGCCTGACATCGCAATTGCGACGGTCAACGCCCGCATGGAGCAGCTGCAGCTGGTCACCAGCCCAGGCCAGTCGTTCATCGACAACGGTCTCGGATTCCTGATCTCGCTGGTGATCAGCCCGCTCGTCGAGTTCGTCCTGGAACCGGCTATCGGTGACCCCGAGCAGATGCGCAGTACGGGAAAAGGCTGGGAGCAGGTCGCCGAGTGGTTGGAGAAGCTGGGCGAGCAGGAGAAGCAGCGCGCCGACGCGACCCGGCCCGTTTGGGAAGGCCAGGCCGGGGACGCGTTCCGCAAGCAGCTTCACGAGTTCACCGATGGCACGAAAGCGTTCGCCACCGATGTGCGCGGGCTCAAGCAGATGCTGGATCTCGCTGCGGACCTGTTCGACGCGTTCGTCGAGATGGTCATCGACATCATTCAGGAACTGGTCATCGGCCTGATCATCGAGTGGATCGCCGCGCTGGCCGCATCGTGGATCACGGCGGGCGCTTCCGTCGGTGCGGCCTCCGGGCTGACCGCCTCCCAGGTCGCGATCACCGGAACTCGGTTGGGCACCAAGATCGCGAACCTGGTTCACAAGCTGAAGCCACTTGTCACCAAGCTGGAAGACCTGCTCCAGATGTTGCGAAAAGGCCCGCTCCGCAAGGTCGTGGAGAAGATGGACGGCCTGCGCAACGGTAACAAGCTCGAGCAATGGGCAGCGCGCAAGATCGACGCCAACCCGTTGGCGAAGACGCTAACCCGTGGAGATACGGGCGACCTCCGTGATGCTCAGAAGGCTCTGAAACAGGCGGAAGAGGCGGTCCAGCGCGGTGAACCCGGCGCTCAGACTGCGTTGAACAGGGCGCGGCAAGCAGTCGACGAAGCGCGGGAGAACGCGTCGATGGCCTCCACCACCGGGAACCGCTTTTCGCACCAGGCGGTCCGCAGCGATGACGGTACGGTGGTTGCGCAAACCGACCACCACGGCAACCTGAAGACCACCTTGAGCGGTGACTTGAAGCCGGAATTGGAGAGCGCCACGGGCGAGCGAGCGCTGGCGGCGAATGTCGTGCAGGCCGGGCTGGGGACGCTTGGCCTGGGTGGTGAAGCGCGGTGGCAGGACGCTGTCATCCATCAGGGCAGTCAGGCCGTGTTCCAGGAAGGTGTTGAGCAGGGCGTCAAGTACGGATACGACAAGGCAGTGGACCCGTCGAGCGATGAAGACCGCAAGGCGGCGGAAGAACGCGGCTTCCAGGTCTGAGGAGACGATGAATCGTGACGGTGTCGGGCAAGCTCGGAGCGGCGCTCGTAGCCCGGCAGTGGTGGTGCCAGGCAGGTGAGCCGATCCTGTGGGCCGTGTGGCAGGTCGGTGAGACCTATCGAGTGGCGGGGTGCGACGAGAACGGGTTCCCGAAGAAGACCACCGGTAGCAGGTTCGCCCGTGCGGCTGGGCGGGCGGTGGCTTCCGCCGGCGACGCTGCGGTCACAGGTCTTCTGACCGCAGCGTTCGGCGGCACCGACGACCGGGGACCGCGAAGCACCAAGCGTTCACCGGATCTCACCGTTGTCGGGTCGATGCCGGATTGTTCGGCGATGCGCCTCATCCGTTCTGAAGCACCGGAGCGAGGTGGAACGTACCGGCAGTTGTGGGTCCTGACACCTACGCGGCTGGGCGTGCTCGTACCCGTCGTGGAGCCGAAGAATGAAGGGGCTTCGGACGGCATCCGCCAGCTCGGCCGGGGCTGGGGAGACGTGGGCCGCGCGTTGGTGGGGAGATCCCCTGAGGAGTTCGGGAAGAACAAACCTGGCGAGCCGCTGCGGGGCGAGGAGGTGCTCGCCTGGTTCGAACTGGCCCGGAGCGACGTCGCCGGCTGCCGGCTGGCTGGGGACACCAGGTACCCGGACCAGGTCCGGCACTGCGCTCTCCTGCTGCCTGACGGGTCTGGCTTCGTGCTGAACGCGAACTCGGCGCTGGGCGCGCGTGCCATGGTCGATGCGACGAACGGCGGGAATCGTGGCTGATCTGACGCTTCAGGACCAGCAACTGCTGCGCGAGAAGTGGAAGCCGCTTCTGGAACAGCATTGGGTGGCCGAGCGCGAGTCCGTCCTGTGGATCGAGCTTCCGTCCCAGGGCTACGTGGGATCGGTAGTGGCTCAGCGGGTCAACGTCCCGCACGCCCCGATGTCCGCGGTCAGGAGTTCTTTGGTCGGAACGCCGAACTGGCCCCTCCCGAGCGAGCTAGTCACCAGCGGCGCGTTCCTGGCCGATGAGTGGGCGGATGACCCCTCGATCATGTGGTGGGTTCTCTCCGCCGCGCCGGAGCTCGACGCCGCGCTGTTCGGCGACCACATTGCGAACGTTCCTGGTGAGGCGTTCGTAGTCCTCACCACGCACCGGCTGGCCGTCGTGGTGGCGGGGAAGCACCTCGCAGCGGCAGAGCCGGAAGCGCACTCCGCCGGAGGATTCTTCGATCGGGCCAGGGCGGTTGTTCACCAGGTGCAGCGCGCGGCCGAAGGCATCTCGTCGCAGTCCGGAGACGCGCCGGTCTCCTACTTCGAGGTCCCTTTGGCGCGGATCGCTCGGATGCACGCCGTTCGCCTGGGCCGGAGCATCCCGAACTCGGGGTTCTTGCGGATGGACTTCGCGGACGGTTCCACCCTGTTCGTCCGCTCCGGTGATGCCGATGCTCACAAGGCCGCGTTCGAGCAGTTCTTGTCGAGCCGCTGATCGCTTCGCGGCCGCTGGCCGGTTTCCCGCACGCCTTCGACTGTCGGCCGATGGCGTCAGGGGCGGGTTGCGTAGACTATTCTGTTGTCTATTCCTTTTGGGGCTTCTTCGGGGGTTTGGGCTCTTGCTTTGAAGCCTCTGGCCGTCAGGGTTTTCAGGATTCTGTCTAGTGTGGACCTTGTTTCGTGGACCTCTATTGCTAGTTGCTTGATGCGGGGCCAGTCCTCTTCCGCTATTCCTCTCAGGGCTGCTTCTTCGCTTCCCTCTATGTCCATCTTGATCAGGTCTATCTCGGCATTCGGGGGTAGGAGGTCCGACAGTGGCGTGGTGGGGACCTGGAGCGCTTCGTTTCGGTAGAGCTGTTCCGCTATCGTCGGGTTCGCGTACTTCGCCACCGTTTGCTTGTCCTTGAGCTTTTCCGCTAGGTGGGACGTTGAGTTTCCCGGCATCGATGGGAAGAAGTAGAACTCCGCCCTTCCCGGCGCGTCCGACAGGGCCGTCGCGTGGACCGTGACATCGGAGACGTTGTGGTGGCGGATGTTCGCGCGCAGGGATTCGACGTTGTTCGGGATCGGTTCCACCGCTAGCACCGATGCGTCCGGGTAGTTCTGCTTGATGAACAGCGTGAACAGGCCGATGTTCGCTCCCGCGTCCACCACCAGGCCCTTCGGGTTGATCGGGGCCAGGCCGGTCAGGTACGTGTTTCGGCCGAAGATCTCTTCGTAGATCAGCTTCGCCTCGGTCAGCACCGGGTTCCCGGTCGCCGGGGTGTAGCACTCGAATCCCTCGGCCACCTCGACGAGGTCCAGGTCAGACATCCACTCCACCCTTCGCCACCGAGCCGGGGTCGCCGGCCAGGAACTCCGTCAACGCGTCGGCACCTCGCGCCGCCGCATCGGTGCTGCGCAGTTCTTCCCGCCACCTGGCCAAGTTGTCCCGCACGGCCCGATCCGCCGCGAGCTCTTCGACCGCCGCGCGCAGCTCCGCCGCGGTCACCGCTTCCGGGTCCACCGCGCGTCCCAGGCCCAGTTCGGCGGCGCGCCTGCCGTTGAAACCCTGCTCGGGCGTCTGGGGGAGCGACACCAGCGGGACGCCGTGCAGCAGGGATTCCATTGTGGACCCCATGCCGGTGTGCGACACGAACGCCGATGCGTGCCGCAGCACCGCTAGCTGCGGAACCTGTTGATGCACCTCGAAGTTCGCCGAAAGTGGATCTGGCGGGTTGGCGCGGCCGGTTGCCATGACGACGTGCCAGGGCGTGTCGGCGAACGCCTCGACGCACAGCCTCAGCAGGTCCGGTCGGTCGTTGAACACCGTCCCCAGGGAGATGAGCAGGATCGGCGCGTCCGTTGCCGGCGGTGACCAGTCGCCCGGGCGGGCTCGTCCGGGCAGGGCCGGGCCGAGGAAGCGGAACTCCGGGCCGAACGTCTCGCCCGCGATCTGGAACTTCCGCGGCAGGAAGACCAGGTTCAGCCCGGCGCGGGCCGCTGTCGGCAGCAGCGCCTGCAGCGGCAGGCCCCGCCGGTGCGCGAATCCGGCGAGCTTCTGGCCGCTCGTGAACAGCCTCGGATCGGTGTGGTCGAGGTCGGCCGGCCACATCTGCTGCTGCAGCGAGAAGTGCTCGTTGCCGACCATGTTCGGCGCCAGGCCCACGCCCGGCACCCCGAGTTCGGCGGCCAGGGCGCGGCCGGGCAGGCCCATGACGTCGAAGCACACGCAGTCCGGGCGGTCGGCCCGGAACGGGCTCGCCAGCTCGTCGTACGTCGTGATCAGCTCTTCGATACCCGCGTCCATCATCTTGATCAGGTTCTCCGCGGTGTAGCCGTGCCCCGCCAACCCGGCCAGCTCGACGTGCCACGGCATCTCCACCGGCGTCGCGCCCGCCCGCCGGACCGCCGCGGCCTGGTCGCCGCCGGTCGCGTAGCTGATCCGGTGGCCGCGGGCCACCAGTTCCTCCACCAGCGGCAGCGTCGGGTTCACATGACCGTGCGCGGCGAGCGAGACGAACGCGAAGTGCTTGCCCATGATCCTCCCCATCGCCCGCGCCCGTAGCGCGCGGCGAACTCCCCGCAGTGGCCGGAAAGTCAGCGGACCGCCCCGGATCCGAGGCGGTCGACGCCGCGGAGCCTACCCGAACTTCCGCGCGGTTGCGGCGAATCTTGGACAGCATCGGAAGATTCTTGGTTGAATGCGGGCCGAGCCGCGACTCAGGGGAGTGCGATGAACGAGAACCTGTCTGCGCCACCGGAATCCGGAATCTGGCACGGCATCCAGATCTACTACGCGGCGGAGAAGGACGGCCTCATCCTGGATTGCCTGCGGCCGCTGTTCGCCCGGATGCCGGCGGACGCCGAGCGGATGTTCTTCGTCCGCCACTGGCTCCGCGGCCCGCACCTGCGGCTGTGCTTCCGCGCGCCCGAGCCGGTGTTCCGGGAGGTGATCCGGCCCGAGGTGGAGAGCGCGGCGAAGCGCTATCTCGCCGAGCACCCCTCCACTGCGCGGGTCGACGAACGGGAATTGCTGGCCACCCATCGCGAAGTCGCCCGCCAGGAGCGGGAATCGAGCCCGCTGGCTCCGTTCCACCCGGACAACTCGATCCAGCACGCGCCGCATGACCGGCGCATCCACGTGCTGGGCAGCGAGGCGGCCGCCGCGCTGCTCGAAACCTTCTACCACGAGACGAACGAGCTGGTCTTCGAGATGCTCGACCAGGTGCGCGCCGGGCGCAGCCGGGTCGGCCTCGCCGCCGACCTCATGATCGCCACCGCGCACGCGATGTGGCCGGGCATCGACCGCGGCTTCATCTCCTACCGGTCGCACGCCGAGGGCTTCATCGTGCGCGCCCCCGACCCCGTCGCGCGGCGCGAGTTCTGCGTCCAGCAGTACCGGTCGCAGGCCGCTGTGCTGCGGGAACGGTTGGTCGGCGTGCTCGACTGCGTGGAGCGCGGCCGCACCGACGTGCCGTTCGTCGCCGAGTGGGTCCGGCTGCTGGGCCGGTTCCGCTCGACCGCCGAGCCGTTGATCGGCGCCGGCGAGCTGTCGTTCGCGGGCGCGGTCGCGCCGGACGCGGTGCAGAGCTGGGATCCGGGCATGCTGGAGCACAGCACTTTCCACCGGTTGTTGCAGGGCGATGGCGGCCGGATGGCCGATCTGCAGCGGGATCCGGGGTTCCTCGGGTTCCGGTTCGCGCTCAACTACCTCTACCTGCACCTCAACCGGATCGGCGTGCTGCCGGTGGAGCGGTTCCTGCTCTGCCACCTCATCGCCGACGCCGTGGAGGACCATTACGGCATCTCGGCCAACGACTTCGTCGCCTCCTGACTGGTCCAATGTGGACCCTGGGCGAGTGGCTAGGCTGGCGGCGTGGAGAACGCTAGCGTCGTGTCGGTTCAGGTTTCGCGTCCCGGCCTGGTCGGGGTGCTGTGCAGTCCGAAATCGCCGGGGCCGCATCCGGCCGTGCTCGTGGTCGGCGGCTCGTCCGGGGCGGTGCCCGAGCTCACTGCCCGCCTGCTCGCCGAGCAGGGCTTCGCGGCGCTCGCCGTGGCGTACTTCGGCGCGGCGGGGCTGCCGCGGGATCTCGTCGAGATCCCGGTGGAGTACTTCACCGGCGCGCTGCGCTGGCTCGCCGGACGCCCCGAGGCCGACGCCGAGCGGATCGCCGTGCTCGGTCGCTCGCGTGGCGGCGAGCTCGCGTTGTTGCTGGCAGCGGCCCATCCGGAGCTGGTGCGGGCGGTGGTCGCCCACGTGCCCAGCAGCGTGGCGTGGCAGGCCGTGCCGTCGGATCCCCGGGCCATGATGGCCGGTCCGCGGTCGTCGTGGAGCCGGGACGGCGAGCCCGTCCCGTTCGTGCCCATGCTGCCGCCGAGCGCCGCCGAAATGGCCGAGTTCCAGGGGTTCTTGAGCGGTCGTCCGGTGTCGTTCCGGTCGTCGTTCGAGCGCGCGATGGGGCAGCACGAGGCCGTCGCGGCCGCGAGCATCGAGGTGGAGCGGATCAACGGGCCGGTGCTGGTGCTCAGCGCCGGCCAGGACGCGTTGTGGCCATCTGAGCTGTTCGGCGAGCGGATCATCGCGCGGCTCGACGAGCGCGGGCACGCGTTCCCGCACCGGCACGTGTGCTATCCGGACGCCGGTCACCTGCTCGGTGCTCCCGGGACGGCGGCGCGGCCGCGGGGTGCCGGCTTCGACCGGCTGCTGATGGGCGGCGACCCGGTGGCGGATGAGGCGGCGAGCCGCGACAGCTGGCCGCACGTGCTCGAGTTCCTGTCCATCTCCTAAGTACGCCCGCGTCCCGAAAAACGTTGCCTGTTCTCAGAATTCTCTCAGGAATCCGCCGTGTCGGGTGTGGCGCGGAAGTTTAGCCGAGCGCCGGTTCATCTTCCCTGCTCTTTTCGGCGTAACCTTCCGTTAACTTCTGCTGGGCGAAGGTTCTAGCGATTCTCTAGTTATTCGATCCCTACCTGGGATTGTCGGTCCCGGCCGGACTCGCAGGCCCGTTGCGCTGGACTTTTTCGTGGCATGCCAACGGATCTCGTGCTAGAACTTGGCACGTCGGCGCCGGGATCCTGGGAATTGCGTTGACAAATCAACTATTCCGTCGACCCGAATGTGGGGTATGGCATGGAAGATCTGAAGTTGGAGCTGGAAAGCCTGCAGGTGGAAAGCCTCGCCTTCGGCGCTGACGCGGACCGCGACCTCCAGTCCCTGGGCATGGGCCACGGGATGACCGAGGTCGGCGCTTCCGCCGGTTGCTGCTGCTGCACCTGCAGCTGCTGCTGCTGCCCGTGTGGCTGATTGGCGCCACCTGCGGAGAGGCGGGAGCTAGCGCCCTGCGCTGATCCCGACTGGCGAGTTCGCTCGTCTTCCGCATAGGCGGGCGCGGGGTTTCGTCGAGCTGCATGCCCGGCGGGCCCCGTGCTCGTCGTGCCCTGTTTGCTGCTGCCCTGGATGGACAAGTGAAGCCGAAGCTCAAGAACGACACGCTGTACCTCCCCTCGGCGGAGGGGATCTACTTCGTGAGCAACCACGGAACGTTGACGCTGGACGGCAAGCACATCTACCAGTGGGTGGACAAGCTCGCCCCGTTCCTCACCGGCGCGCACACGCTCGACGAGATCACCGCGAGCCTGTCCGAGGACCGCAAGCGCATGGTTGTCGGGTTGATCGGCGGGCTGGTCCAGAAGGGCTTCATCAAGGACGTCGGCGACGACCGTCCACACGGGCTCGACGACAGCGTGCTCGCCGCGTACGAGTCCGAGATCGCGTTCGTCGACTACTACCGGGACTCGGCCGCGCACCGCTTCCAGCGGTTCCGGGACAGCAAGGTGCTGCTGGTCGGCGCCGGTCAGACCGCGGTCGCGCTCGCGCAGGCCTGCCTGCACGCCGGGCTGCTCGAAGTGCACGTCGCGATCACCGACGAGGCCGCTACCGACCGCTCGCGCCTCGACGCCTACCTGGAACACGCCCGCGAGCGCGACTCGGCGCAGTCGATCGTCGAGCACCGCGCCGCCATCGGCGGTTCGGTCGAGGAGTGCAAGGCCGCGCTGGGATCGTTCGACGCCGTCATCCACGTTTCCGACAAGCCGATGCTCGACCGCGCGCGGCGGCTGAACCGGGCCTGCGCCGAGCTCGGCACGCTGTTCATCCAGGCCATTGTGGACGGTGACGAGGCGTGGGTCGGGCCGCTGGTGGGGCCGGGCGACGGCGCGTGCTGGGAATGCGCGCGGCTGCGGGTGCTGGGCAGGCGCGAAGGCGCCGGCGCCGAGTTCGCCGACCGGCCCGACGCGACGCCCAGCGAGTTCCTGGCCGGGCCGACCGCCGCGATCGTGGCCAACCAGCTGTCGTTCGAGGTGTTCAAGCACCGCACCGACGCCGGGCCGGTGGAGACGGCGGGCGCGCTGGTGCGGCTGGACCTGGAGACCCTGCAGAGCTCGAACCACCCGGTCACCCGGCACCCGCTGTGCACCGCGCACGGGGACCCGGAGCCGCGTGGTGAAGCGGAATTCATGGCCGCAGTGCGCGATCTCGCGGCCGGGCCGGAGATCACCGGAGAGGAGTTTTCAGCCGCCGCGGCCGCCTGCTTCGAGCCGTCGACCGGCCTGCTGGCCAGCCTGGACGAGGGCGACTTCGGGCAGCTGCCGTTGAAGGTGTCGCGCGCCGAGTACGCGAACGTGCTGCTGCTGCCGGACTTCGAGCGGGAGAGCGCGGCGGCCGTCGAGGTGGCCACCGACTTCACCGAAGCCCGCGAGCGCGCTACCCGCCGCGCCTGCGAGCTCTACGCGGCCAGCGCGGTCGACCGGCGCCGGTTGAGCGGATCGGATGAGCCGCGCACCTGGGGCCTGGACCTGATCAGCGGCGCGGCCCGTTCGCTGCCCGCTGCCGACGTCTTCCCCGCGCTGCGCGGGGTGCTGCCGCACGCGGCGGACCTGCCCGGCCTCGCCTCCGGCTCCACCTGGGCCGAGGCCGTCGGCCGCGGCCTGCTGGCGCTGGCCGACCGGATCACCGTCGCGGAAGTCGCCGAGTCGGTGCGCCCGGCCGTCGACCCCGCCGCCGCGCCGCGCACCGAGCGCGCGGAACGCTACTGGAAGATGCTCGACATCGTCGGCGTCGAGGTCGCGATCCACGACATCACCGGCTCGCTCGGCGTGCCGACCTTCGTGGCTTGCGTCGGCGCGGAAACCGTCGGCTGCGCTTCGGGATTCGACATCGGGCAGGCGCTCGAAGAGGTGTTGGAGCAGGCGCTGCGGCACCACCAGGCGCAGGCCGGCGAGTGGCCAGGTTACGCGGCCGTCCCGACCGCGCACCTGCCCGAGCTGCCGCCGGAGCTGCGCGGCCCGCGGGCGGCCATCGCCGCCGCAGCGCAGCCGGACGGCTGGCCCGAGGTCCAGGAGCTCCTGCTGAGCCGCCTGGGCGTCGCCGGGCACCGGCCCGTCGCGGTGCCGCTGGACCACGACCCGGCGCTGAACCGGGTGCTGCCCTACATCGTCAACGTCGTGCTCGGGGAAGAGAACTAGTGGCCGAAGACGTGCACAAGGCAATGGGCGCGACCATCCGGGTCGGCATCGCGGGCGAGGGCGCGCTCCGCGCCGCGACGTGGCGCGAGGTGTCCCGGCGGTACGCGGTGGTGGACGCCGAGACGGAATCCGAAGTGGACATCGTGCTGCTGGTCGAGGACGGCTGGGACCGGCAGCGGCACCGGCGGTGGAGCGACCGGTCCCGTGCCAGCGGGATGCCGCTGCTGCCGGCGTACGTCACGCCTGGTGCGGCGCTCATCGGGCCGTTGCTGTCCACTCTGGACGAGGGCTGCCTGGAGTGCGTGGAGCAACGCCGCCTGCGCGCCCGCAACGACGGCACCGACTACGCCAAGGTGCTGGAAGCGCACCCCGAGCGGATGGCGTCGATCGGCGGGCAGTGGCTGACCGGATTCGCCGTGGACCTGCTCAGCGCGTTGATCGCGCGGGAGGTCGACCGGTTCGCCGCCGACCCGGCGACGCCGAGCACTCGCGGCAAACTCATCCGGCTTTCCCTGGACGACCTGCGCACCAGCACGCACCGCTGGCTGCCCGATCCGCTGTGCGACCGGTGCGGCCGGCTGCCGCTGGACACGAGGGAGGGCGCGGAGATCGAGCTGCAGCACCGGCTGAAGGCCTCCGTCGACGGCTACCGGGTCCGCTCCCTGGCGGGAGAGCAGGGTCGGCTGCGCGATGTCTACGTCGACTCCGAGGCCGGGCTGCTGCGCGCCGTCTACAAGGAAGGCCGGAGCGTCTTCCCGAGTTCGAGCGCGCCGATGGGGTTGCGGGCCACCACCCGCACCGAGGTCGGCTACGGGCACCAGCTCGACTTCTCCGCCAGCCAGCTGACCGCCATCGCCGAGGGCATCGAGCGCTACGGCGGTATCGAGCCAGGCGGCAAGCGGACGGCGGTCCGCGCGAGCTACCGCGAGCTGGGGCCGGACGCGCTGGACCCCACCACGCTGGGCCTGCACACCGACGAGCTCTACAGCCGGCCGGGCTTCCCGTACCCGCGCTACCACGACGACCTGACCTTCAACTGGGTGTGGGGCTACTCCTTCGCCCGGCAGCGGCCGATCCTGGTGCCGGAGAACTACGCCTACTACGGCACCGTCTACCGCAACACCCGGGACCACCCGTTCGTCTACGAGATCTCCAACGGCTGCGCCCTGGGCGGCTGCCTGGAGGAGGCGATCCTGCACGGCATCCTGGAGGTCGCCGAGCGGGACGCGTTCCTGATGACCTGGTACGCGCAGCTGTCGGTGCCGAGGATCGACCCGCGATCCGCGCCGAACCCCGAGGTGCCGCTGATCATCGAGCACATCGAGAGCTTCTCCGGCTACTCGATCGAGGTCTTCAACATCACCATGGAGCAG
Source organism: Saccharopolyspora sp. NPDC045941 (assembly GCF_056431445.1). NCBI lineage: Bacteria > Bacillati > Actinomycetota > Actinomycetes > Pseudonocardiales > Pseudonocardiaceae > Saccharopolyspora > Saccharopolyspora sp. NPDC045941. The sequence goes on from NZ_JBWKKU010000001.1 coordinate 306,752, forward strand.
GGCGTGCCGTGCTTCTGGGTGCTGGCGGTGGACCGTCGGGGCATGCCCGACATGCCCAAGGTGCTGTGCGCCTCCGGCTCGAACCTGAACCCGGAGAAGGCGCTGATCAGCGCGTTGATGGAGCTGGGGCCGCTGGTGAGCAGGCCGGCGGAGTTCCACCGGCAGAACCGGCCGCGGGTGGAGGAGATGCTGGCCGATCCCTACGCGGTGGTGTCGATGGAGGACCACGCCGCGCTCAACGGCGCGCCGGAGGTCTTCGACCGGTTCGACTTCCTGCTGAACGGCTCGCCGGTCCGGCAGACCTTCGCCGAGGCGTTCAAGGACTACTACCAGAAGCCGAAGAACGCGGACCTGCGCGACGACCTGACCGAGACGCTGCAGCAGTACGTGCGAACCGGGCTGGACGTCGTCGTGGTCGACCAGACCACACCGGAGCACCGGGCGGGCGACTTCGCCTGCGTCAAGGTGATCATCCCCGGCTGCCTGCCGATGACCTTCGGGCACATGCGGCGCCGCGACCGGGGTTTCGAGCGCCTGCACCGGATTCCGCACGAGCTCGGCTACCGGGACCGGCCGCTGACCGACGCCGACATCAACCCGCACCCGCATCCCTTCCCGTGACGCGGGCGCTGGAGGTTCAATGGGCAACTGGGACCTGGACATCGGCGAGCACTACCTGCGCCGCACGGTGCACGAGGCCGAGGAACTCTTCGCGCAGGTGCTCGGCGAGGAGCCGATCGGCGCCGATCCGCTGCCGTTCAAGATCTACCGCGACGTGCCGCGGCACCGGCTGCCCGGCGCGCTGCCGCTGGAGATCGGCGACGCGCGCAGCGCCTTCGCCGATTTCACCGCGCCCGAGCCGGTTCTGCGCGAGCCGGCGCAGCTGCTGTCGGCATTGCTCTACTACGGCTACGGATTCTCCCGCTGGGACGAGGGTCCGGGCGCGGTCTGGCCGTACCACCGGATGGTTCCGTCGGCCCGGTGCTACTTCCCGACCGAGCTCTACCTGTGGGTGCCCCGCACCGGCGAGGCCCCGGCGGGGATCTACCACTACGACACCCTGCACCACGGCCTGGCGCTGATCCGGGAAGGCGACTTCCGCGCCGAGCTGGGCCAGTTGCTGGGCGCGGACGTCGACGACGTGCACAGCGTGCTGCTGCTGTCGTCGCTGTTCTGGAAGAACGCCTTCAAGTACCGCGGCTACTCCTACCGCCTGTGCGCCCAGGAAGCGGGCATGGCGGCAGGGAACCTGCTGATGGTCGCCGGCGCGCTGGGGCTGCGCGGCGAGGTCGGCTTCCAGTTCGCCGACCGGCGCGCCGGTCGGCTGCTCGGCCTGGTGGATTCCGAGGAGCACCTGTTCGCGGCGCTGCCGCTGCGCCGGGACGGATCGGCCGCCGAACCGGCGCCGGAAACTCCGGTCCCGCCGGTTTCGCACCGCTACGTCCGGCCCGAGGGGGACGTGCACCCGCACGATGCGCTGTTCACCTCGATCGCCGAGAACTCCCTGCTGGACGACGCGGCTGAGGGCGCCCGCCAGCTCCCGGTGTCGGCTCCCGGCTGCCGCTGCGACAGCGGCGAGACGCCGACGCTGCCGATGCCGCCCGCGCGGCGCGAACCGATCGGCCTCGGCGCGACGTTGCGGGCGCGCAACTCCGGCAACGTGCTGTTCAACCCGATCGCCAAGTCGCTGCCGCTGGCCGATCTCTGGGAGATCGTGCGGTACGCGACCGATCCGTACCGCAGCGATCTGCGAGACGGGGTGGCCGGGCCGGGGGTGAGCCTGCACGTCGTGGCGCTGGACGTGGCCGGGCTGGCGAAGGGCGTCTACCGGTTCTGCCGGGGGCACGCGGGCCTGCACCTGGTCGCCGAAGGCGACTTCTCCCGGCCGCTGCAGGGCACCCTGCCGGTGCCGAACCTGAACCTGTGCGCGTCCAACGCGGTCCTGTACCTGGCCGCGGACCACGCCGAGGCCAGCCGCACCTTCGGCAATCGCGCCTACCGGCTGATCAACCTCGAAGCCGGGATCGTCGCGCAGCGGCTCTGCGTGCTCAGCGCCGCGCACGGCCTGGCCGCCCGCGTCCACAATGGATATGACGCGGCCGGTGTCGAGTCGATCCTGCGGCTGGACGAGGCGAAGCTGACCCCGTTCTTCCAGATCGCGATCGCGCACAACCGGCCAGGGGTCCAGCTCGGGCTCCCGGTCGTCTTCTGAGGTGGGACGGGAGCCGATGACATACCGCGTCGAACCGGCCTTCGCGGTGCGCGTCGCCGGAATGCCGCTGGCCTTCCTCCGACGGCTGCGCACCGAGCGCACCGCCGAACTCGTCGAGCAGATCCTCGATGCGGAGCAATGGCTTTCAGAGCGCGGCGACGCGCTTTCAGACGCGCTGCACGACGTCGTCGGCCGCACCACCGACACCGGCCTGCGGAGGCGGCTCATCAATCTGCGTCGTGACGTGTACCAAGGCAGGCAGCCCCGTTCCGGCGTCGACGACGAACTGCTCGCCGAGCTGCCCGCGGAGCTGGCCGAGGCGCTCACCGGCTGGCAGCGCCGCGTCCAAGAGCGTGGCGCGCTGATCGCCGCCGCCGAAGCGGATCTGCCCGCGGAAGTGGCGCGGCAGCGGCACGCCGTGCACGAGCTGGCCGCCGACCCGGCGTTCCAACGCGGCCTGGTGCTGGCCAGCCCGGATCTCTACCTCAGCCTCCGCAAGGCGTCGCCGGATCAGCCGGATCGCAAGCTGGAGCGCAAGCTCGCCAAGTACCTCTCGCGCACCGCGGCCAAGACCAGCCCGTACAGCACGTTCACCGGCTTCGCGGAAGGCCGTTGGATCGACGACGGCCCGCAGCTGCACTACGCGGGCGGCTCGCGCCGCAGCGTCGTCGAGCTGAACGCCTTCACCCAGCAGCAGATCCCGCGCGCCTTGGCGGGCTGGCCGGAGATCCGTCCGCACCTGCTGCTGGCGGTGAACACCAGCGTGGTCGAGGACGGCGAGGTGCTTCGGTTCCTCGGCCGCAAGGACGGCGAAGCCGTGCTGGAACTGGCGAACACCCCAACGCTGCAACGCTTCCTGCGGGAGATCCGGCACGGCACCGACCGGACCTACCGAGGCGTGGTGGGCGCGCTGGCCGGGCTGGACCGGGAAGACCGCAGCGCGCAGATCGCGGGATTCCTCGATCAGCTCATCGACATCGGCCTGGTCGAGATCGGTTTCGGGATACCGGACAACGAGACCGACCACCTCGGCAGGCTCGCCGCCGAACTGGCGGGCTTCCCCGGCGACCGCGTCGCCGACGCCCGGGCCACCCTGCTGGCGTTGCGGGACGATCTGGAGACCTACGGGCGGCTCGACGCTCCCGAGAACCGATTCGAGCAGTCGGCTGTGGTCACCGATCGGCTCCGGCAGGTCTACGCCCGGCTCGGCTGGGACGACACGGGCGCGGAGTTCCCGAAGCAGGCGTTCTACGAGGATGTGTTGATCACCGGCGCGATGACCGGCCGGCTGGAATCCTGGTGCGGGCTGTTCGACCGGCTCGAACTCGTGCGGCGGATGGCCGGGCTGTACGACCGGTTCCTGCCCGGCCGCATCGCCGCCGAGGCGTTCTTCGCCGACCGCTACGGCGCCGGCGCCCAGGTTCCGTTCCTCGACTTCTACCGCGACTTCGGCCGGGCGACGGGCAATCCGGCGGACACCGGCAGCCGGGTCAGCGGGGCGGACCTGGCGACCTGCTACGAGCGGGCGTTCCCGGTCCCGCGGATCGGGCTGGAGCGGCTGGATCGGCTGGCCGCCCTGCAGCAGCGGCTGGTCGCCGCGGTTGCCGAAGCGCCGGTCGACGATGCCGGTGTCCGAACCCTCTCGGCGCGGGCCATCGGCGAATTCCTCGACGCGGTACCGGAATTCGTGTCGCCGATCGAATCGGTCGCCTGCTACCTGCAGCCGATCGCCGGGGACCGGCCGCGCGCCGTGCTGAACGAGCTGATGACCGGATTCGGCCGCAGCCGGGCCCGCCTGCTCCGGCTCGGGCAGCGCACCGGCGGCGGGACCTTCGCCCCGCCCGAGGCCGCCACCGCGCCAGTGCGGTACGCCGAGATCACCGGGACCGTCGGATCGAACCTCAACCTCAAGCACCCGCTGACCCACTTCGAGATCAGCTACCCGGCGAGCACCAGCGACCGGCCGCCGGACCGGCGGCTGGCGCTCAGCGACCTCCTGGTCGTGCACGACCCCGGCGCCGGGGTGCTGCGGCTGGTCTCGAAGGGCCACGGCGTGGAGATCATGCCCGTGCACCTGGGCGTGATGGTCGAGTTCCTGCTGCCGCCCGCGTACCGGTTCCTCATCCAGATGTTCGGCCAGGCCGTGCCGCGCTTCGAGTTCATCAAGCAGCTGTCCACCGCCGCCCCGGTTGGCGAGGTGGACGGCGTCCGCCGGTACCCGCGCCTGGCGCTGGGCGATCTGGTGCTCAACCGCGCGGCGTGGGTGGTGCCCAGCGGGCTGCTGCCCAGGCGCGCCTCCGGCGGCTCGGCGCTGGAGCACCTGATCGAGGTGAACCGCTGGCGGCGCCGCCACCGGATCCCGCAACAGTGCTTCGTCCGCGCCGTCGCCGGGCACGGCAACGCCTCGCAGCGGTCCCGTGTGGACGGTCTGTTCGACAAGACGCGCAAGCCCGTGTACCTGGACTTCGGCAGCGAACTGTTCGGCCACGTCTTCGAGGAGGTCGCCGCGAGCACCGACCAGCTGCTGGTCTTCGAGGAGATGCTGCCGGGACCGCAGGAGCTGGTCCCCGGCGAGGCGGACGGCGCTCGCGCCACGGAGCTGGTGGTCGAGCTGACGCAGGCAGGACGCGATGGCTGAAACGCAGTGGGTCAGCGTGCACCTCCACTACCACGATCCGCTGGACGCGGTCGTCACCGGCGCGGTCCGGCCGCTGGTGGCCGAGCTGGGCGGTAGACTCGACGGGCACTTCTTCGTACGGCACTGGCAGGGCGGCCCGCACCTGCGGCTGCGGCTGAAGCCGCGTTCGCCCGGCGACGCGGACAAGTTGCTCGAACTCCTCGACCGGCGGGTGGGAGAGTTCCTCCGCGACCGCCCGTCCCGCGCGACCGTCGCCGAGCAGGACTACCGCGAGGTGGCCGATCCGCTGGTGGGGATCGAGCGGGGCCAGCACGAGACCGAACCGCTGCAGCCGAACAACACCGTGCGGCACGTGCCCTACGAACCGGAATACGCGCGCTACGGCGGCACTCCGGAGGCCATGGGCGTCGTCGAACGGCACTTCGCCGAGTCCAGCGAGCTGGTGGCCGACCTGCTGGCGCAGGGCCCGACCGGCGACCAGCGCACCGGGCAGGCGCTGGCGATGATGCTGGTCTGCGCGATGACGGCGGCAGGTGGCTCCGACGGCCTGGCCGACTACCTCGGCACCGGTCACCGCGAGTGGGGGCGACGGCTGGTGTTCGGCGATCCGGATGCCGCCGAGACCCACTTCGAGGCGAAGTACCAGCGTCAGCGGCCCCGGCTGCTCGGCGTCGTCGAAGGGCTGGTCCGGGCGGTCGAATCCGGTGCCACCGAGCGTGCTGGAGCCGCGGTGGCGCGGTGGGCCGGCGCGACCACGACCCTGCGCGACGAGCTGAGGCTGCTCCGCGAGGGCGGCCGGTTCGCCGTGCAGGAGGTGCTGATGCCTCCGCAGCGGCACCGGGAGGCCGAACTCGCCAGCGTGCTGCTGTTCTGCTCGCACATGCACAACAACCGGCTGGGGGTCACGCTCCCGGAGGAGTCCTACCTGATGTACCTGCTGTGGCGGGCTGTTTCCGAGATCACCGGGAGTGCGAGTTGAACACCGAGCAGTCGGCCGCGAGCGCACGCAAGTACCTGGCGCTGGCCGAGGGCATGCCGATTCCCGAGGAGATCGACTGGGGCGATTCGCCGACCCAGTTCAAGGTCTACCGGGACAAGCCGCGGATTCCGCTGGGCTACCGGAGCGCCGGTGCGTCGCCCACCGATCGGCTCGGGCAACTCCTGCTGGACTGCTACGGGGTGACCCGCTACCGGTGGACGACGGCCGACGCCCTGCGCCGGTTGATCGGCACCAGGGGAGCGGAGCCCGGCGGTGGCGCGAAGCTCGCCAGGAACGCGTTGCGGCCGGTGCCGTCCGGCGGTTCGCGGTTCCCCGCCGAGCTGTACGTGGTGGCCGGCCCCGGCAGCGGCATACCACCGGGCGCCTACCACTACGACGCCGCGCACCACTCGCTGGTGACGTTGCGGGACGGCGACTGGACGCCCGAACTGGCCGCCGGACTCGGCGGCGAGCGCTCGGAGTTGACGCTGCTGACGACCGCGTTCTTCTGGAAGAACGCGTTCAAGTACGGCGACGTGACGTACCGGCTGTGCGGCCTGGACATCGGCGTCCTCATCGGACAGATCCTCGCCGTCGCCGCGCGCGACCGGGCTGAGGCGCGGGTGCGCTACCAGTTCGCCGACGACACCCTGGACGGCCTGCTCCGGCTCGACCCGATGAGGGAAAGCGTCTACGCCGCGATCGCTCTCGGCCCCGTCGAGCGGACCCCGGGCGGATCGCGACCCGTCGAGGGCGCGGAACTCCCCCGCACCGGCTCGGGTTCGGTGACGGAGCGGGACTGGTCGATCGCGGCCTTGCCGCTGCAAGCCGAGGTGCACCAGGCGTCCAGGCGCACCGCGGAGCGGTCGGCGGCGGGCGCCAAACCGGAGATCAGCGCCTCGGCCGTGCCCGGCGGGGGAACGGTGGCACTGCCCGGCCGCCGGGTCGACCCGCTCGGCGGGTTGCGGGTCCGGCGTTCCTCGATGGGCTACTTCACCCCGTCCGACCTGGGCCAGGACGCGCTCGCGGCGCTGCTCGCGGCGGCGGCCGAGGGCTACCTGAACGATCTCGACGGGCCGTCACCCGCGGTCCGGCACACCGCACTCTTCTGCGCGGTGAACCGGGTTTCCGACCTGGAGCCCGGTGTCTACCGCTACCGGCCGGAGCAGGCCGACCTGGAACTCGTGCGCGCAGCACCCGGAATGGGCGGCGAACTCCAGGAGGCGTTGCTGATCAAGCTCTTCAACCTCACCCACACGAACCTGTGCATCTACCCGGTGGGCGAATACGAGAGCGGCTTCCGCACGCACGGCGACCGCTGGTACCGGATGCAGAACATGGAAGCCGGAATCCTGACGCAGCGGCTCTACCTGTCCGCGGCGGCGCTCGGACTGCGCTGCCACGCGAGCCTCGGCTACCACGTGCCGCAGACCAACCGCCTGCTCGGAATCGAAGGAACGGGCCTCACCAGCCTGCTCCAGGTGATGATCGGTTCCGGCCGTACACCAGGAGATTTCTACGAGGCGGGCTGGCATTAGCGCCTCGCCCGCCACCAGTCGGGGCGGGCGATTTCGCGCGAAATCGGCGGTGCTCCCGGGAACGGCGGGAATCGCCGCTCCCGGGGACCGAGGTCACCTCCCGGCGCCCGACCTGGCGGGTTCCCGCCCCGGCTGCCGCTTCCGCTGCATCATTCCGTTCATGGCGCGGAAGAAGACCCGCGACAGCGACACCGCGACCTTGTTGCTCTGCAAGCCCTGCTTCTGGTACTGCAGCGCCTTCCGGACGGCGGCGAAGCCGTATTCGACCATCCCGGCCTCGAAGACCCGGATCGCCTCGGTGGTCGCCACGTTGCCGTCGCGCGCCGAAACGAGCTGGCGACACAGCAGATCCGCGTCGCGCAACGCGGTGTTGCCGCCCATGCCGCCGACCGGCGACATGCTGTGCACCGCGTCGCCGAGCAGCGTGATGTTGGTGGTCTCCCACGGCTTGACCGGCACCGATGTCTTGTACGGCACCAGAAGCGCGCTCTCCGGGTCGGATTCGGCGATCAGCCTGCGCAGTTGCGGGTGCCAGCCGCCGACGAGCCGTTCGATCAGGCCCTTCAGCTCGGGCCCGTCGAGGGCCTCGATGTTGGCCGGGCACGCGCTTCGGCGGATCACGAAGGCGCTGCCCACGTAGGCGTCGTCGCCGCGCGTCTCGGGAATGTCGTCCATCGCGGCCGTGCGGTCGAAGACCGAGATGGACAGGAAGAACGGCGCCGGCGCCGTGATCATGCTCCGCCCGGTGGACAGCGGCGGCTGCAGCCAGGCGCGAACCTCTTCGGTGAGCGGGAGTTTCAGCCCGATGCCGTAGGCATCGGTGTCCACCCGCTCCACGTTCGGCAGGTACTGTTTGCGCACCGGGGAGTTGACCCCGTCCGCGCCGACCAGGACGTCGCCGGCGGCGGTCGTGCCGTCGGCGAAGTGCGCGGTGATCTCGCCGTCCGGGCTGCGCTCGTAGCGCTCGAACTTCTTGTCGTAGTGCAGGACCTCGTCGAGGTCGGCGAGCAGCACCTCGCGCAGGGTCACCCGGTCGATCGCGTGGGAGCGCTCGGTCGGCCCGGAACCCGCGCCGCCGCGGGCGTCCTGCTCCATCACCATCAGTTCTTGCAGATCCTCGGTGAGGAACCGGAAACTGCCCAGGTCCACCGTGCTGCGAACGAACGTCTCCCAGGTCTCCGGCGGCAGGCAGGCGTGCAGCGCCTTCGCCCCGTGCGGGTCGATGTGGATTCGGTAGCCCTCCAGGCGATCGGTCCGGGTGCGATCCCGTTCGTAGACCGCGACGTCCACCCCGGCCTTGCGCAATCCCTGTGCCAGGCAGAGGCCGCCGATGCCGCCGCCGATGACGAGAACCCTTAACGATGTTTCCGGCATTTCCTGCTGGCCTCCTGGTAGTTCCGGGATTTCCCCGGATTGCGTCGAGCGGACGCGGGTGCCGATCGCGGCAACCCGTTCGGTTGCCCACCGAATGCCCCGGCCGGTAGGCTGCGATTGCGCGTGACCGGCTCGGTTCGCGCAATCGGCCGACAGTCATCGCGGTGCAACGTTTTCAACCGGGTGCCACGGGTTTTCGGCGGTTCGTGCGCTTCGCCCCCCAGCTCGATCACGTTCCCCCGCTGACTGTTTCACATTACCTTCGGGCGGTCCAGGATGCAGATGCACGAGATAACGACCAAAGCCGGGTACGACCGATGGGCGAGCACGTACGAACGGACGCCGAATCCGGTGGTGTCGCTGGACTCCCGGCACAGCGTCGGATTGCTGGCGCCGAAGCCGGGGGAGCGGATCCTGGACGCGGGCTGCGGAACCGGGCGCAACCTCGGCGCGATGCTCGCCGCGGGCGCGGAGCCGCAGGGTGTCGACTTCTCGGCCGGGATGCTCGACGTGGCCCGGCACAGCCATCCGGGCGTCCCGCTCTTCGAGGGTGACCTGCAGGAGGCGCTGCCATTCGGGGACGCCGAGTTCGACGCGGTGTTGTGCGCCCTGCTGGGTGAGCACCTGGAGGAGCCGGCGCGGGCGGTCGCCGAATTCCACCGGGTGCTGCGTCCGGGTGGGCGGCTGGTGTTCTCCGTCTTCCACCCCGAGATGGCGGCGACCGGGATGTCGGCGCAGTTCGAGGACGCCGGCGAGGTATTCAAGATGGTCGCCTACCCGTACACAGTGGACGATTATGCGGGCTGGGTCGCGGGCGCCGGTTTCGCGGACCTCCAGCGGCACGAGCTTTCCGGCGACGAGCAGATGGTCGACGAGGTTCCGTGGGCGTCGTGGCTGGTGGGGCGCCCGCTCGTGCTGGTGCTGACCGCCGCGAAACCGGCCTGATCGCGCACCGGTGCGATTTTTCGGCGACGCCCAGGCGATTTGCCGGGTATGGTGATCGGTAACGCGGGTTTTCCCTGGGGATGAGCGGGAGGGCTTTGGCATGGGAGTTGTGATCTGCTGGGGGATTTCACCGGGTGCGCCCGGCGGTGGCGATGTGCTCCGCTCCGGCCCGGATGTGCACGGCAGACCCTGACGCGAACGGCATCGGCGAATCGGCGCGGCCGCGAGCGGGCGGCCGCGGTGCCCGGCGAACCCGCGTCCTGGTGACGCACTTCGTCGCGGCTGCACCCGGTCCCTCTCGGAGCCAGGGCTGATCCTGCCTGGGCGGAGGACTGGGGACTACGGGACGTGCCGCGCGCTGCGGGCGTGATCGGTGCTGCGATCACCCGTCCCGGCTGACAACTTCGTCCAACTCCTAAGCGGATGGTTGCTGGGCATGCCGTTACTGGAAATCAACGTGCTGGGGCCGGTTTCGGTCCGGCTGCGGAACTGTTCGATCGTGCCGACCGCCGGGAAGCCGCGGCAGGTGCTCGCCCTGCTGGCGCTGCGGTGCGGGCGCGCGGTTTCCGCGTCGACCCTGATGTCGGAGATCTGGGGAGATGCGGTGCCCCGCAGCGGCCAGACCACGCTGCAGACGTACGTCTTGCAGCTGCGGCGGCGGATCGAGGGTTCGCTCCCGGCCGGCAGCAATCGGACGGCCAAGGAGCTGCTAGCGCGCAGCTACAACGGCTACCAGCTCGTGGCGGCGCCGCGTTCGTTCGACCTCGCCGAGTTCGACCGGCTGGCCGCGAACGGCAGCGCCGCCCTGGAGAAGTGCGATGCGGCGAGCGCTTCGAGGTACCTGGGCCAGGCGCTGGACCTGTGGCGCGGGCCGGTCCTGGTGGACGTGCCGATGGGCCGGGTCCTGGCGGCGGCCGCCAGGACCATCGAAGATGCCCGCGCCCGCGTGCTGGAACAGCGGATCGTCGCCGACCTCCACTTGGGCAGGCACGCGGCGCTGATCCCGGAGCTGCGCAAGCTGGTGGCGGCGCACCCGGCCGACGAGAACACCTGCGCGTTGCTGATGATCGCGCTCCACCGGTCGGGCGCGTTGCCCCGGGCGCTGCAGGTGTTCGAGGAATTGAGCCGGGCGCTGGGTGGCGAACCGTCGGCCTGCCTGCAGCGGCTCCGGCAGGAATTGCTCGAGGACCCGGCGAGAATCGAGGTGTCGACGTACTTCCCGGTCGAGTGCGGATTCCCGCAGACGGTTTGAAGTGATCAGATTGCTCGTGAGTGGTTGTTCCGGTTCTTACCGGAACAACCACTCACGAGGACTGGAGGCGCCTTTCAACCGACGGCGCGGACTTCGGCGATCCGGTTTTCCAGGGTCGCGCCGAGTTCTGCCGGGCCCAGTGGAGCGAGGACGAGTTCTGGGCCGACGCCGGGGCGGTGTTGTTGGGTCAGGCCGTAGCGGCCGTCCGGTTCGAAGGCGTCGAACCACTTCAGCACTTGGGATCGGTGCGTGCGGCCCAGCCGGTCGCGAAGGTTCGCGGTGAACTGGCCGTCCCGGAGGTGGTTTTCTTCGGTCATCGCGCGCAGCGTCGTGGCCGCCGGGGCGGCTCGCTTCGGACCGGCGGACTGCATCATGTCGACGTTCTCGAAGCTTTCGTCGGCGTTGTCGCGCGGCGCGAGATCTGCGACCGGGACAGCCAAGCGCGGGCGTTTTCCGGGCGGTGACGGCGGCATGCCCTGGACCGCCGCGGCGCCGACAGTGGTCCTCGGATGCACGGAGATTCGCAGGTCACCGCCGTGTTGCTCGGTTTCGCCCGGCTCTTGGACGAGCAGCACCGCGCCTTCTTCGGTGGCCACTGCCAGCAACCGGGCCGGGGATTCGGTGGTGTCGTCGGGCATCCAGAGCCCTTCGATCCACAGGCCCGGCTTGGCGAGCTGGGCGAGCACCTGAGCGAAGCGCGGGGCGAGGCCCTCGCCGGCGAGCAGGCCGGCGGCCTGCAGCTCGGGCAGCGCCCGTTGGCGGAGCACGGCGCGCTCTTCGAGCGTCGCGCCGTGTGAGCGCACCGCGATCGGGAACGGGTATTCGTCGAATCTCCCGATTTCCCAGCACAGGTCGAACCACAGCGGTGGCAGCAGCCATCGCTCTGACACGCGTTACCCCCCAGTGTTATTCGCCGAAGACTGGCGGCGCTGTCCTCGGCATGTCGTCGAGCCAGATGTCGTCTTGTTCTTCGAGCCAGCTCGGCCGCTCGTGTTCCTGGTCTTCGCTGCCCTTGCCGCGTTGACCGGCACCCGCGCCCATGCCGCCACCGGCCGCGCCGCGAGCACCCGCCGCACCGGCGGCACCGGTCGCGCCCGCTCCGGCTCCGACACCGAGCCCGCCGACACCGGCCCGGCCGCCGGCACCCAAACCGGGGCCACCGACACCGCCGCCTGCACCCAAGCCGCCTGCGCCGCGACCGCCCACGCCACCGGCACCGCGAGCGCCCAGGCCGGGCCCGCCTGCGCCGCCACCGCCGGGCGGCATGGCGCCGATGAAACCGCCACCGGGCGGTTGGGCACCGGGCGGAGTGGGTGCCAGGCCGGGGCCGGGCATCGCCGGGGCGGGGGGATTCGCCCACTGGGAGCCGCTTTGCGCGGGCGGGCGGTAGCCGTCGCCGATGCTGCGCGCGTCCATGTTGGACGGCCCAGGGCCGTTCGGGATGTTCGGTGTGTGGCCGATTCCCGTGCTGGTGCGGCCGGTGCTGGTCGGGGTGTTGCTGGAGATGCCTTGGGTGTCGCGACCCTGGTCGGGCGGCGGGGGAGGGTTCAGCGGGTCGACCGGCGGCGCGAACGTCGGGGTGCTTGAGTCCACGGCGGTGTAGCCGGGCGTGTAGACGTTCTGCACGATCTGCCGGGCCTGCTTGTTGGCTTCCTCGCGCTCGCGCATCTGAGCACCGGCGTCCATGATGCCGCCCGCCGGAGTGATCATGGTCCCGATCGCGGTGCGGGTGCCGTTGTAGTCGTCGGGAGGCTGCAACTGCGCCTTGGTCTGCCCGGCGGCGACCCCGGCCTCCTGGATCTTCAGACCGGTCCCCCGCACGGAGTCGCCGAACTGCTGCCCCCAGTCCTGCAACGGCTTCGCCGCGTTCAGCCCGGCCTCGGCGGCCTTGCCCTGCATCCCGTCACCAGCGGCCTGGCGGGCCCGGGAGTCCAGGTCAGCGAAGATCTCGGCGATCTGCTCGCCGAGCGTCACCCAGGCACGACCGGACGCATTGATCTGGTCGGTCTGCAACGACGGCTTGAGCTGGTTGGCCAGCCGCGCCTGATCCCAGTCGTTCCAGTTGTCGTGCTGACTGATCGACGCCGGGTCGTTGCCCTGGATCAGTAGGCCCTGCTGCTGCTGAGCCAGGTCCGCACGTTGCTTCTGCCCAACGGCCGTCGAGAGCTGCTGGCGCATCCGCTGCTGTTCCTGAGCCCGCGTCTCGCCACCGGTCATACCGGCCCACAGATCGGAGGCGGAGCCCCCTAACTCCCTGGCTCCATCGGTGAACCAGTTCCCCATGTCGTTCCCCCTCGACAGGCCCTACTTCGGCAACTTCGGCTCAACAACCTGCGCGATCTCCAACGCCTTCGCACACGTTGCGTCGTCACTCTTGATCTTGTCGGCGTTGTAACCGACCTGAACAGTCACGGAGCCGCTTCCGACCTCGATCACCTGATTGCAGATACCCTGACCGACAGAGCCCTTGGTGACCTGCTTGATGCCTTGGCGCGAACCGACCTGGTTGGGCTCGAACACCCCGAATTTGCTGCGCTGCCCCTCCCAGTACGAGAGGCTGTCCTTCTCGCCCTTGTAGAGCGTGAACGCAAAGTCGTCTGCGCTGTACCTGCAGCCCTGTTCACCGACCCCTTGATCGACAGGCTTGCCTGCTTCATCCACGCCGAACGCCTGGAGATCGTTAGTGGTCAGTACCGTGCACGGGTCCACACTTGCGAGAACGTTCTTAGACTCGGGTTGGTTCGTCGGCGTGGCGTCACCGCCGCCATCAGAGCAACCAGCCAGGATCAGGGCCGTTGCGGCACCGGCTGTTGCTGTCACGATTCGTGTCGTACGCATACCCACCATCAGATCAGATGTTTCGTCCCAAGTTGCGAGCGTGCTCGTCGTCCGTGTTCTGCATGTCCCGAGCAGAGTCCCGGTAGGCCTGCGCCATGTTCCGCAGGATCTGCTCCATCTTCGTCATGACGGCGACAAGACCAACCTCGGGTGCGTTGACCTTGTCCTCAAACTTCTTGTCCATGTCGCGGCCGATGAAGCAGTTTCCAAACGCGCCCTTGGCGATAAGGCGGTCGGTGTCCAACCGCTTTTCTCTGAGTAACCCGGCCTTCTCCTCGTAGACCTTGGCAACCGCCTCGGCCGCTTCCGGGTCCATCACGAGCTGGCCGTTGTCGACTGCTGCGCACAGGCCTTGGGCCTGGCCCATCAGCGCGCTCGCGCCTGCGGCGAAGCCTTCCATCCCCGTGGTCAACGCAGCTCCCCTCCACGTTCGTGATCATTACTGCTCACGCTGTGGTGTGATCACGAACGCAGAGAGTGCAAGAGCCAGGCCCAGGCCCGAGCAACATTCGTGAAAAGCCCTCCACGAACCGCCCGGACGGTCCAATTCACCAGCGGCGATCCCGCAACCCTGAGATGAACGCCACCCACTGCTGCCGGGGGAACACGAGCACGGCCCCATCCCGGTCCTTGGAGTCCCGAACCCCGACGATGCCGGGGCCACCGCCTACCTCAACGCACATCCCGCCCTGCCCGTTGCTGCGACTGGAGGTACGCCAGCGTGCGATGGCATCCATTGGTCACCTCACCGAATCGACCGCCCTCAAGGCTGCGTTGAGCAGCTTCCGAGATTCTCTCGCATCTAGGGCTGTCGCTCGAAGGTGATCGAATGCGGTGCTAAACCGTGCGACCTCATCTGGTTCTTCGATATAGAGGCTGCCGGCGACGTTGTCGACGAAGACGACGCTCGGGATCGGTCCGGGAAAGTGGAGTTGGCCGAACGGGGAACCGCTGGCGGCGTGCGCTCCGGCCCGCAGTGGCAGGATCTGCAGGACGATGTTCGGCATGTCCATCGCGTCCAGAAGATGGCGTAGTTGGGCGCGACGGGTTGCCGGAGTCCCGGTGCCGCGCAGGAGAGCGGACTCATCGATGATCGCCCAGAGCGACAGCTCCCCGGCATGCAAGCGTTCTTGTCGCCGCATCCGCAGTTCCGTCCGCGCCTGGATGGTTTGCTTGTCCTCCTGAGGTGCAGTCGTTTCCATCAGGGCGAGCGCGTAGTCCTCCGTTTGGAGCAAGCCGGGGATCAAGTCGATCTCGAAGTAGTGGGCGTGGGTCGCCTCGGACTCCAACTCGACGTAGTCGGCGAAACTCGTGGGCATGGCCTCGTCGTAGGCGTCCCACCAACCGCGCCGCCGTGCGTCGCGAGCTGTCTGTGTCAGCCACTCGGCTACTTCGGCTTCAGCTCGGTAGAGATCGCACAGCACGCGGACGTCCGACACGGAAACGCCGATGTTCGCGGTCTCTACTTTGGACACCTTCGACCGCGACCAGTCCATCTCCTGCATGACCTGCTCGGGAGTCACTCCTGCTTGCTCGCGAAGGCTCCGCAACGTGGCCGCGAGGCGGCGCTTGCGAACTGTCGGCAAAGAGCGCTTGGCCATGCGCACACCGTATCCGATCACCCGATACGGGCTGATTGGAAAATTTTCCAATCAGACATGTTGCTTGTTGATCGCGACGCTGACACGCTCTGCGTTGTCAATGTAACGAAGAGTAGCGGCGAGCTGGGGAGTGTCTGATGAGCGACTACTTGACCTACGTCTGGCGCCCGGTCCCGGGAGGCCGCCACGCTTTCCCGTTCGCAGCAACGAAATTTCCATCGGGTGTGCGGATGGTGGCGTTCTGCGGGGCGGAGGCGGACGCGGCGGAGCTGCACGATCGCTCCGAAGTGGACTGGATACGCGAGGACACCTGCATGCGCTGCTGTCACACCTTCACCGCCCGCCCCTGACCGGCCAGGAGGGCTCCCGATTTTGCCTGAAATTGGACAGTTCCGTGACGCGGAGAGGTTCCCGATTTTAGGCAAAGTCGGACAACCCGAAACCCGACCTCCGCATCACGGAAGGAATCCAGCTTCATGTTCTGGATCCAGCTCAGCACGTTCGTCCTGTTCAACCTGTTGATCCTGGCGATGCTCGCCGGTCAGCTTCCTGCCCGGTCGATCGCGTTCTGCACAACAGGGCAGCATGCCGGAGATGGCGAAGGTGCTTACACGGTTTGGCACCTCATAGCGGACATCGAAGCCGAAACCCGTGTGGCGGAAGAGCCTCGAGCGGAACGAGAACCTCCCGGCATACCAACGGGATTCCCCACTGCGGACCCCGACGAGCCCACTGGGCGGCACCACCTCCGTGCCTGAACGCTCGTGAGCGCTCACTCCGGTTCTTACCGGAACCAGCGCTCACGAGACCCGAGCCGGGCCGGTGCGGTGACCTCCCCGACCCCACCCGCACCGGCCCACCCGGTGACCGGGCGCGACACACCCCCGACCCACGCGCCCGGTCACCGACCAAATCCCCTGTCGCCGCAGCGCTTTCCCGTTCTCAGAGCCTTCGCGTTTCCGCTAGTCTCATCAGCTTCATTGCCGCTACGCGGTCTCCCAGCGCTCGCGGCAGTTCGTGCCGGCCCGGGTCGTGCCCCTCGGCGAGGAGGTGGTCCGCGCCCAGGAGCGCCAGCGCGACCTGGAGTTCGGTGACCTCCGTCGTCTGCTCTCCGACACCAGGCGGTCCCGTGCCGTCTCCCGCGAAGTAGATCCGGGTTCCCCTGCCCAGCTCGTATTCCGTGAGGCCCGGGCGGATGTGCGCGCGCGTCGCGCAGACCCCGTCCAGGCCGTGCACTATCTGCTCGGCGAGTCGCGGATCCACCACCGCCGCCAGGGAACCGTCCGGCAGCGAGGTGATGTCCGCCAGCGACGGGCGGCCGGTGAAGATCACCACCGAGGATTCGGTGACCGCCGCGTCACGGGAGCGGACCTCGTGGCCCTGGAAGTGGGCGCCGAGCGCTTCGACCGGGTCGGGCTCCACGACCACCACCCGCATCCCCATCGCCGTGCAGTAGCCCGCCACCATGCGGCCCACCGCGCCGAACCCGACCACCGCGACGCGCCGGCCCGCCGGCTGCAGGTCGGCGCACGCCATGACCTGCCACAGGGCCCGCTGCCGCGCCTCCGCGAGGTGGAGCAGCGCGAACATCCGCGGCGGGTGGGCTTCGAGCACCGGGACTTCCAGCCGGATGTCCAACGGCGCCGAATCGGTCCGGTTGACCACCCCGAGCAGCGCACCGGTGACGTCGGGCGCGGCGCGGTGCGCGATCCGGGTCAGGAAGCCGTCGTGGTCGAACAGCAGGTCCGGTGCGAACCCCCGCAGCAGCGCCTCCGCTTCGGCCTGCCCCAGCAGGTTCTCGTCGTCGCCGGCCGCGGTGCTGCGGTGGGCGAGGTGCACCTCGCAGCCCAGCTCGCCCAGCGCCCTCGCGAGAACGAGGTCGGCACCGCCGGGATCGACCAGCACGAGGGCCTTGCGGTCGTGCATCGGCACGCCGCCCCACAGCGCGAGCAGTTCGCGCAGCGCGGGCATCTGCTCGATCCGCCAGTCGGGGTGGACCGCAATCGCCGTGTCGGTCATCGCAGCGTCACCGCCTCCGCATCGCCGGGCATCGCGATGCCGAGGCTCGCGAGGCGCGCGCGGGCGATGGCGTCGTCGACTTCGGGCGGCAGCGAATGCACCCCCGGCGGGATCTCGCCCCTGGCGAGCAGCCGCGCGCCCAGCGCCTGCACCGCGAACGTCAGGTCGATGACCTCGATCTGGTTGCCCGCCCCGCCGCTGATGTTCACCAAGGCCCCCTCGCAGAGCACGTTGATCCGCTTCGCCCCCAGCCGGTAGCAGGTGAGGTGCTCCGACACCGGCTCGCCGACCGCGCCAGCCGCGGCGAGACCGGGCAGGTCGATCTCGAAGTCGCTGTGCCCGGCGTTGGCGAGCACGACCCCGTCGTCGAGCAGGTCGAAGTCCGCGCCCGCGAGCACGTGCTCCACGCCGGTGGCCGTGATCACCAGGTCCGCGCCCGGCAGGCAGGTGGCGTGGTCGCCGACGGCCATGCCGTCCATGTGCGCTTCCAGCGCGCTCACCGGATCGATCTCGATGACCGACACGGCCGCGCCCAGCGCCCGGGCGTAGATCGCCAGGCCCCGGCCCACCCAGCCGTAGCCGATGATCGCGATCCGCTTGCCGGTCAAGAGCATCCCGGTGAGCCGGGAGATCGCCAGCAGGGTGGTCTGGCCCGTGGAGTGGCGGTTGTCGAAGAGGTGCTTGCAGCGCGCTTCGTCGACGGTCAGCGAAGGCGGGAGCCGGACGGTGCCCGCCTCCGCCAGCTCGCGCATCCGCACGGTTCCGGTTGTGGTCTTCTCGCAGATTCCCCGCACCTTGGCGAGCTTCTCCGGCTGGTGCTCCGCCATCAGCACCACGAGTTCGACGCCGTCGTCGAGGATGAGGTCCGGTTCCGAGTCGCCGATGGACAGCAGGCCCGCGCGCCAGTCCTCGACCGGCTCGCCGCGCCGCCCCACGGTCTCGATCCCGCGCCGCCGGAGGTGCTCCACCACGTCTTCCCGGGTGGTGCGCGGGTTGCTGCCGCCCACCACGACCTCGGCCCCGGCGTCTTGCAGGACGGTCGCCAGGAACCCCGTCTTCGGGTCGAGGTGCAGGGCGACCGCCACCCGCAGGCCCTGGAAGGAACCGTCGCCGACCAGCCCCCGGACGTAGGAGTCCAGCAGCGGGGAGTTCCGCTGGATCCACGCCATCTCGCCGGCGACGCCGCCGGAGTCGGGAACGGTCACGGTGTCGTGGTGGTCCACGTCGGCCTCCCGGTGTCTTGGTCCGGCTGTCGGTTGCCCAGCAGCGCGGTCACGGCGTCGTGCAGGTTTTCGGCGATCGGCACGTCCAGCGCCTCGAAGTGCTCCCGGGAGTGGAGCGCGTCTCGGCCCGCGTGGTACAGCACGCAGTGCGCGCCGCATTCCCGCGCGGCCAGCGCGTCGTCCACGCTGTCGCCGACGAGGAGCACGCGCTCCGAGCGCGCACCGATCTCGGCCAGGTGCCGCCGGAGGTGCGGGGCCTTCTTCGCGGCCTCGTCGGTGCGCAACCCGTCGATCCGGCGGAAGAACGCGGTGATCTCCGCGGTCTCCACCAGCGGCAGCAGTTTTTCGTGCGGGTACATCGAAAGCAGCGATTGGGCGAAGCCCGCGTCCGCGCACTGCCGCAGGACGTCGCGGGCCTGCGGGTGCAGGCCGACGTTCTGGCGGTAGCGGACGTAGGTCTCCTGGAACGCCTGGGCCAGCCACTGCTGCTCGTCGTCGCTGAGATCGCGCTCGGCGAGCCGGTCGTAGAACAGCGGGATGGGCTGGGTGTGGTGCTCCTGGTACCGGGCTCGCGTGACGGCCGGTAGCCCCGCCCGGGCGAAGATGTCGATCGTCGCGTCGATCAGCGCGGCGGTGTCGGCGAATAGCGTGCCGTTCCAGTCCCACACGATGTGGTCGATCTCGGCGAAGCGCGTCAAGTCGTTCTCCTTTCCACGCGCGGCATCGGAGGAATCAGCGGACGTGTTCTGGCGCGGGGTGTTCACGGGGAGAGCTACTACCAGAAGGTGCCGGGCCCGGGCCGGATCCGTCCGGATTCCTACGCCATTCGAGTGGGAGGTGGGACACGTCGCCCAGCCCGCGCAGCCGCACGTGGTCCCGGTCGAAGGTGAGCTCGGTGACCGAGCCGACCGGTGCCGCGGCCAGGTCGCGGTAGCGGGACAGCGGGATGCCCAGCAGGAAGCAGGCGGCCAGCCGGACCGGGGCCTTGTGGGTCACCACGGCCACCTCGCCGCTCCGTTCGAGTGCGTCGCGGACGGCCGCGACCACTCGCGCCGCCACCTCCAGGCCGGATTCGCCGCCCGGCGGGCAGTGCAGCGCCGGATTGCGCTTCCAGGATTCGTAGCGCTCGTCGCCGTGCAGATCGGACGGTTTCTTGCTCTCCCAGGAACCGAAGGACAATTCGCGCAGTCGATCGTCCACTTCGTACTTTCCCGTGCCGCGCGTCAGCCGCTCGGCGGTCGCCCTGGCCCGGGTGGCGGGGCTGCTCAGGACGAGGTCGATGCCGTCGAGCGCGGGATGACCGGCCAGGTGCCGCGCCATGGTCTCGCCGGTGGCGGTCAGCGTCGCGTCGTGCGCGCCGCAGAACCTGCCCTCGACGGTGCATTGCGTCTGGGCGTGCCGGATGAGCAGGAGGCGGCCGGGAGCGGGCGGCGAAGTGCGTTGGGGGATCATGGTTTCTTCCGCATCGGTAGGGGTCATCGGGGCGGGTTGTCGCCGCGTAGGCGCAGCCGCATCGCCGAGGCGATCGCCGACAGGGCGTAGTTCCCGGACTGGCCGGGCATCGCGCCGACGGACGGGCGCGCGGCCGCCGGCTCGCGCAGCGCCTCGTAGGTCGTGTGGAGCTGCGTGGCGAACGAGATGTCCTGCGCCCCGTACGGCGTCGGTTCGCCGTGCGGGTGCGACAACTCCTTGTCGGGCAAGGCGATCCGGATGACGCGCTCGTGCGTCAGGTGCGCCACCCGCAGGCCGGCCAC
The DNA here is from genome assembly GCF_056431445.1 of Saccharopolyspora sp. NPDC045941. Taxonomy (NCBI): domain Bacteria; kingdom Bacillati; phylum Actinomycetota; class Actinomycetes; order Pseudonocardiales; family Pseudonocardiaceae; genus Saccharopolyspora; species Saccharopolyspora sp. NPDC045941. Next base: position 327,125 of record NZ_JBWKKU010000001.1, read on the forward strand.
CCCGGTCCGCCACTTCGCTGCGGTCCGGTGCAGCGCGCCGGCGTCGACCTCCTGGGCGACCGAGGCGACCACCAGCGCCCCGGTGCGCATCTTCGCCAGGTGCGCCTCGCGGAGCGTGTCGGCGCGACCGGTGGTGGTGCAGATGATGTCGGCGATCCCGGCCGCCTCCTCCAGCGGGAGCACGTCGAAGCCGTCGAGGACCGCCATCAGCGCCCTGGTCGGCCGGACCTCGGTCACCACCACCCGCGCGCCGATCCCGCCGGCCCGGGCCGCGACTCGGGAACCCACGGCGCCGTAGCCGGCGACCGCCACCACCTGCCCGGCGATGGGCTCGCCGCCGACCACGCCGATGACGTCGATCAGCCCTTTCGCGTGCGAGTCGGAGGCGACCACCTCGGCCGTCGACCGGTCCGCGGTGATCACCGGGAAGCGCAGGTAGGGCCGTTTCTTGATCAGCTGCGCGCCGCGGGTGGTCCGCTCGACGGCGAACTGCGGCCCGGGGAACTCGGCGAACTCGTCGTGCATGGCGGTGGTCAGCACCGCGTCGTCGTCGAGCAGCGCCGTCGGCCCTTGCCGCCACGCCGCCAGCGAGCTCCGGATCGCCGACCGGACGCCGCCGGGCCCGGCCGGATCGTGCACCACGCAACCGGATTCGCGCAGGTGGTCGGCGACCTCCCGGTCGAAGTGCCGGGCGCTCGTCGCGCACCACACGACGTTCGCGCCCATCGCCCGGGCGGTGTGCGCGGCGACCGCCGAACCGGCCGTCACCAGGCCCGCGATCAGCAGGCGCCGGCCCGCCAGCGGCTTCGACGAGCTGAAGTCCCGGCGCAGCGCGGCGAGCGCCGGCATCGAGCCCTCCGCGAGGTCGAGCCGGGCGAACGCCGTCGTGCCGCCGATGTAGCCGCCGCGCGAGCTGCCGCTCTGGTGGTCCAGCGGCGAGCGCAGGGCCGAGCCGTACGGCGGGCGCGGCCGCGCGGCGACCTCGGCGTCCCAGCCGACGCCGAGGTGGCGGAGCTTCCGGCGCGCCACCTCCTCGTCCTGCTCCTGGTCGACCTCGTGCACGCCGGGTGCGAGGTCGCCGGCGTTGGCGGCCAGGTGCAGCACCGCGAGCGCCTGGTTGGCGAAGGTCAGGTCCATCGCCTCGCTCGGGTTGCCCTCGGCGGCGTCGAGGTTGACCAACCCGCCGCCGGAGAGCAGGTCCACGTGCCTGCCGTTGGTGAGGAAGTGCCGCTGGACGTGCGGTCCGACGTCCGTCACGTAGTCGGTTCGCCTCGCCAGGTCCGCCAGGTTGATCTCGACGACCGAGTGGCCGGTGTTGCACAGGATCGCGCCGGCGGGCAGCAGGTCGAGGTGCTCGCCGGTGACGACGTCGGGCTGGCCGGTCGCGGTGCACACCAGGTCGGCGGACCGGGCGGCCACGGCCATCGGCTGCACGTCGAAGCCGTCGAGCCGGGCCCGGATCGCGGTCAGCTCGCTGCGGCAGGTGATCGTCACGCGGGCGCCCATGCCGCGGGCGCGCCGCGCTAGCCCGCGGCCGACGTGCCCGTACCCGCACACCACGAACCGCTTCCCGGCGAGGAAGGTGCCGGTCGCGCGCAGGATTCCGTCCAGTGTGGACTGGCCGGTGCCGTGGGTGTTGTCCACCTCCCACTTGGTCACGACATCGTTGACCAGCACCACCGGGAAGGTCAGCTGCGGGCGCAGCTCCTCGCGCAGGAGCTGGCTTCCCTCGGAGGTCTTCTCGGTCGCGGCGACCAGGTTCGGGAACGCCTCGGGGTCCTGCACGATGCCCCGCAACATCGCCCCGCCGCTGTCGAGCGCCAGGGTGGGGCCGCCGTCGAACGCCCGGGCGCATTCGACGACGGCCTCCTGCACCGCCTCCGGGGTCATCCCGCGGCGGCCGAACACCCGCACCCCCGTCTTCGCGAGGGCCGCGGCCACGTCGTCCTGGGTGGAGACCTCGTTCCCGCCGGTCCAGGCGACCTCCGCGCCGGCCGCGGCGAGGAGCTCGACCAGCACGCCGGTCTGCTTGGTGAGGTGCGCGCATCCGCTGATCCGGTGCCCGCGCAGCGGCTGGGAGGTGCGCAGATCGGCTTGCAGCCCGTCGAGCACGGGCATCTGCGAACGCGCCGCGCGCAGCGCCTCCTCGCCCTGCGCGACGAGCTCGGCATCGGTCGGCGATACCGCCCAGGTCATACGATCGCTCCGTCCAGCGCGTGCCTGCACGCGCAGTCGACGTCCTCCGGCAGGGCCCCCACGAGGCCGCGGACCATGTCCAGGACGTGCTCGGAGTTGGCGTTGAACGCCTTGAGCACGCCCGCGTGCGAGACGACGTCGGACTCCTCGTCGCCGGCCACTTCCTTGGCGGCGACGTCGTAGTCGGTGATGTAGGAGACGTTGGAGTAGCAGAGCTCCAGCTCGCGGGCCAGCACGACCTCCGGGAACTGGGTCATGTTCACGAGGTGCCAGCCCTGGCCGCTGAACCACTTGCTCTCGGCCGCGGTGGAGAACCTCGGCCCCTGGATCACCACCACCGTCCCGTTGCGGTGCACCCGGGTGCCCAGCCCGGTGAGGGTTTCGTAGGCCAGGCCGCGCATCCGCTCGCAGTACGGGTAGGCGGAGCTGATGTGCGCGGAGGTGTCGCCGCCGCTGAAGTAGCTGTCCGGCCGGCCCCAGGTGCGGTCGACGAACTGGTCGACCAGCACGAAGTCGCCCTTGCGGTACTCGCGCTGCAGGCTGCCGACGGTGTTGAAGGCGACGACCTGGCGGACGCCGAGCTGCTTGAGCGCCCACAGGTTGGCGCGGTACGGCAGCTCTGAGGGCAGGAAGTCGTGGTTGCGGCCGTGCCTGGGGAGGAACGCCACGCGCCGCCCGGCGACCTCGGCGATGCTGATCGGCGCGCTCGGCTTGCCGTAGGGCGTGTCGACTTCGACGTCCGTGCTGTCGTCCAGGAACCGGTAGAAGCCGGTTCCACCGATGAGGGCGATCGATGCGTTTTCCATGATGTGTCTCCTCACAGAGGCTGTTTTGGAAGTGGCACAGTCGGGTGTGGTAGGGAGGGTTTGTTCTTTGAAGCGGCGAAGCCGCTTAGCCCACGTACGCAGCTGGCACCGCAGCGGGTTCTCAGACTGTGTCCGCCCGAAGGGGCTCTCGGCGAGGACAGCCCCGATGCCGCGTATTGGTCATGCGTAAGTCGGGGATCCCACAGCCAGGCGGCGTCTGAGGTTCCGCTACCCGCACCGCCACGCAGGATGAGTTTGGAAGCAGGCCTCTCACTGGCGGCACGTTCACTTGCGGTGGGGGCCCGCGCCGATGTCGGCGCGGACCATCCCGGTGAGCTTGTCGAGTTGTGCGGCGACCTGCGGGGTGTCGGCCAGCTCGCCGTAGAGCCGGATCCCCCCTTCAGTCGAAGACGGGCGCAGCAGGAACCACTGCCCGTTCCCGAGCCAGCACTTGATGCCGTCCACCTCGGTGATCCGCTGCGGCCGGGTGCCGAGGACCTCGGCGAGCGCCCGGACGCCGATCGCCCGCAGCCGGTCCGGACCGGCCGATCCCGGCACGCGGGTCTCGAACCAGCGCAGCGCGCCGTTGCGCGTGCGCACGTCGTCGACCAGCACGGACAGCGGCGCCCGGGTGCGGTGCAGGACGTCGGCGAGCGCGGCGACGGCGGCGAACGGATCGCGGTCGAGGCCGTGCTCGGCGAAGCCCAGGTCGCCGACGCCGCCGCAGGCCGCCGCGGCGAGCCCCTGCGCGAGCAGCGGCGAGAGGTGTTTGAAGCCGATCGGGTGTTCGTCGATCTCGTAGCCGAGGCGCTCGGCGACCCGGTGCACGATCGTGCCGGTGGCGACGGTGATCGCGACCCGGCGCGCCGCACCGGTCGGCTCGTCCGGGCCGCGATGTTCCAGCAGCAGCGCGAACAATTCGTGCGGCAGCACCGAATCGCCGCGCTCGTCCAGCACGTACATCCGGTCCCCGTCGCCGTCCAGGACGATCCCGAGATCCGCGCCCGAGGCGAGGACTTCCCGCGCCGCGCGGGTCCGGCTGGCGGGCGAGGACGGGTCCGGGATCAACCCGCCGAAGTCCGGCATCGGTTGGCAGCCAACGGGAATCGGCTGCCAGCCCAGCGCCGTGCACAGCTTCGCCATCGGAGTGCCCGCGACGCCGTGCAGGCCGTCCACGACGACGCGCAGCCGCCGGCGGGCAGGCTCGCGCGTCAGGGCAGCCGCGGCCGCCACGTGCGGATCGGTGAGGTCGGCGGCCGGCTTCCACGTCGTCGTCGCGCGCGCGTCGCCGGGCGGTGGGCTCGGGTCCTCGGGCCCGCTGAGCAGCTCGACCACGCGGCGCTCGGCCTCGCTGGTCAGCGGCGCGCCCGGGGCGACCTTCGCCTTGACGCCGTTCCAGTTCGGCGGGTTGTGGCTGGCCGTGATCAGCAGGGCGGCGTCCGCGGCGCCGGTGCGCACCGCGTGCGTCGCGGTGGGCGTCGGCAGGTGCGGCACCACGGTGTTGCGCCGCACACCGAGCGCTTGGGCCGCCGCGGCGACCGCGTTCGCCGCGGCTTCGCCCTGCTCGCGGCCGTCGAATCCGATCAGCAGGTCGTCGCAGGGCTGCGCCTGCCGGATGACCCGCAGGATGCAGGCGGCCACGGTGGCGGCGTTCGCGGCGGTGAACTCGTCGCCGATCACGCCCCGCCAGCCGTCGGCGCTGGGGCGCGGTCCGAGTGGGGGGTTCACCTGGTTCTCTCCTACGGGGAGGTGTGCCTGGTTTGAGAGCCTGTTTGCGAATGTCGTTCTGTTCTTTGTCTTTGAAGCGGCGTCAGCCGCTTAGCCCACCCTCGCAGCTTGCGCCGTCGCGGGTTCTCAGGCTGTGCCCGCCCTTCTGGGCTACTGGGCGAGGCCAGTCCCCGATGCCGCGTATTGGTCATGCGTAAGTCGGGGCTCCCACAGTCCAGGCGGCGTCTGTAACTCCCGCAGGGGGGCCGCCACCCGCACCGCCACGCAAATCCATTCTGAAATCATCTTTACGTCAGTGCACCGACCACTTCGGACAGTGCGGCGAGGTGGCCGCGGGCGCCTGGCGCGGTCACCGCCAGCGCGCCTGCCCGGTTTCCCAGCCGGAGGCGGAGTTCCGGCTCGAACCCGGCCAGCGCCGCCAGCACGTAGCTCGCGGCGAAGGCGTCGCCCGCGCCGGTCGGGTCCACCACCTCGACCGGTATCGAGGGGCAGTCCCAGCGCCGGCCCGAGCGCACCAGCCGGGAGCCGTCGTCGCCGAGGGTGATGACGAAGTCCTGGTCGTCCCGCGCCCGCCCGGCGGCCTCCAGCGCCCGCTGGAGGTGCCCGAACTCGTCCCGGTTGGCCAGCACCACGTCGCACTCGGGCAGCAGCTCCGCGATGACCGGATCCCGGGAGTAGATGCCGCCCGGGTTCCAGCACAGCAGCGGCCGGTGCGGCGCGGCGCGCGCGAGCCGCACCGCCTCCTGCAACGCCGCGCGGCTGGGGTCGAACAGCACCACGGCGTCGTAGCCGGCGAAGTCGATCGCGCCGAGGTGGGCCTCGGTGAGCAGCTCGTTCGCGCCGCGCACCAGCAGCATGTAGTGCTTCTCGTCGAAGACCGGGATCACCGCGTGCCCCGTCGACGCGCCCGGGTGCCGGACGATGAGCGAGGTGTCCACGCCCCGCTCGGCCAGGTCGGCCACGATCCAGTCGCCGTGCTCGTCCGCCCCGACGGCCGCGGCCAGGCCGGCCCGCACGCCGAGCGCGGCGAACGCCGACGCGCAGTTCCCGGCGTGCCCGCCGACGGAGGTGATCGACTCGGTGACGAGAACGGCGCCCTCGTCGTCGGGTTCCTTCTGGGCGAGCAGGATCGTGTCGACGTTCAGCGATCCGACGAGCAGCACCCGCGCGCGCCCCGCGACGTCGGCGAGCTCCGCCGCCGGGGAGGCTACCCCGGTCGGTGTTCCGGGGCCGAGCCGGCTGGGCATCGCGGGGTTCACCCCCTCCCCGCGGGCACGATCGCGATGGCGCTGATCTCCACGCGGCACCCGGTTTCGGCCAGCCGCGCGACCTCGACGAGCGTGCTGGTGGGGGAGAGCCCGGCGAGGACCTCGTTGCGGACCGCGGAAACGCGGTCGAAGTCTCCTGCCACGTCGGAGAGGTAGACGGTCAGGCTGACCACGTCGGCGAGCTCCCCGCCGGCGGCGGCCAGCACCGCCCGGATCCGGTCGAAGACCACCTCGGTCTGCTTGCCCGCGTCGTCCGGCGCGACGATCCCGCCGTCCGCGTCGGTCGCCACCTGCCCGGTCACGAACACCCACCGGGCGTCGGCGGGCACGCGCACGGCGATGCCCGGCGAGTAGTTGCCGATCGGCTTGGAGTGCCCCTCGGGCACCAGGAAGTCCTTCTGCAGCGTCATGCGGGAACTCTTTCTGGGTAGGGCCCGTACGTGGATGTCGTTGCGGCCAAGCGGATTTCGCGGACTTCGACGTGCGGGGGCAGCGCGAACAGGCCGTCGACGACCTGCGCGACGTCGCGTGCGGAGAGCGCGCCCGCCCGGGTGCCCGGCCGCGCGTCCGCGTGCGACCCGCTGAAGTGGGTGTCCACCCGGCTCGGCAGCACCAGGCTGATCCGCAGCCCGGCCGCGCGGTGCTCCCGGCGGGCGACTTCCAGCAGGGCGAGGGTGCCCGCCTTCGCGGCCGAGTACGCCGCGCGGTCGGGGAACGGGTGCACCGCGGAGTCCGAGAGCACGCCCACCACCAGCGGGTGCGCTGCCCGGCGCAGCGCCGGGAGCGCGGCCTGCAGGACGTGGAAGGCGCCGTCGAGGTTGGTGCGCAGTGCGGCGGACCATTCCGGCGCCGGGACCTCCGCCAGCGGCCGCCACACCCCGGCACCGGCGTTGAGCACCAGCCCGGTCAGCGCCTCGGAACCCGTTGCGCAGGAACGGATCCCTGTCTCGACCTGGTCCCGGTCGCCGACGTCGACCGCTTGCTCCACCACAGCCGCGCCGTGGCCGCGCGCCAGCTCCGCGGTCTCGCCGAGGTCGTCCCGGCTGCGCGCCCACAGGATCAGGTCGTGGCCGGTGCGGGCCAGGGCGATCGCGATCTCGCGGCCGATCCCGCGGCTCGCGCCGGTGACGAGCACCCGCCCCCGGCCGCTCATGACGAACCCCGCAGCTCCGGTCGTGCGATGCGTCCCGGCACGATCTCCATTCCTTCCGACACCGTCGCCACCAGGTGCGGCGCGAGGTCATCGATCAGCTGAAAGGCGAGGTCGACGGACTTCACCGAGGTGCGGTGGTCGCCGCCGACGGTGCACAGCCGCCCGTCCCGGACCAGCCCGGCCGCCACCACGCCCACCGAGCCGGGGGCGAGCGCCCCGCGCTTCGCGTGGTGCACGGCGATCGTGCGGCCCCGGGCGGTACCGGCCGCGGCGATCAGCAGCGCGCCGGAACACACGCCGTAGACCGGCGTTCCGGCGGCGCTCGCATCGCGGAGAGCGGCCAGCAGTTCCTCGTCCAGCGCCGCATCGGCCGCCCCGCGACCGCCCGGGATCACGACCGCGTCGGCAGCGGTGAAGTAGCGCAGATCCGCTGCCACCCCGATCGGCACGCCGCCGGACGTGCTGAGGTGCGGGACCGGGCCGGCCAGCCGAACCTCCAGCTCGTCCGGCGCGACGCTCGCGGCCTTGGCCAGCACCGCGTACGCGCCGAACAGGTCCAGCTCGTTCACGCCGGGGTAGGCCAGAACCGCGATCCGGGCCGGGTGCGCTCCGTCGGCGGACCGCATCACCGACCGGTCGCCACGTCGGCGGCTTCGAGCTTGCGGAAGCCCTCTTCGACCATGTCCGGCGTGTAGCTCGGGTGCCCACCGGCCGGGGACTTCAGCACCCGCACCGCGGCCACCGGGAACCCGGGCAGCTCGGCGCGGCGGCTCGCGGCGGCGACGCGGATCAGGTCGATGATCACCCCGGCCGCGTTGCTGGAGTCCTGCACCTGCAGCTTCAGGTCCAGCGAAATCGGCGTGCCCGCCCACCCGAGGCCCTCGATGTTCAGCACGGCCACCTTGTGGTCCTTGAGGTGCCCGATGTACCCGGCGGACGGGATGACCTCGATCTTGTCCGGGCTGATGTTGTCCTGGGCCAGCGCGTTGATCTTGGAATCCCGCTTGCTCGCGCCGTGGTCGCGCAGGTTGCGGAAGTCCTCGTTGCCGCCGAAGTTCAGCTGGTAGGAGCTGGCCAGGGTGAGGCCGCGCTCGGCGATCAGCCCGAGCAGCGCCCGGTGCACCACCGACGTGCCGAAGTGGCTGGCGAGGTCGTCGCCGACGAGCGGGACGCCGGCGGACTCGTAGGCGGTGAGCATCTCGGGCGACCGCGCGACGATCTCCGGCGTGCAGTTGACGAACGCGACCTTGGCCTCCAGCGCCGCCTTCGCGTACGCGTCGGCCGCCCACTGCAGCCCGGTCGGCAGCGAGTAGAGCAGCACCTCGGCGTCGCTCTCGCGCAGCTCGGTGACGATCCGCCGGAACACCTCGGACTCCGGGTCGGCGTCCGCCTCCGCGAGGCCGGCGGTGACCTCGAACTTCGGGTCGGGCAGGTCGACTTCGAGGCGCGGGTAGTTGTTCGGCTCGGCCAGGACGGCCTCGGCGAACGGCTTGCCGACCTTGTTGGGGTGCAGGTCGAACGCGGCCACGAACTCGATGTCGCTCACCCCGAGGCCACCGATGCGGGCGCGCTTGATCCCCGGGAACTCCGACTCCGGCACGCCCTGGGCGGCCAGCTTCGCGTAGAGCTGGGCGCCCTGGAACAGCGCGGAGATGTTGTTGCCGACACCTGCCACGGCCAGTCGTAGCTTGGCGGTCATTTCTCTCCTGTCTTCAACTGTCGTGCGATTACCGGTCGCCGGCCGCCGGGCGCGGTGCGCCCGGTCGGCCGGCGACCATTCGTTTCACCTCTCGCCGTGCGCGAGCGCCTGGTGCAGGAGCTGTTGGGCGACAAGGGCATCGTCGAATCCGGCGATCAGCCCGGCGTGCTGGCCGTCCACTTCGGACAGTCGGTCGAGGATGGCCGGATACGGGTTCATGTCGTGCGCCGGGAACGCCGTGACGACGGGACCGGCCGTGCCCACGGTGCTCACCAGCAGCCGTGCGCTGCCGTCGTCGGGGGAGGCCTCGACCACCAGGACGGCGCGCGCGGCCTGCACGATCACCTGGAAGCACCGGCGCCCGGCGGCGATCCGGGAGACGAACACCCGCGCGTGCCGGTCGCCCGCGTCGGCGAGCCAGACGTCGGCGACGTCCTCCGTCTCGCACTGCACCGGCCCGGTCGGCCCGCGGCGCTCCTTGCACGCCACCGCCGTCCGCGCTCCGGTGACCTGCCAGTCTCCCGGCGCGATCCAGCGGAGGACGTCGAAGAGGTGCACGCCCTGGTCGGCCAGTGCGCCCGCGCCCGCGTGCTCGCGCCGGTGGCGCCACGGGAAGGCTGTCTCCGGGCCGGCCAGGAAGTCGTGGTGGAAGGTGAGTTCCACGTGGTGCACCTCGCCGAACTCGCCAGCCTGCAGGAGGCGCCGCAGTTCCCGCAGCGCGGGGTTGATGCGCCACTGGAAGACGACGGCGGCCCGCTGCGCGCTCGGGTGGCCGGCCAGCCGGGCGGCCGCGGCGACGTCGTGGGCGAGCGGCTTGTCCGTGATCACCGCCAAGCCGCTGTCGAGCGCGGCTGCCGCCAGCTCCTCGTGCGTGTCGGGCGGCGACGAGATCACCGCGGCGTCCACCCCGCCGTCGGTGATCGCGCCCACCACGTCGGTCGTGACCGTGCCGATCCCGTACCGGGCGGCCAATTCCTCGGCGCGTGCGCGGTTGGAGTGGTAGCCGAGCACGCGCACATCGGCGGCGCATCTGTCGAGCCATTCGAGGTGCTGCTGCCCGAATCCCGCTCCGGCCACGAGGAAACGCACGTGAACTCTCCTTCTGCAACGCCGGCGCAGCGGCCGCATGAGAAATGGGCTGCGGCGATGGGAAAAAGCGTCGCGAGCCCGCGCGGTCGAACTGCAAGAATGTTTGTTCCCATTCGAGAACGATAACCAGTGCACATTTCCGCACTTTTGTTTGAAGTTATCACCGGTGCCCACCGGCCGCAAGGGAGCCGGGGTCCTACCAGGTTTGGGCAAATGCGGTGCTCGGCCCCGCCGAAGGAGTGGTGTTTTTCCCGCACTTCCCGGAACTGGTGATGGCGGCATTCGCGATCGTCCAGTTCGGTCGAACGGGACGCCGTTTGCCGTCGTGCGGGGCGTGCCCGGCCGCGGGGTTAACGCGGCGTGCACGCCCGCGACGCGAATTCGGCGAACACCCTTCGCGGTCGCGGCCTGCGGCCGTTCCGGTGGCGACGCCCCTGTTCGGCCGCGTGCCGGGGGCCTTTCGGTGCCGCAGGGTCACCATTCGGCCACTTGAATATGATGTGGGACACTCTGCGATTTTTGTCCCCGGTTGGTATCCTGCCAGGCTTTCGAGCGGGCGTTCGGCCGCCTTCTGCTGGATGGCCGGATAATGTGTGCTAAACGGGCTCAGTGGTGGCGAACGGACAGTTTCTTGACATCGGATGCGGTGTCGGTAGCATTTGAAAAAGATGCTGGACTGGACCAACTGCGCCCATCGGTCCAACGAGTTTTCGCTCCGCCGCGCGGAGCCGTGCCCGGCTTCCGGAAATACGCGTGATGTTCGGTTCGGCGGCGTGCGCCGACGGCCTGCGCCGCCCCTCCCATTCGAGACAGGAGTGAATGTGATTGACATCGGAATCATCGGTGGGACCGGGTTCTACAAGTTCTTCGACCAGTCGGAGCAGGTGACCGCGACGACGAAGTACGGCGACCCGAGCGCCCCGATCACCATCACGGAATGGGCCGGGAAGACGATCGGCTTCCTGCCCCGGCACGGGCGCAACCACGAGTACCTGCCGCACCGGGTCCCGTACCCGGCGAACCTCGCCGCGCTGCACGACCTCGGCGCGCAGCAGATCCTCGGCTTCAACGTCATCGGCAGCCTCTCGCCGGAGGTGGGCAAGGGCCACTTCGTGCTGATCGACCAGCTCATCGACCTCACCTGGGGCCGCAACTGGACGATCTTCGACGAGCCCGGCGGCGCCCACGCCGACGCCGCGCACCCGTACTGCGAGCGGCTGCGCCGGCAGGCCATCGAGGCGCTGAAGGACACCGACGAGGTCGTGCACCCGCGCGCCACGGCCGCGGTCATCAACGGCCCCCGGTTCCAGACCAAGGCCGAGAGCCGCATGTACCGCAACTGGGGAGCCGACGTCATCAACATGACGCAGTCCACCGAGGCGTCGCTCGCACGCGAGCTGGAGCTCTGCTACGTCAACCTCTCCTACTGCACCGACTACGGCGTCATCTCCGAAGACCTGGCCCCGGAAAGCGGCGACGCGCCGGTGAAGCACGTCGACGTCGTGGCGCAGTTCCAGCGCAACCTCCACCGCGTCGAGCCGGTGGTCCGCACCGTGACGCAAGCGCTCCGGGACGACCCCTCCTGCGGATGCCGCTCGGCTCTGGACGGCTGCTGGGTGCGTGCCTGAGCCCGGCACGGCGCGATCGACGAGGAGAGGACGAATGGGCGACTCAGTGCATGACGTGGCAGTCGAGGACCTCGCGGAGGTCCAGGCCCGGGAGCCGGACGTCGTCGGGCGCAGCAAGCGGGTCTGGCGGATCGGCGAGGACGCCTGCCTCATCGAGCTGGTGCCGAGCCTGCGCAGCTTCACCTACGACCGGGACGAGCTGATCGAGTCGACCGGTTCGCTGCGGATGGACTTCTACGAGCTGGCGGCGCAGCAGTTGGCGGAAGCCGGCGTGCGGACGGCTTTCCGGCGCCGCACCGGCCCGATCGGCTACCTGGCGGACTACCGCCCGGCGCCGCCGTTCGAGGTCATCGTCAAGAACGTGGCCACTGGATCGACCACCAGGAAGTACCCCGGCCTGTTCGCCGAGGGGCACCGGTTCGAGCCGCCGGTGGTGAAGTTCGACTTCCGCATCGACCCGGAGGACCAGCCCATCGGCGAGGACTACCTGCGGGCGGCCGGGGTTCCCGTCGCGGCGTTCCACGACCTGGCCCTGCGGACCAACGCCGCGCTGCGGCGCTGGATGGCGCCGCTGGACCTCTGGGACTTCTGCCTCGTGGTCGCGGTCGACACCGACGGCGAGCCCACGGTGATCTCCGAGGTGTCGCCGGACTGCATGCGGGTTCGCGACCAGCACGGCAACGCGCTGGACAAGGACCTCTTCCGCGCGGGCGACGGCGCCGACGTGATCACGCAACGCTGGCGGGAGTTGATCGCGCATGTCCGAGACGCGCGCTGACCGCCTGCCCCGCGTCGCGCTGGTGACCGGCGCCAACCGCGGCACGGGCAAGGCGATCGCGGAGCGCCTGACGCGGGCCGGCGTGCGGGTGTGGACGCTGAGCAGGCGTCCGGCCCCGGGCCCGCGGTCGCTGCCGTGCGACCTGGCGGACGTCGATGCGGTGCGGGACCGCGTCGCCGAGGTGGTCGAGGCGGAAGGCGACCTGGACCTGGTGGTCGCCAACGCCGTGGACCGCTACTTCGCCACGGTCGCCGAGCTCGACCTCGCCCGCTGGTCGCAGGCGCTCACGGTGAACCTCACCTCCGTGCTCGCCCTCGTGCAGGCGGCGTTGCCGGCGCTGCGCCGCACGAACGGCAGCATCGTGCTGATGGGCAGCCACGCGGGCACGCGGTACTTCGAGGGCGGCGTCTCCTACAGCGCGGCGAAGGCGGCGATGAAGGCGGTGTGCGAGTCGCTGCTGCTGGAGGAGCGGCCGAACGGCGTGCGAACCACGCTGATCAGCCCGGGTGCGATCGCCAACGAGGACGACGACCGCTCGAAGCTGAAGATGACGGTGGAGTCCGTGGCGGAAGTGGTCTGGCAGGCCGCCTGCGTGCCGTCGGACACGGTGATCGGCGAGCTGGAGTGCCGTCCGTCCGCATTGGCCGCGCCCACCGTCAGCGGCATCGACCGACTCCAGGCGGTGTGACCACAGTGGACATCGGATCGAGCGGAGGCGGTGGTGTGCGCCGCCCCGGGACAGGCGTGGGCCCGGATCCCCGGACCTGGGCCCGCGAGGACATCGACGCGATCTCCCGCCGCGCCGCGCTGCTGACCGAGGCCGATCCCGCGCTGATCGGCGCGGTCGTCGAGCTCGCGGCCAGGTGGGGGCGATCGGGAGGCCGCCACCGGCCGTGGGAGGGCGACGCCATCGACGCGCTCCGCGGCCGCGGAGCCGCGGTCGACGAGGAGTCCGTGGCGCTGAGCATGCGGGCCGGGCGCGCGGTCCTGTCCGGGCTGGCGATCGCGCCGTCGCCCTACCCGAGCGGTCCCCTCGCCAGCGCGGCCGACGCGCTGGCCGCCGACGTGCTCGACGCGATCTGCTGCGAGTACGCGGGCCGGCGGTTCCGCGTGGAGGTGGACGCGGAACTCGCCGTGCTGGAGCGCTGTGCGAGCAGATCCGCCGTGCGCAGTGCGATCGCCGGCAAGCGGCAGGTGGTTCAGCGCCTCACCAAGGAGCTGCGCAGGCTTTCCGACGAGGAACCGCAACTGCCGGAAGGCGGCGAGCCGCTCGTGCACGACGACGGGGAGCACGTCTCGGTCCGGTTCGCCCCGGCGGGCTCCACCCGGAACACCGTCGTCAGCTTCACCAGCCCGGTGCGGCTCGACGTGGCGGCGGGCGGCGTGGTGGCGCTGGACCTGCTCGACACGCCGGACCTCCTCGCGACGGTGACGGTGCCGGGATCGGGGCCCGCCAAGGCGGATTACGACTCCGGCTGGCTGTGGATCACGGTCGCGGCGGAGACGGCGACGGCTCGCCGCACCGGGGTCGCCGACGTGGACGCGCTCCTCGACGGGTTCCACCTCACGGCCCTGCACGTCTACCCGCGGGAACCGCTGATCGTGAGCGACTGGTGACGGCGGGCTCGGCGGGGGTGCCGGTGCCCATCGATCTCGTCGCGACCGACCTGGACGGCACGCTGCTCACCGGCGACGGCGAGCTCGGCGACCGCGTCCGGGCGGCTGTCCGGCGCGCGCAGGAGCACGGCGTCCACGTCGCCTTCATCACCGGCCGTCCCTTCCGCGAGACGATCTCGATGCTGGCCCGGGCGGGGCTGCGCGGCTTCACCGCCGCGAGCAACGGCGCCCTGATCAGCGACGAGCGCGGGGAGATCCGGTACGAGCAGGTGCTGACCGAGACCAGCGCGGCCTGGGCCGTCGAACGGCTGCGGGCGGGGATCGGGTCGGTCTCCATCGGCGCGGTCAGCGCCGAGGAACTGGCGCTGGATCCGGACTTCCCGGCCGACCTCGCGAGCAACTGGCGCGATCAGCTGGGTGCCGGGTCCGTGCCGGACCTGGTGCGCGGCGGGCGGGTGCTCAAGCTGCTGGTCGCCCACCCGCACCGGTCGGCGGGTGAGCTGGCGACCGCGACGGCGGAGCTGCTGGGCGGCGGTTTCGCCGTCACCTACTCGACGACGCGCTTCCTGGAGGTCTCGCACCGGTCGGCGGACAAGGGCGTGGCGGTCGAGCTGATCGCCGACGCGCTGCAGGTGGAGCTCAGCCGCGTCGCGTGCGTCGGCGACATGCCCAACGACCTGCCGATGCTGGGCCGCGGCGGCCTCGCGGTCGCGGTGGCCAACGCGGCGGATTCCGTGCTCGCGGCGGCCGACCTCGTCATCCCGACCAACGAGGAGCACGGAGTCGCGACGCTGCTGGACGCGGTGGTCGAGCAGCGGAGGGCCGCCCGCGCCGACGCGCACGAGCGGCCCCCGCCGCCCCAACGGCTGTCATGGATGTGACGGGGTTCGTCGGGTCAGGCCGACCGACGCCGTGGCCCGGATCCACCGCAATTTCCATTGAAATCGAAGGCCCGATGTCCATTGAACTTGCGGGGAGTTATCCACAGGCACCGGCGTGTCGGGGTGCGACACGCCGGTGATCCGCAAGTTCCATTGAAATTGGACCCGCAATTTCAATGGAACTTGCGGGGACCGGCCGCCTCAGCGGGCGGTCGACTGCTCGGATTCCGTTGGGGTGCTTGATGATTCGGAGCCAATCAGCCGCAGGCCGACGACGTAGATCACGAACCCGACCAGCGCGAACAACGCCATGGCACCGAAGGCGAAGTTGATCGGCAGCGAGCTCACCGCCGCGCCCGCCGTCGCCGCGCCCGCCGCGTTGCCGACCAGGAAGATCGTCACCAGCCAGGCGAACGCTTCCGTGACGGTGCCCGGCGGGCAGATCCGGCCCACCAGCACGTACGAACAGGTGAGGGCCGGGGCGAGGAAGAGCCCGCCGGTGAAGGCGAGGACGGTCATCGCGATGGCGCCGGGCGTCAGCATCAGCGGCAGGTACAGCGCGGCCAGCGTGCCGAGCAGCACCAGGAGCCGCTTGCTGTCCCGGCTCTTCCACACCCGGGCCCCGTAGACGATGCCGCCGATCATCGCGCCGACCGCGTTCGCGCTCAGCAGCACGCCGTTCATGCTGGGCAGGGACACGTGCTCGGAGTAGGCGACGGCGAGGATGCTGAACGCCCCCATGGCCGCGCCGACGCCGCAGTTGCACATCAGCACGACCGTCAGCAGCGGCGAGCGGAGCGGGCCGAGCCAGTGCCGTTCGGCGTGCACCGGGCGCCAGCGCCAGACCGGCGGGGCGAGGCAGAAGACCACCACGCCGATCAGGCCGAACATCCCGGTCGCCAGCACGACGTAGGCGGAGGGGGCGATGGCGATGCCGCCGGCCACCAGCAGGGGGCCGCTGATGAAGATGACCTGCTGGGTGGAGGAGTCCAGCGCGTAGCCGGCTTCGAGCTGTTCCTTGGGCAGGATGTCCGCCCACAGGCTGCGCAGGCACGCCTCCAGCGGCGGGGTGAGGGCGCCCGCCAGCACCACCGAGGCGCCGAGCGGCAAATAGTCGTCGACGGGGAGGAACGCGGCCCCGAAGAAACCGATCGCCGAGCCGGCGGCGGAAATGAGCATGACAATCGGTTGGCCGAACCGGTCGACGAGTCTGCCGAGCAGTGGAGAACCGCCCGCGGTGCTCAAGGCGTAAATCGCGGTGAAAAGGCCGGCGACCTCGTAACCGGCCTGCTGCTGCCGGAGATGGATGGCGATCGCGATCGGAGCCATTCCGTTCGGCAATCTGCCGACAATGCTTGATCCGAGCAGGTGAGCGACATACTTCTGCCGAAGCATGGTCACGTACTGCACTGTTTCTACCTCCTGCGAGATCGGCGGCGGGAAACGACCGGCGCTCCGGTCGGCGGCCTTGTCGTGTTCTCGCCCGTTCCTGCCTAGGTGACGGATCAGTCAGGGGTGAGCGTACCGGCGGAGATTTCGCCGACGTTGGCGACCCGGTGGAGATCCTAGTCGCGCGCGAGGGAGCGGGCGAGGTTTCCGGCGGCCTCTCGCGAAATGTGATCATCTCTGCCCGGGCGCGTTCCGCTGGCCGATTCAGCCTTGATGACCTGCGAATAGTGCTGTCTCAGTGGTCTTTACCGGGAATATTCCAAAAGCGCCCTTATACGTCGATTCGGCCCTTCGCGCCACACGTTCTGGCGATTGACGCACATCGGTGTACGCCCTTTCGGCTTCGGTGTGGGGCGTCTGAAAATTCCGCTCGCCCCGACGGCGGACCGCGTAATGCGTTGCAGCGAATGGGTGAACATGGAGTTCGCTTCCGCTAACCGCCCAGCGTGGCGCGGGTGGAAGAACCAGCAGATGTCGGTTTTGTTCGACAACGCGTTCTCGTCCGTCGGGCAAATGGAGCGCTCGACTTCATTGCGGGGCTGCTGTAGGGTCGGCTCCAGTGTTGGGGAAATGTGAATTAGCCCGCTCAATGTTCCGGGAGTCTTCTCCAGCACCGGCGCCCCGTGAAAATTGACGTGGCGGCCTTTCGAAGATGAGTGCACCCCGATCTTTCCGGAGTGCGCTCCAGGCTGACGTGACTGAGGAGAGCAGGGCTTTTCGATGGGTATGGTGCACGATCTGGCGCTGGCCGATCAAGGACAACGCAAGATAGATTTCGCGTCCCGGCGCATGCCGGTTCTGCGCACGCTGACCGAGCAGTTCGCGGAGACGAAGCCGTTCACCGGTCACCGCATCGCGGCTTGCCTGCACGTCACCACGGAGACGGCGAACATGGTGCGCGCGCTGGTCGCGGGCGGGGCCGAGGTCGCGCTGTGCGGATCCAACCCGCTGTCCACCAAGGACGACGTCGCCGCCTCGATCCAGCGCGACCTCGGCGCCGAGGTCTTCGCGGTGTACGGCGCGGACCGCGACACGTTCTACGAGCACGTCCAGGCGGTGCTCAAGACCCGTCCGACCATCGTCGTCGACGACGGCGCGGACCTCACCACCACGATCCACAACGACCACGCCGAGCTCCTCACCGACGTGATCGGCGGCACCGAGGTGACGTCCACGGGCGTCCTCCGGATCAAGAACATGGCCGACGACGGCGCGCTGCGCTACCCGGTGTTCCCGACGAACGACGCGGCCACCAAGCACCTGTTCGACAACCGCTACGGCACCGGCCAGAACACCATCGACGGCATCCTGCGGGCGACCAACATGCTGCTCGCCGGCTCCACCTTCGTCGTCGTCGGCTACGGCTGGTGCGGCCGCGGTGTCGCGATGCGCGCCAGGGGCATGGGCGCCAACGTCATCGTCGTCGAGGTCGACCCGGTGCGGGCGCTGGAGGCCGTCCTCGACGGCCTGACCGTGATGCCGATGTCGCGCGCCGCCGAGCACGGCGACATCTTCGTGACGGTCACCGGGAACCGGGACGTCATCACGATCGAGCACATGCGCAAGATGAAGGACGGCGCGGTCGTCGCGAACTCCGGCCACTTCGACATCGAGATCGGCGTCGAGGACCTGCGCAAGGAGGCCGAAGAGGTCACCGAGCTCCGCCCGAACTGCGTCGAGTACCGACTCCCGGCGGGCAACCGGGTGCTGCTGCTGGCCGAGGGCCGGCTGGTCGGCCAGTCGGCCGCGGAGGCGCACCCGGCCGAGGTGATGGACATGACCTTCGCGACCCAGGCGCTGGCGCTGGAATACCTGGTGGCCAACGCGGAGTCGCTGCCCGCGGGCGTGCACGGCATCCCGAAGGACATCGAGAACCGCGTGGCGAAGGCGAAGCTGGACGCCTACGGCGTCGAGATCGAGCAGCTGTCCGACCAGCAGAAGCGGTACCTGACCGACTGGCGCGTCGGTACCTGATCGTCGCGTCCCGCAGCGGTCCCGCCCCGGTCGTCTCGACGCCCGGGGCGGCGTCGTCCCAGGACCCGCAGCGAAGTCACTGCTGATCATGCTGCTCCGGAAGCCCGAGCCCGGTGCAACTGCCAGTTTCAATGAGCGTTTTTCATCCTGGTCGGCCCGCAGCAGCGGGTCGCAAAGCTGCACGTCGGTGAGGTGTCGCATGCGCCGCAGGCGCATAGCCCACCTACGACACTGGCACCGCCGCGGGTTCTCAGAGGTTTTCCTGGCGAGGACGGCCCTGACGCCGTGTATTGGGCATACATAAGTCAGGGCACCCACAGTCCAGGGAGCCTCTGAGGTTCCGCTACTCGCACCGCCACGCAGAACGAGGTTGGAAAACCTCAATTGAAACCGGCCCACCGCAGCGGCCGGCCCCAGCCGGCCGCGAGCAACGAGACCACGATCACGACGGCGGTGCTGTCGAACGTGGGAGACCTGCCGGATGTCGTGGCCCACGCGTTCGAGCCGGCCTGCGCCGCAGTCGGTCCCGGCTTCGCCGAGCAGGAGTGGAACGTGCGCGCGCCCGGCTTGTCCCGCCGTCGCCGCTGCCCGTGACCGGCCTCTGTGGACGCACGCGGTCGGTGGCACCGGAGTTCACCCGACAAGGTAAGCTTTGAGCAGGAGCGCAACCGCGACGGCAGGCATTCGGCCGGTGGCGGGTGCGAGCAGCGCATGAGCCGGGGAGAGTCCCGCGACTGGATCTTCTGGTAGTGGGGCGGTTCCGCGTTCGTGTCACCTGTCCGAGCGAATTGGACGGCGGGTCGGATAACGATCCGGGAGCACCGCACGATCTCGTCCATGGCCGGCTCGCGGCGGTCGGTTGGAGCACGGATGATTTGTCCGGGCCCGTGAGCCGCGGGCCGGAAAGACCGACTGTGCTGGTTGATCCGCTCGATTGCTGACCGAAACGAACTCGTGATGCGTTGCGCGCAACGGAATCCCGTTGCGCTTCGTCTCTTGAGCAGTGGTGGTTCTCCAAGGGGACTGAAAGAGGACGGGGGAGTCAGTATGTCCGCACCAGGTATCGGCAAGGAATCGCACATCTCGCTGCCGGATTTCGCCTCGGTCACCAAGCTGCCGAAGCCGATCAAGGCGCTCGTCTACTTGATCATGCTCTCGGTGCTGACGGTGGCCGGGATCGGCGCGCTGATGGCCACGATCGCGGTCATCGGCCAGCTGACCGGAGCCTTCGACGTGTTCAGCTTCATCAGCTGAGCAGCAGACCGATCGGGGCCGGCGCACCGCACAGGTGCGCCGGCCCCGTTTTCGTCCGTCCGAAACCCCCGGTAGGCCGCTCGGCGTAACGCCGTGCGCAGCGCGTTCGACCGGTCCGACCAATCGGGTCGTAGGCCGGTCGGCGGGTCCACCCGCCAGCTCCAACCCCCCGCGACATCGCTACGATCGCCGGTATTGCGAAAGCAATCCTGGGGCAGTAGCTCAGCAGGTCAGAGCAGCGGACTCATAATCCGTCAGGTCGTGGGTTCAAGTCCCACCTGCCCCACAAAACACCTGGTGGAACACCGCGGTGGGCAGGCGGGGGAGATCATCTCCGGACCTTTCCCGCGCTTTTTGCGAACCGTGCTGATCCGCGATCTTGCGCTCCCGGGGCGGTCGGCATCGCCGTGCGCGGTCGCCGCCCAGCAGTGAGCATCCTGAAGGCGAGATCCCTGACCGAGCCGAAGGCGCGAAAGGCGGCCATGAACGCACCGACGCCGGCCATCCCCGAACACATCCGAGCGGACGTGCAGCGGCTCTGGGAGTACCACGACCTCCACCACGAGCTGCGGCCCTGCGACGTGGGCGTCGGTCTGGGCGGCCACGACCTCGGCGTGGCGGACCACGTCGTCGACCTCTACCGGGGCGGCTACTTCCCGCTGATCGTGTTCACCGGAGCGAACGCGCCGACAACGGTGGAGCGCTTCCCGAGGGGAGAGGCCGTGCACTACCGCGAACGCGCGCTGGAACGCGGAGTGCCGGACACCGCGATCGCGGTGGAGCCGCGAGCGACGAACACGGCCGAGAACATCGAGTACACGCGAGAACTCCTGGCGGCCAAGGGAATCCGGTGCGAGTCGATGCTGCTGGTGTCGCGCCCGTACCAACAGCGGCGAGCGTTCGCGACGGCCAGGAAGATCTGGCCGGAGGTGGAGATCATGTGCAGCTCCCAGCGCCTGCCCCTGGACGAGTACGTGCGGTCGATCGGCGACGTGAACCGCGTGATCAACATGCTCGTGGGGGACACGCAGCGAGTGGAGCTCTACGCCGAGAAGGGCTTCGCCATCCCCCAAGAAGTCCCACCCGAGGTGAACGAGGCGTACGCCCACCTCGTCGAAGCGGGCTACACGACCAGACTCGTGCACGACTAGTTCCCCTGCCGTTGACCGCCGTGCGGGTCTTGTCGTTGGACTAGCCTTCGCTGGAAGATCAACAGAAGGGGATTCCGGCTCCATGGGCGGTCAGCACTTCCACGGTTACATCGAGGCCGCCGAGGCGAACGATGCCTTACCCGATGACGAGCGGGTCAAGACGCTCGTTCCGGACCGGATCCTCAACACCCCTGTCGAGGCCGCTGACTGGCTGGCCGAGCTCATCCGGCACGTTCTCGGCGACGGCACCGACCTGTCCGGTGATCACGCCCAGTGGGTCTCCAACGCCCGTGACGGGGGGATCACCACCGCGGTGGTCGACGATGCCGCGCTGACCGTGATCCCGGTGCCCAACGGGTTGCCCTGCGTTCACGAGCGCGTCACAGGAGGCCGGAGCCAGAGCGCCGGGCGGATGCGCATCGACCGGGCTGCCGCCGCCGATGACGACTACGTCGTCGTGGCCACCGACGAGGACAAGATCGCGATGATCGACAAGATCTTGGCGGTGCCCGACGACGACCAGGTCTACCTGCTCGTCGAGCCGCCGGGAGCGTGGCGTATCGCCCCGTCCGACGAAGTGCTCGACCAGCACATCTTCGTCACTTTCGGCTACCGAGGCGGATGGGGCGCGGTCATGGCCGAGTTCCCCGAAACCGATCACACCGCCGCGCTGTGCTTCACCACCCGCGGCTCCGGCGGCGACGGCCTGCCCGCCATCACCGTCAACCAGGAGCACAACGCCACGTTCCTGCCCGGCGAGGTGATCCCCGTCGACGACGTGCGCCGGTGCCTGGTCACCCTCGCGCTGTCCGGCGAGATGGACCCCTGCGTCCCCTGGACCTGGACGCGCCAGGACGAACGCCCGACCGTCTGACTCGCGGGGAAGTCCGCAATGCCTCGACGGCCTTCCGGGCGTTGTGGCACGGTGTCGATCTAGCCGCAGAGGGGGAGCCGGTGTCGTCTTCCGGGAGTTCTGCGTCTCGCGTGGAGAAGCGGATCTTCATCAGCTACCGGCGCGAGAACACCAAGTACCCGGCCGGGCTGTGTGGGGGCGGCGAGGTATGGGCGTTGTCGCCTGCCTGGGTTTGGGCTCGTCGAGCATCGCACTGGTGCTGACCATCTTGATCCCCGTCCTGTCCTGGCCCACAGGAGAGGATCCCGGGTCGTCCGCTCCGAAAGCTGCCTAACCGGTCGTCGATCACGTGTGGCACGCAGGGTGCGGTCGGCGCTACCTCGACCGGTCAGTAGCCGACGGTGAAGTGCTTCTCGTCGCGCGGGTTCTCCAGTTCGTCGAGGACCGCCACCGCGAGGTCCTCCGCCGAGATCCGGGACGCGCCTTCCTCGTCGGTGAGCAGCGTGGTACCGCCGCGCCGGTAGGTTCCGGTGCGGTGGCCCGGTTCGAGGACCGCGGGCGGCGACAGGTACACCCAGTCGGCCGGGTGTTCGCGGCAGGCGTCCAGTTGCGCGACGCTGGCCGCGGCGATGACGCGCCACTCCGGGGCCACGTAGTCGGGGTTGTCGACCACGAGCTGCTCGGGGCGTCCCGGGGTCTGCAGCGGTCCGGCGCCTCCGATGACGACGATGCGGGTTCGGGTTTCCACGGCCGCGTCGAGCAATGCCGTGATCGTCGCGGGGACCGTGCCTTCCCGCCCCGGACGGGGGCGGGTCGCCGCCACGATCGCGTCGGCTTCGGTGAACAGCTTGCTCATCTCGTCCCGGTTGGTGGCATCGCCCCGGACGGCGTTCACGCCTCCGGGCAGGGATGCGGGTACTTCTCCGCGGAACACGGCGGTGACGTCGTGTCCTCGGTCGGAGGCTTCGGAGGTGACTCGGGAGCCGACCATGCCGGCGGCTCCGATGACGGCGATCCTCATCGTGCGGTCCTTTCTGCGGTGAAGTTCGGAGTGAGTCGCGGGGAGAACTGGCCCGCGACGATTGCGGCTAGCGAGAGCGCGAAGCCGAGCAGCTGGATCTGGCCCAGCGTCTGGCCGAGCAGCACCGCGCCGAGGAGCGCGGCGACGATCGGGGAGAACAGGCCGAGGACGGCGACCGAGGTGACCGGCAGCGTCTTGATGCCGCGGAACCACAGGACGTATGCGGCCAAACCGCCGACCAGCCCCAGCCAGAGGTAGCCGAGTGCGCCGGGCAGGTCGATCGCCGGCGGGGGCCCCTCGAAGAAGAACGTGACGGGCACGAGGAACAGGCCACCTGCGGTGAGCTGCCACCCCGCGAAAGCGGTGGGCCCGACATTGGCGGGACGTCCCCACCGCTTGGTGAGCGTCACGCCCAGCGCCATCGAAGCCGCGGCGGTGAGGCCGGCCAGGATCCCGGGGCCGTCGAACGCCGCATCCGGGCCGATCACCACCAGGCCGACGCCCACGACGCCGACGACACCCCAGGCGAACCGCCAAGCGGAGGGGCGCTCACCGAGGACCGCGACCGCCAGGACCGCCACGATGAGCGGTTGCGACGCGCCGAGCGTGGCGGCAACACCGCCCGGCAGCCGCTCGGCCGCCACGAACAACATCGCGAAGAGCATCCCGATGTTCAGCACGCCGAGCACCGCGGCCTTCCCCCACCACGTCCCGCGCGGCAGCGTCCGCGTGAGCGCCAACGCGATCAGCCCCGCGGGCAACGCGCGCAGGATCCCCGCGAAGAAGGGGTGGCCTGGCGGGAGGAGTTCGGTGGTGACCACGTAGGTCGTGCCCCACACCATGGGC
This sequence comes from Saccharopolyspora sp. NPDC045941, assembly GCF_056431445.1. Lineage (NCBI taxonomy): Bacteria > Bacillati > Actinomycetota > Actinomycetes > Pseudonocardiales > Pseudonocardiaceae > Saccharopolyspora > Saccharopolyspora sp. NPDC045941. The sequence continues at coordinate 350,516 of NZ_JBWKKU010000001.1, forward strand.
GCGAGCGCCGTCAACGCGGTGCGGGATGCGATCCCGCTTGCCGCGCCGCTGTCGGCGGTCGCGGAGATCGTCTGGTTCATCACCCGGCAAGTCTCGGTCGACCAGCGTCGATGAGTCCAACACATGTTTGTCACCGGATCCATCTCGATGCACGATAGATCCATGGAGCTCCAGCAGATGCGCTACGTCGTCGCGGTCGCCGAGACGAACAGCTTCACCCGCGCCGCCGAGCGGTGCCTGGTCGTCCAGTCCGCGCTCAGCCACCAGGTGGCGCGCCTGGAACGGGAACTCGGCGGCAAGCTCTTCGAGCGCACCAGCCGCCGGGTGCGGCTGACGCCGGCCGGCGAGGCGTTCCTGCCCGCCGCCCGGCAATGCCTCGACGCCGCCGAGCGTGCCGCGGCCGAGGTCGCCGCGGCCCTCGGCGAGGTGCGCGGGCGGCTGACCGTCGGCGTGATCCCCACCGTCGCCGCAGTGGACATCCCGGCCGCGCTGCACGAATTCCGCAGCCGGTACCCGAACGTGCGCATCGGCCTGCGCGTCGGCGCCAGCGAGGAGCTCGTCGCACAGGTCAGGGATGGCGTCCTCGACGTCGCCTGCCTGGGGCTGCCGGCCACGATCGAGCCGCGCGGGGTCCGCACCCGGGTGACCGCCCGGGATCGGCTCGTCGCCGTCGTCGCGCCCGGGCACCCGCTCGCCGGGGAACCGGAGGTCGACCTCCGCCGGCTTGCCGCCGAGGTGTTCGTGGACTTCCCCCTCGGGTCGGCCGGTCGCGCCCAATCCGATCAGGCCTTCGCCGCGGCGGGCCTGGACCGCGACATCGCCTTCGAGGTGCCCGCCCCGGACCTGATGGTCCGGATCGTCCGGCGGGGCCTCGGCATCGCCATGCTCGCCTCCACCTACGTGCCGCAGCTGACGGGCGTGCAGACCATCGAGGTGTCCGACGCGCCGGCCCGCATCGAGTACCTGGTGTGGAACGACGTCGGCCCGACGCCCGCGGCGAAGGCCTTCCTGGAGATCGCCGGCGTCCCCGCGCACGACCTCGCCGACCGGTCCTGATCCGCCGTCATCGCGCTGAACTGCTCGGTCACCGCGAGGTTCCCGAGTCACCGAAAAGTGCGTTCTTCCATGTCAGCGGCCACTTTCCTACGGTTTGCGAAGAACCGGAGGAGGCGAGCCCCTGGCTCGCACGAGGAGGAAGCAGGCAGCATGGCCATCACCCTGGTGAACCCCAGCGGATTGCCGGAAATCGGCGCCTACCGGCAGGTGTCGATCGCGACCGGCTCGAAGCTGGTCTTCATTGCCGGGCAGGTCGCGTGGGACGCCAACGGGATCACGGTCGGCGAAGGCGATCTCACCGCCCAGGTCGAGCAGTGCTACCTCAACGTCGGCACCGCCCTTGCCGAGGTCGGCGCTTCCTTCGACGACGTGGCGAAGCTGACCGTCTACGTCGCCGACTGGACGCCCGACAAGCTGCCCCTGTTCATGGAAGGCGTCGCGCGGGCGGCGGCGAAGCTGGGCGTCACCCCGGTGCCGCCGGCCACGCTGCTGGGCGTGGCGGCGCTGCACGTGCCCGAGCACCTGGTCGAGGTCGAGGCCACCGCGATCATCGACTGATCAGGTGCGTTGCCGGCGGGTCGCCCGACCGGGCGAGAGCCCGCAACGGGCAAGGGCTTTCGGCCCGCTGCGGAGATCAGCGGGTCCTGTTCTGGCCGCAATTTCCATTGAAATCGAACCTTCGATTTCAATGGAAATTGCGGTGGGTCACCCGCCTGCCGGACGCGGTTCGCGCCACATGGGTTGCAGCCGGGGGCCGTCGTCGGGAAGCTCGATCGGCTCGCCCAGCGGCTCGAAGCCGTGCCGCGCGTAGAGGGCCCGGTTGCGCGGCGTGCTCGCTTCCAGGTACGTCGGCTGGGCCTCGGCGTCGGCTCGGTGGAGCCGGTGCCGCAGGATCGCGCTTCCGACGCCGCTTCCGCGGCTCGCGGCGAGCACGCCCATGGAGGACAGGAAGACGTGCGGCTCGTCCGGGTGCCGCGCCGCGACCAGCGTCAGCACGGTGGCCATGCGGCGCAGCACGGGATCGGCACCGGCCGATTCGGCCAGCGCCACCGCCTCCCGGCGGACCCGCTCCGCCGACCGCAAGGTCAGCCAGACCGACAGTCCCTCGATCGTCCCGTCCGCGCGTTGCGCGACCAGGACTTCGTCCGCGGCCAGCGCTTCGCGGACGGAGTCCCGGAACAGCGCGCCGGGGAGCTCCCGGCCGGACGCGACCCAGCTGGTGACCGCTTCGTCGGTGCAGGCCGCGGCGTAGGCCGGGACGATGCGGTCCAGTTCGGCGGGCGCGGCCCGGCGGACGATCAGCTCCATCGCGGTCCCTTCAATACGTGGTAAACAGCCCTGTTCTCCCGCCATTCTTCGGGCAGTATCGGGTGGTGGCGAGCCTTTTCGTCACGAGAAGTCGTGTGACGAAAAGGAAGATCCCATGCGGTGTGCGCAATGCGGCGTCGAGCTCGCGGCCGCCGAGCGGGGCAGGCCGCGCCGCTACTGCAGCCGGTCCTGCCAGGCGCGCGCGTACCGGGCCAGAAAGGACGGCGGCGGGCTGAACCGCCGTTTCGCGCCCAGGGGCGAACGCGCGTGCGGAGATTTGGACCGCGCGGCGATCGTGCGGAGCGCGATCCGGATCGCCGACGCCGAAGGGCTTTCCGCGGTCTCCATGCGCGCCGTCGCGGCCAGCAACGGCGTTGCGGCGATGGCGTTGTACCGGCACGTGTCCGGAAAGGACGAACTGGTCCGCGCGATGGTGGACGCCGTTGTCGCGGAATACCGGCCAGCAGATCGGGATTCCGCCGATTGGCGCGCAGCGCTGGAGCGTCAGGCGCGGCAGGAATGGGCGCTGTACCAACGACATCCGTGGGTGCTGGCGGTGCTTGCCTCGACGCGCCCGCCGCTGGGCGGCTCCGTGCTCGCGATGGTCGACCGGTCGATGACCGCGCTCGCCGGGCACTTCGACGCCGACACGAGCCTCTCGGTGTACCTGCTCGTCAGCGGCTACGTGCAGGGCATGGCTCTGCTGCTGGCCGCGGAGGAGGAGGCGTTCCGGGACTCCGGGGTCGGCTACGAGCGGTGGTGGTCGGCGCGGCGGGACCACCTGGTCGGCGCCGCAGGCGTCCGCTACCCGTGGCTGGCCGAGGTGTCCTCGGCGGCGCGGCTCGACGACTGGTTCGAGTTCGGCTTGCAACGCGTGCTGGACGGCATCGGCGCTCGTCTGTGATCAGCGGGACGAGAACCGGTACCGGGCAAGGGTTTTCGGTCCCCAGAGGGCCACGACGAGGGCCGCCGCGGCCAGCATGACGGGCGCCGCGAACGCCGGGTCGTAGGCCCAGCCGTCCTCCGACATCGAGTACGTCACGTTCATCGTCATGTGGAACAGGACCGCGGTGAACACGCTGCGCCCCGTGTTGTTGTGCAGCCACACGATGATCACCCTGGCCGCGACGGTGGAGGCGCACTGCCAGAACGCCCACGCGGGCTCGTGGAGCTGCAGGTACGGCACCAGGTGCCAGGCCGCCCACACGGTTCCGACGATGGCGCCGCCGCCGAGCGCTCCCCACCGCTGCTGCATCGGGCCGGTGGCGTAGCCCGTCCAGCCCACTTCCTCCGCGACGCCCGCGATGAAGTAGAGCACGCAGTAGATCAGCACCGCCGTCCACGAGATGCGCGGTTCGGGCAGCGGTTGCCCGGCGAGCAGCATCAGCCAGTACGACACCAGCGTGACCGCGGGCATGATCAGCAGGATCGGCGCGTACCAGATCCGCCGCCTGATGCTCGAAACGTCAACGGCGGCACGGAGAATCCTGCGCACCTCGCCGGCACCGTCGTTGATGCCGACGAGGATCGCAGCGGCCACCAGCGGGACGACGAACTGCAGGGCGCTCAACGGCAGGTTCGCCGGCAGTCGCGCGTCGGAGAACTCGCCGAGGAGCACGAACGGGGCGGCCAGGACGAAGACCAGCGCGAAGAACGTCCACGGCGACCTCGACCAAGCCCCACGCGTCGCCACGAAACCCCCCGATCCTCCACTTCGGACCAGGGAATCCTCCCGCCGCACTGACGACCGCGCATCGGGGAGAACCCCGACCCGCCCCTGACGTCAGCGCAGTGCTTCGGCGAGCGCGCGGAAGGTCGGCAGCGGGTCGCCGCCGAGTGCCTGGATGCCCACGTGGTTCGCGCCCGCCTCCAGGTGCGCGTTGATGCCTTCGGCGATCTGCTCCGCGTTGCCGTGCAGGGCCAGGGCGTCGATCAGGCGGTCGCTGCCGGGCACCGCGACGTCCTCGGCGGTGAAGTCGTACCGGCGCAGGTTCTTGGTGTAGTTGCTCAGGTTCAGGTACATCTCCACCGCCGCGCGGCCGGTGGCGCGGGCGCGCTCCGGGTCGGTGTCGAGCACGACCTTCTGCTCCGGGGCGAGCAGCGGCGCGTCGTCGAGGATCTCCCTGGCGTGCCTGGTGTGCTCGGGAACGGTCAGGTACGGGTGGGCTCCCGCGGCCCGGTCGCCGGCCAGCTGGAGCACCTTCGGGCCGAGCGCGGCGAGCACGCGGCCGGACGCGGGAACCCCGGCGGCGTCCAGCCGGTCGAGGTAGTCGACCAGCGCCTGGTACGGCTTCGTGTAGGTGTCGGTCATCTCGCGGTGGCCGGCGCCGATGCCGAGGACGAACCGGTCCGGGTGCTTCGCGGCGATCCGGTGGTAGGACTCGGCCACGGTCCGGGCGTCGGAGTTCCAGATGTTCACGATCCCGGTGGCGACGGTGATCCCGTCGGTGGCGTCCAGCAGTCGTTCCGCCAGCGCCAGGTCCGCCGGCGGCGAGCCGCCGATCCAGATCGTGCCGTAGCCGAGCCTCTCCACCTCGATCGCCAGTTCGGGGTCGAGCCCGGTGGACAGCCGCCAGATGCCGAGTTTGCCGAGTTCTGCGGTCATGGCCATGGCCAACACGGCGAGCTCTCGCGGCATTCCCGGCATCGCCCGACCGTGTCAGCGGCGGCGGGCCCGCAGGGCGACGGCCAAGCCCCCGTCGACCACCGTCAGCGCGGCCATGCCGAGCATGCCCGCCGAGGCGCGCCGACTCCGGTAGTGGTTGGCGATCACCAGGTTCAGCGCCGCCCGGCCGGCCATCCACGGCCAGCGCGGGCGACCGCGCAGCAGGCCGGGGGTCAGCGCCAGGTCGGCGATCCCGACGGCGCGGGAGAAGCCGACGTCGTCGCCGAGCCCGAGGGCCTTCGACACCGGCCGCGGGGCGACGGTCAGCCCGGCGCCCATCGCCAGGGTCACGACGCCGACGACGTCGGCCAGCTTCTCCACTCGAATCATGATCGTCAGCTTCGCCGGTGGCCCGGCGGAGGACAAGGGCGGAGGTCCGGCTCGCGGCGGGACCAACGTCCGGGCGTCAGCCGTCCTTGCGCCAGACGTAGGCGGCGGAGATCGGGTGGTTGCGGAAGCGCTCCCACTTCGGCTTCACCGCGAGCCATTCGTCGTCGATCACGCCCTCGCGCAGCTCCGCCAGCCGCCAGCCCGCCGCTAGCGCCGCCGCCACGTGGTCGCTGATGAGGTGCACGTTGGTGGTGATGGCCACCGATTCGCCGGCGTCGTTGGTGTAGTGCGTCGGCATGCCCGAGGTCATGATGAAGTGCGGGTGGAACGTCACCAGCACGAACGCGGCCTTCGGCGCGGCCAGCCGCCACGCCTCCCGGTACAGCGGGTTCAGGTCGTCCAGGTGCTCGTCGATCAGCGACGAGATCACCAGGTCGTAGGCCGCATCGGGGAGACCGGTGGCGGCGACGTCGGCCTCCACGAGCCGGTCGTGGGCGCCGCGGCGCTGCGCGAAGGCGAGCATCTCCGGCGTCAGGTCCACCCCGTCGATCGATGGGATTCCCTTGTCCCGCAGCCACTGCCCGGTCCGTCCGGTGCCGCAGCCGAGGTCGGCGGCCCGCGTGACGGCCGCCCAGGACGGCTCCTGGAGCCGGTCGAGCAGCGCGATGTCCATCGCGTCCTCGACGGTCTGCTCGTAGTGCGTGACCCATTCGCCGTATCCGGTGCGGACGTCCACGGTGCGATATCCCCGCGCGTCGAAATCGCTGAACTCCATTGGGCCGATTATTCAGCCCGGTGCTCCTGCCGCGAAACGATTTTTCCGCCGGCCGGCCCAGCGTTGCTCCGTGCGGGATCACAGGTCCGCCCCGGGTTCGGGGAACGGCTTGACTGATCACTTTCCGCGACGACATGGTTGCGGACTGCCTGTTTGTGCGGACGGGGAGGTCGGCATGGGGGAGGACGGCAGGGAGCGGCGACCGTTCCACGTTCCGGTGGTCAGGCGGCGCTGGCCGCAGCTGGGCATCGCCGCGGCCTGCGCGGTGGTGCTGGTGGTCGCCGCCTACTTCGTCGTCACGACGACGAGCGGCTGCGCTTCCGGGCTGCACCGGACGGGGCCGCTGGACGAGTGCATCGGGGTCACCGACGGGCCGGGCGAGTTCGGGCTCAGCGACGGGCGGGGCGGCTTCGACGGCAGCCTGCGGGTCGTGCAGGACAAGATCGCGGCGGAGAACGCCCGGGTGCGGCGGATCAGCCGCGAGCAGAACAAGCCCTACGTGAGCATCGCCTACTTCAGCCCGCTCACCGTCGCCAAGCCGGACACCACCACGATCGAGGCGGTCCGGCGCGGCCTGGAGGGCACCTACGTTTCGCAGCTGCGCGCGAACGCCGACGGCCGGGAGGAATGGGGCGGGAACCTGCCGCTGATCCAGGTGCTGCTGGCCAATCCCGGCAGCCGGAGCGTGCAGTGGGAGCCGGTGGTCGAGCAGCTGCGGCAGCTCGCGGAGCCCGAGGGGAACGGCCGGCTGGTGGCGGTGACCGGGCTCGGGCAGAGCCTCGCGGGCACCCGGGACGCGATAAACCGCCTGTCCCAGCACAGGATTCCGATGGTCGGCGCGATCATCACCGCCGACAAGTTCGCGACCGATCCGGCGGCGCCCGAGGCGAAGGGGCTGCTGCGGGTGGCGCCGCCGAACTCCGCGCAGGCCGGCGCGCTGGTCAGGCGCCTGGAGGAGACGCAGCTCGCGCTGGTCGTCTGGGACCGCAACCAGGACGAGGTCTTCGCCCGGGACCTGGCGAACGCGTACGAGGCCGCGTACCAGCAGCGCGGCGGGAAGCTGGTGCGCGGCGAGCCGTTCGACTCCGCGCAGCTGGCCACCGCCAACACCTTCCCGGCGATGGTGCGGATTCCTGCGCCGTGCTGCTCGCGGTGATCGGTCCGCAGTGGATGGTCATCGCCGACGAGCTCGGACAGCGGCGCCTGGAGAACCCGAACGACGTCGTGGTGCGGGAGATCTCGACGGCGCTGCACAACGGCGTGCGGGTGATCCCGGTGCTGATCGACGACGCGGCGATGCCGAAATCGGCGGAACTGCCGACCGGCCTGCGGCCGCTGACGCAGCACAACGGCGTGGTGCTCAACCCCGGCACCTCCGACTCGGAACTCGGCAGGCTCCTCGCCGCCCTCGACAAGCACCTGGCGAGCCCGAGCGCGCCGCCGGATCCCGAGCCCGAGCCGGAACCGGCGGTCAGGAGCCGGTACGACCTGCTCCACGACCTCGTGCAGGAGTGCATCACGCCGCCGGACGGCCCGGGTCGCGAGCTGCCGGTGATCCGGCTGCTCGGCAGCGGCACCGAGATGCTGGCGTACCTGGCGGAGGATTGCGGGCCGTCCGTGCCGCACACCCGGCTCGACTTCGACGCGGAGGGGCTGACGTCGCTGCGCCGGGCGGTGGTCGAGCTGGCCGTGCGGTTCGGCGGCCGGGGTTCGCCGCAGTTCCGCCACCTGATGCTGTGCATCGTCGCCGCGGGTTCGGGTTTCGGCGCCGGGACGGCGTTGTCCAAGCTGCGCAACGCGGTGCTCGCCGCGGAGCAGCCGGACTTCTCCCGGGTGACGTTCGACGCCGTGGTCGGCGCGTTGCAGGCGTCGGGAGCCCTGCTGAACTGGTCCGGCGTCCTCGCGGACGCGTTGCTCAGCGGCGGCGAGCGGGCGCAGTGGCGCAGGCGGCTGCGGGCGTTGACCGGGTTCCGGGATTCCGCCGGTGTGGCACCGGGTCCGTGGGCGGAGCCGGATGCGGTGGGTTCGCGCGAGTTCGACGAGGTGCTCCTGGCGGCCTTCCTCGCCGACCTGCGCCAGGCCCACGCGGGCCGGCGGCTGGGGCGCGCGATGAACTGCGTGGCCCTGCTGGACAACGCGGATGCGCCGCTCGGCGAGCGGTTCCTGGACCTGCTGCTCGACCTCCGGCGAGGGCTCCCGCCCGATCCGCTCGTGGTCGTCGCGGCGGGCCGGCAGTGGCAGCCGCCGCTGGACGCCCCGGAGGCCGTCGACCTGCCGACCCTGGCGGAGTGGCAGGAGAACCGGGGCTCCGAGTGGCTGCCGGTCGATCTGTGAACCGTCAGCGCAGGGGGAGGCCGACGTAGTTCTCCGCCAGCGTGGTGGCCGCCGCGGTGGAGGTGCGGAGGTAGTCGAACTGGGCGCGCTGCAGGCGCCGTTCGAAGGCCGCGTCCGGGCCGCCGAAGTGGTGCGTCAGCGAGGTCATCCACCACGAGAAGTTCTGCACCCGCCAGACCCGTTGCAGGCAGGCCGCGGAGTAGCCGTCCAGGCCGGTGGTGCTGCCGGTCCGGTGGTAGGTGGCCACCGCGTCGGCGAGCCGGTCCACATCGGACACCGCGAGGTTGAGCCCCTTCGCGCCGGTCGGCGGGACGATGTGGGCGGAATCGCCGGCCAGGAAAAGGCGGCCGTGGCGCAGCGGTTCGGCCACGAAGCTGCGCATCGCGGTGACGGTCTTGTCGATGATCGGGCCGTCGTGCAGCGTCCAGCCCGGCGTGCCCAGCCGGGTCCGCAGCTCCGCCCAGATCCGCTCGTCCGGCCACTCGTCGAGCGGCTCGTCCGGGGCGCATTGCAGGTAGAAGCGGCTCACCTCGGCCGACCGCATGCTGTGCAGCGCGAACCCGTTGGCGTGGTTGGCGTAGATCAGCTCGGCGGAGGACGGCGCGACGGAGGCCAGGACGCCCAGCCAGCCGAAGGGGTAGACGCGCTCGTAGACGGTCCGCGTCCCGGCCGGGATGGTGTCCCGGCAGACGCCGTGGAAGCCGTCGCAGCCCGCGACGAAGTCGGCGTGCAGTTCGTGCTCGACGCCCTCGTGGGTGAAGCGGACGAACGGCCGGTCGGTCGTCACGTCGTGCACGCCGACGTCGGCGACCTCGAACAGCACCTGGCCGTCGTCGCGCCGGCGGCGCTCGGCGAGGTCGCGCACCACCTCCTGCTGGCCGTACACGGTGATCCCGCGGCCGGTGAGCTCCCGGAACGGGATGCGCAGGCGTTCCTCGTCGAACTGCAGGTGCACGCCGTCGTGCACGTCGCCCTCGCGCAGCATCCGGTCGCCGACCCCGGCTTCGCGCAGCAGGTCCGCGGTGCCCTGTTCGAGCACGCCGGCGCGCACGCGGTGCTGGACGTACTCCTGGCTGTGCCGCTCCAGCACGACGGAGTCGATGCCGTGCAGGTGCAGCAGGTGGGACAGCAGCAGCCCGGCGGGGCCGCCGCCGACGATCGCGACCTGGGTGCGCAAGGCGGCTCCTCCCGTCGGGGCTGGCACCACTCCACTTCGGGTTCCCGGAGTCCGCAAGCCGTGCGGGCCGCGCCGCGCGAAAACGAGCCTGGAAGCGTTGCGCCCCCGGATCGGGTGCCAGGATGGCGTGGTGGCGAAGGCACAGCGCGTCGGACGGCCCCGGGATCCAGCGGTGGACACGCGCGCCTTGGAGGCGGCGCGGGCGGTGTACGCCGAGCGCGGCTGGAGCGGCTTCTCGCTCGACGAGGTCGCCCGGCGCTCCGGGATCGGGAAGGGCTCGCTCTACCTGCGCTGGCCGAACAAGGCGGCGTTGCTGGTCGCCGCGGTGCGGGAGCGCACCAGGTTCATCGCCGAGATCGACACCGGCGAGCTGCGGGCCGACCTGGTCGAGTTCGCCCGCGGCTGGATGGAGTACCTGGGTGCCGACGAGGGCGCGCTGACCTCCCGGCTGGGCGTGGACGCGCAGTTCTCGCCGGAGCTCGCCGAGTCGCTGACCGACGACCCGTACCCCGAGCACATCCGGGCGACCCGCGCGATCGTGCGCCGCGGCATCGAGCGCGGCGAACTGCCGCCCGGCGCGTCGGTGGCGCTGATCGCCGACCTGATCGCGGGCGCGGTGTCCAACCACGTCCGCGCCACGCCGCTGCACCTGCGCGGGCAGGTCTGGGCGGAGTCCGCGGGCTACCTGGCCGAGCTGGTCGACACCGTCCTGGCCGGGGTGCACGCCCGGTCCTGAGTCCCCCGAAGGGCTATTGCGGACGGAAGTCGTCGGAAATATGTTCGGGTACGTCGGACTCAGCGCGAAACCAGGAGGTTTCGAATGAGCCACTGCCGCGACGACGATCCGCCCGCTCCGTTGCGGGCCCTGCGCGTGGTCGACACGACCGACGGCCGGGCCGAGATGTGCGGGCGGCACCTGGCCGACCTCGGCGCCGAAGTGATCCGGGTGGAACCACCGGGCGGCGCAGGCACCCGGACCGCCTGGCCCCGGCACGGCGACGTCAGTCTCCGGGAGGCCACCTACAACGCCGGGAAGCTCGGCGTCACCCTCGACCTCGACGATCCGGGCGGGCGCGCCGATCTGGTGCGCCTGCTGTCGACCGCGGACATCTGGCTGACCACGGCGCGGGATCCGGATTTCGCCGACATCCGCCGGCGCGTGCCGACGTTGGTGATCGTGTCCGTCACCGACTTCGGGCTCACCGGGCCGTACCGCGACTTCGTCGCGACCGAGTGGGTGCTCGCGGCGATGGCGGGCGTCCTGTGCCGGTCCGGCGTGCCCGGCCGGCGCCCGCTCCTGCCGCCGCACGAGATCGTGGAGCAGGCCGCGGCGGCGCAGGCGACCTGGTGCGCGCTGGTCGGCCACTACCGGCGGCTGAGCACCGGTCGCGGTGACCACCTGGACGTTTCGCTGTACGAGACGGCGATCCAGGTCTTCGACCCGGCCTTCGGCGCCGGGCCGACCGCCGGCTACGGCCGCCAGTGGTGGGACTTCCCGCACGGGCGGCCGGACGTCGCGCATTACTACCCCGTGTACCCCTGCGCCGACGGGCACGTCCGGGTCTGCCTGCTCAGCGCCGCGCAGTGGCGGGCGATGCGGGCCTGGCTCGGCGAGCCTGCCGGATTCCAGGACCCCAAGTACGACACCATCCTCGAACGGCAGCACGCCGACGACCGGCTGCGTCCGCTGATCACCGAGCTGTTCGCCGGGAAGCGCGCGGTGGACGCGGCGGTGGAGGGGCAGCGGCGCGGGATTCCGGTGGCACCGCTGCTCGACCTCGGCGCGGTCGCGGCGGCCGAGCACTTCCGGGAGCGGGGCGTCTTCGAGACGGCGGAGATCGCCCCCGGCGTGCGCGGAGTGCTGCCGCGGAGCTGCATCGAGCCCGACGGCCGGCGCATCGGGCCCACCCGGCCCAGCCCGGCGCTCGGCGAGCACGACGAGCTCCTCGATTCGCTGCCGCCGCTGCCGCCGCCGCTCGGGTCCGGGAAGGCCGATCGCGGCGCGCCGTTCGCCGGGCTGCGGGTGCTGGATCTCGGCGTGATCGTGGTCGGCGCGGAAGCCGGGCGGCTGTTCGCGGATCTGGGCGCGGACGTGATCAAGGTCGAGAACAGCGCGCACCCCGACGCCGGCCGCGCCCCGTTCGACGGCACCGTCTCCGCAGGCTTCGCCTGGGGACATCGCGGCAAGCGCAGCCTGTCGGTCGACCTGCGCGACCCGCGCGGCCGGGAGCTGTTCGAGCGGCTCGCGGAGACCGCCGACGTGCTGCTGAGCAACTTCAAGCCGGGAACCCTGGAGAAGCTGGGCATCGGCCACCGCAGGCTCGCCGAGGTCAACCCGCGCTTGGTGGTCGTCGAGAGCAGTGCCGTCGGGCACACCGGTCCGTGGAGCGGCTGGATGGGCTACGGGCCGCTGGTGCGAGCCGTGACCGGGTTGACCGCGCTGTGGCGGGACCCCGGGGTGCCCGACGGCTTCGCCGACGGGGTCACCGTCTACCCGGATCACCTCGTCGGCCGCATCGTGGACATCGCCGCGCTGGCCGTGCTGATCGAGCGGGGGGAAACCGGCCGGGGCCGCCGGGTCACCTGCTCGCAGGCGGAGGCGATCCTCAACGCCCTGTCCGCGCAGGTGTTGCGGGAATCGTTGGAGCCGGGATCGGTGCGGCCGCACGGAGATCGGGACGAGGACACCGCGCCTTGCGGCGTGTACCCGTGCGCGGGCGACGACGAATGGTGCGTCATCGCGGTGCGCGGCGACGCCGACTTCCAGCGGCTGCGCGGTGTCATCGAGCTGCCGGACGCGGCGCACCGGGAGGAGATCGACGAACTGGTCGCCGGGTGGACCGCCCGGCGCACACCCGACGAGGTCATGCGCGAGTTGCAGCGGGTCGGCGTGCCGGCCGGGCCGATGCGCCGAATTCGCTCGTACGCAACGGATCCGGCCCTGCGGGAACGCCGGGCGTTCGGCACCCTCTACCAGCCGACCCTCGCCACTCCGCTGCCCACCGAGAACGCCCAGTGCCGGTCGGACACGATCGCCGCGCCCAGCCTGCGCCCCGCGCCGGCGCAGGGCCAGCACACGCGGGAGATCTGCACCGGACTGCTGGGCATGGATGACGCTGCCGTCGACGCGCTCGTCGACGTGGGCGTGCTGGCCGAAACCGATCCGTGGCAACCCCTTCGCACCCCGGGAGCGTCCACATGACCTTCGACTTCACCGATGAGCAGCGCGCGCTGCGCCAGGCGGTGCGCGCGCTGCTCGACGACCACAGTGCGGAACCCGCCGTGCGCGCGGCGGCTGCGAGCGCCACCGGCGTCGACCAGGACCTGTGGAAGCTGCTCGCCGAGCAGCTGGGCCTGGCGGGCCTGGTGGTGCCGGAGAGCTGCGGCGGGGCGGGGGCCGGGCCGGTCGAGCTCGCCATCGTGCTGGAGGAGATGGGCAAGAAGCTGTTCTGCGGCCCGTACCTGTCGAGCTCGGTGCTCGCCGCCACGCTGCTTACCGAACTCTCGTGCGCGGAGTTCCTGCCGGACCTGGCGAGCGGGCAGCGCACCGCGACCGTCGTGTTCGCACAACAGTCGATCGCCGCGGGGGAAAGGCTTTCCGGCGAGCAGCGCTTCGTGCTCGACGGCGCGACGGCCGACCTGCTGCTGGTGGTCGCCGGCGGGCCGCGGGTGTTCGCCGTCGACCCGGCCGCCGGCGGCGTCTCGATCCAGCCTATGTCCACTGTGGATGGTACTCGGCGGCTCGCCGAGATCACCCTCGACGACGTGCCCGCCCGGCCGGTCGGAGACCCCGGCAGCACCGCCGCGGCGGTGGAATGGACGCTGCGCACCGGGGAGGTCGCGCTCGCCGCTGAACAAGCCGGCGGGGCCCGGGCGGCGCTGGACATGGCCGTGGAGCACGCCCGGACCCGGTTCCAGTTCGGTCGCGCCATCGGCGGCTTCCAGGCCATCAAGCACATGTGCGCCGACCTGCTGGTGGAGGTCGAGTCGGCGTACTCCACCGCCTACGCGGCGGCCTGGGCGCTGGCCGAGCGGAGCCCGGAGGCCACCGCGCTGGCCGCGATGGCGCAGGCCTTCTGCTCCGACGCGTTCGTGCGAGTGGCCGCCGACAACATCCAGATCCACGGCGGGATCGGCTTCACCTGGGACCATCCCGCGCACCTCTACCTGCGCCGAGCCCGCAGCAGCGCCCAGCTGCTCGGCGACGCGGCAACGCACCGAGAGCGCTACCTCTCCGCCATCGCCGATCAGGGGTGACCATGAACATCGACTCGTTGCGCAGCGAAGTGCGGCAGTGGCTCGCCGACCACTGGGACCCGGCGACCGACCGCGCCGAATGGCTGGCCGCGGTGGTGGATCGCGGCTACGCGGTGCCGCGCTGGTCGCGCGAGAACTCCGGGCTCGGCCTGGACGAGGAATCGGCCGGTGTCGTGGAGGCGGAGTTCCGCCGGGCCGGCGCGCCGGGCAGCGGCCAGGACCGGACCAACCTGTGGGCGAACACAGTCCTGGCGTACGGCAGCGCGGAGCTGCGGCAGCGGTTCATCCGGCCGCTGCTGCTCGGCGAGATCCGGATGTGCCTGCTCTACAGCGAACCCGGCGCCGGTTCCGACCTGGCGGGCCTGCGCACCACCGCTGTCCCGGACGGCGATTCCTACCGGGTCGACGGGCAGAAGGTGTGGACGTCCAACGCGGCCGAGGCCGACTACGGCATGCTCATCGCCCGCACCGACCCGGAGGCGCCGAAGCACCGCGGCATCAGCTTCTTCTTCCTGCCGATGGACCAGCCGGGCGTGACGGTGCGGCCGCTGCGGCAGATGACTGGAGAGGCGCACTTCAACGAGGTCTTCCTCACCGATGCCCGGGTTCCGGCGGCGAACATGCTCGGCGAACCCGGCCAGGGCTGGCGGGTGCTGCAGACCGCGCTGGCCTACGAGCGGGTGGTGCTCGCGGAGTCCAACCGCGGCGCGAGCACGCGGCACGCGAAGAAGGACGGCGGGGAGGTCGACCTGATCGAGCTGGCCCGCAGGCACGGGCGGCTCGACGATCCGGTGGTGCGCCAGGACATCGCGCGGGTGCTGGCGCTGCGGGCGGCGAACCGCTGGAACAACCAGCGCGCGCAGGCCGAGCTGGAGCAGGGCACCTCGTCGTCGCTGGCATCGCTGGGGAAGCTGCTGATGTCGCGACTGCTGCACGAGACCGGCCGGGTGCAGACGGCGATCGTCGGCGCGGAGGCGATGCTGGAGGGCGCCGACCACCCCGACGGCGACGACGCGAACTTCGCCGCGATGAACGCCTACTTCACCTCGATCGGCGGTGGCACGGACCAGATCCAGCGCAACATCATCGGCGAACGGATCCTCCGCCTGCCCAAGGAACCGGATCGGTTCAGGGACGTACCCTTCCGGGAGATCCCCAAATCAGGCTGATCGCGGTCGCGGTCATGCGCGAGAGGACTTCCCAACTGACTCGGACTCCACTTCCCCGGCCCCGGTCGCACAGCGCTCGGATCGGGGGCTGAGATGGATCTCGGAATCGTGCTTGCGTTCATCGGCGCCGCGGCGGTGATCTCGCTGGTGCCCGGCCCGGACATGATGTTCATCCTGGCCAACGGCATTTCCTCGGGGCCGCGTGGCGGCGTGATCGCAGCCCTGGGCATGTCCAGCGGCATCGTCGTGCACACGGTCGTGGCCGCGCTCGGGCTGACGGCGATGTTCCAGGCGGTGCCCGCGGCGCTGGAGGTCGTGCGGATAGCCGGTGTCGTCTTCCTGCTGTACCTGGCGGTCCAGTCGTGGCGCGCGTCGGCGGTGCCGGAGGTGCAGGCGGCACCGGCGAGGTCGCTGCGGCGCATCTACGCCCTGGCGGTGCTGACGAACGTGTCGAACCCCAAGATGATCCTGTTCTACCTGGCGTTCGTCCCGCAGTTCGTCAGCGCGCAGGCGGCCTGGCCGATCCCGGTGCAGCTGCTGTCCCTCGGCGGCCTGCTGGTCGTGGTGGGCCTCAGCGTGGACGCCTCGGTGGGCCTCGGCTCGGGCTGGCTGTCGAACGTCCTGCTCCGCCGCCGGGCGATCCAACGCTGGCTGGACCGAACGGCGGCCGTGGTCTTCGGAGCCCTCGCCCTGCGAATGACAACCGAAGACCTGAGGTCGTGACACGGCCCTGATCAGCCACGTCAGCACTGTCCGAGGCTGCCCGCCTGTAGTACAACTGCGGCCGGGCAGCCGTACGTCGGTCACAGCTGGGGACTGCTGCCGCCACGCCACCGCCCGTACGCCGCAGCGCCTGGCTCAGGAGTTGGACTCTCTCGGGCGCAAACTGGATGGGCCGACCTAACCTGCGAAGCCCAGCGTCCATGAGTTCATTCGGTGCAACCGACTGCCAGTGCGCGATCAGGCGAGGCGGTCGAACTCGTTGTCCTTGAGTTGTTTCATCCAAGAGTCGACCTGGGCACGGGTGAAGAGCAGGAACCCAGCATCGGGATTCTTGCTGTCGCGGAAGGCGACTCGGCCGTCAGCTACCGTCGCCACCTCGACGCAGTTGCCGCCCCCGACACCACCGCCACCTGAGTAGCTGCTCTTGCGCCAGTTTTCAGGACGTAACGCACTCTGCTCGATCATCTTCGCGCCCTCCTTGACCGCACGTCACCCGTAGCTCTCAGCGGCTTCGGCAAGCTTGTTCACCGAGTCGACCTGCGACAGCGACTGCTCGGTGAGGATACCGAAACGGAGCGTGTAGGCACGGACGAGTTCACGATCCTCGATGTAGACCGCGCGACACGGACCTTCTGAGTACCCCACGTCAGGAATCGGATCGGGTAGCGTCAGGATCGAGAACGGGCCTTCCAATGCCGGACTCGCGCCGACCATCCTGGGCAAGACCTGCACTGTGATGTTGGCTTCTTCCGCCGCTTCGGCGAGGAAACGAAGTTGATTGCGCATCACTCGCGGCGCGCCGACCGGCCGTTGCAGCAGTCCTTCGTCGAGAATCACGTGCAGCTTAGGCGGTTCGGCCTTGCGAAGGATCTGCTGCCGGGCGAGGCGAGCTGCGACTCGTCGGTCGACTTCGTCCTCGGCGATATCCGGGTTGATCCCCCGGATCAAGGCGTGCGCGTAGTCAGCGGTTTGCAGAAGGCCTGGCACTAGGAGGGTTTCGAAGCTCCGCGACGCGACGAGGGCGACCTCCAGGTTCAGGAAAGCGTGGAAGTCCTCGGGCAGGTTCTTCCGGAACGGCGTGGGGCATGGCGTTCGGGGAGCGGTTCGAGATCATCAGCACTGACCGCGGTCTTCGCATGAGCGTGGCGTCGGCGGAGGAAGCCCGGCGTGCCTTCAGCTGGGGCAGTCATATCTCCGGCCGTGTGGTCTGGGTCGGTGAATGAGCGAAGGGCGCCTCCGCCGGTTTTCGGCGGAGGCGCCCTTCGTGTTCCATCAGCAGCAGCGGGAGCCGGGAGTTGCGTCCTGGCGGTCGACGTGGCGTCGCCAGAACTCCCGCTCCGGCAGCGGTTGCTCGTCCGGGTGGTTCCGGCTGTGGTGCTCCAGGTAGCGCTCGTAGGCGTTCTCGCCGACCACGCCGCGCACGATCTGCCAGGCCGTGCGAGCGGACTCGCGCAGCCTGGCCACGATCGTGCCGGTCATGTGCCCGCCCCGGCCTTCTCGGCCCCCGGAGTCCCGGCCGTCTCCAGCTCCTTCTGGATCCGCTTCTCTTCGGCCGTCGGGATCAGCCCGGACGGGGCGAACAGCTGCGACTCCACGTGCGGGACTTCGGTGTCCGGCAGCGGCGCGCCGGCGCGCAGCGCCTTGATCCACACCCGGACCGCGTCCAGCAGCACGATCACGATCAGCAGGGCGAACAGGATGCTCAGCACTCCGTCCACAGTGGAGTTGACCACGACCTTCTGCATCTCCTCGACCGTGTGCGCCGAGCCCTTGCTGGTCTGGCCCGCGTCCAGCGCCGCCTGGTACGCCGCGCGCTGCGCGAAGAAGCCGATCTTGGGGTCGGCGGAGAAGATCTTCTGCCAGCTCGCGACCAGCGTCACCGCCGCGTCCCACGCCAGCGGGATCACCGTCACCCACGCGTACTTCGCCCGGCCCGTCTTGATCAGGATCGTGGTGGCCACCGCCAGCGCCACCGCCGCCAGCAGCTGGTTCGCGATGCCGAACAGCGGGAACAGCTGGTTGATGCCGCCCAGCGGGTCGTTCACCCCGGCCCACAGGAAGTAGCCCCAGGATCCGACGATCACGGCGCTGGCGATCCAGTTGCCCGGCTTCCAGCTGACGTCGCCGAAGCGCTTCCAGACGTTGCCCACGGTGTCCTGCAGCATGAACCGGCCCACCCGGGTTCCGGCGTCCACAGTGGTCAGGATGAACAGCGCCTCGAACATCACCGCGAAGTGGTACCAGAACGCCTTCATCGCGTCGCCGCCGATGACCTGCGAGAACACCTCGGAAAGGCCGACGGCCAGGGTCGGTGCGCCGCCGCTGCGGCCGACCAGCGTGCTCTCGTCCACCGCCGCCGCGGCCGCCGCCAGCTCCTCCGGGGAGATCTGGAAGCCGACTCCGGCAACCGCCTGCGACGCCGACTGCAGCGTGTTGCCGAGCACCGATGCCGGCATGTTCATCGCGTAGAACAGGCCCGGCTCGATGATGCACGCCGCGGCCAGCGCCATGATCGCCACGAACGACTCGGTGAGCATCCCGCCGTAGCCGATGACCCGGACCTGCGACTCCTTCTCCAGCAGCTTCGGCGTGGTGCCCGAGGCCACCAGCGCGTGGAAGCCGGACAGCGCACCGCAGGCGATCGTGATGAACACGAACGGGAACAGCGAGCCGGCGAACACCGGACCCTGCCCGTTGAGCGCGAATTCGGTGATCGCCTCGGTCTTCATCATCGGCATCGCGATCAGGATCGACACCGCGAGCAGTACGATGACGCCGACCTTCATGAAGGTGCTCAGGTAGTCGCGCGGCGCCAGCAGCATCCACACCGGCAGCACCGAGGCGATGAACCCGTACGCGATCAGCGCGAAGGTCAGCTGGTTGCCGGTGAGCGTGAACATCCCGGCCAGCGCCGAATCGGCGACCCAGCTGCCTGCCACGATGCTCAGCAGCAGCAGCGCCACGCCGATCACCGAGACCTCGACGATCTTGCCCGGGCGCAGGTAGCGCAGGTAGAAGCCCATGAACAGGGCGATCGGGATCGTCATGCCGATCGAGAAGGTGCCCCACGGGGAACCCTTCAGCGCGCCGACCACGACCAGCGCCAGCACGGCCAGCAGGATGATCATGATGGCCAGCACGGCGATCAGCGCCGCGATGCCGCCGATCGGCCCGATCTCCTCGCGGGCCATCTGCCCGAGGCTGCGGCCGTCGCGCCGCGTGGAGAAGAACAGCACCACGATGTCCTGCACCGCGCCCGCGAAGATGACGCCGACGATGATCCAGATGGTGCCCGGCAGATAGCCCATCTGCGCGGCCAGCACCGGGCCCACCAGCGGGCCGGCCCCGGCGATCGCCGCGAAGTGGTGGCCGAAGAGCACGCGCCGGTCGGTCGGCTGGAAGTCGGTGCCGTTGTTCAGCCGCTCCGCGGGCGTCGCGCGGGTGTCGTCGACCTTCAGCACCCGGTAGGCGATGAACCGGGCGTAGAAGCGGTAACCGATGGCGTACGAGGCGAGCGCCGCGAACACCAGCCAGGCCGCGGAGATCTCCTCGCCGCGGAACAGCGCGATGACGCCCCACGAAATCGCGCCGACGACCGCCACCAACGTCCAGATGGCGATTTCCTTGGGACTCATCCTGCGTTTCCGAGCCGCCCCACCGCTCGGCGCTGTTTTCGTAGCCACCGTCCCCGGACTCCATTCCCGCGTATGCGCTGTGCAACACGACTGGGCACAGCAGACACGAGGATCTGTGCGCATGTCCCGAATGTCCAGCCCGATGCATGGAAGTAACCAGGATGTAAGCCACGCCTGGTAATCGCGAGACGAAGACCTGTGAACACCGCTGGCCCGCCGCGGCGGGCCAGCGGATTCGCCGATCAGCCGTGGCGTTCGGCGAGTTCCGCCAGCGCGTCGAGCCGGCGCAGCGATTCGTCGCGCTGGTGGGTCGGCAGCAGGAACAGCGCGCGGTCCACCCCGGCCGCCGCGTAGGACTCCAGGACCGCCGGATCGCGCGGCGCCGCGAAGACCGAGACCGGCACCCGCCAACCCGCCCGGTCGCGCACCTTCGGCACCAGGTCGCCGAGGTTCTCGGTGCCACCGCGCGGCAACCAGCCGCCGCCGTACTCGGCGACCCGCGCTATGGCGCGCTCGCCCTCCCCGCCGACGTAGATCGGCGGATGCGGCTGCTGCACCGGCTTCGGCCACGCGTAGATCGGGTCGAAGTCGACGTGCTCGCCGTGGAACTCGGCCGCCTCCTTCGTCCAGATCTCCCGCATCGCCCGGATCCGCTCGTCCATCAGCGCGCCGCGGGTCGCTGGATCGGTGCCGTGGTTGCGCATCTCCTCCCGGTTCCAGCCCGCCCCGAGGCCGAAGATGACGCGCCCACCGGACACCAGGTCGAGGCTGGCGACCTCCTTGGCGGTGGTGATCGGATCACGCTCGATGATCAGCGAGATCCCGGTGGCCACCAGCAGGCGCTCGGTGACCGCCGCGATCGCGGTGAGCGAGACGAACGGATCCAGCGTGCGGTAGTAGACGCGGGGCAGGTCGCCGCCGCCCGGATAGGGCGATTCCCGGCTCACCGGGATGTGCGTGTGCTCGGGGGCGAAGAGCGAGTCGAACCCGCGCTCCTCGACGGCCCTGCCCAGTTCCGCCGGGCCGATCCCCTCATCGGTGATGAACGTGGTGATCCCGAACTTCATCAGCGCCTCCTAGAGCTGCGTCCGGCAAGGTCGCCCGGCCGATCCGGCGGTTCGGCGCCGCGCGGCACCACAGGCCTACCGCGCCGGTTGGCGACCGGCAAGAGCTCCTAACACCCGAACGATGCTTACCCCGGTCGCGCGTGGCGGTAGTGCAGTGGGGCTGACCGGGCATGATCCATCTGGCGGCAGGGCTGGCAGAAGCCGCCACGAGATCATCATCGGCGGACCCGCCGGTAAACTTCGCCGCCGTTGGGTGCAGCCGATTGGTTACAAGTGAAACCCGGCCGCAACCAAGGAGGGGGGCTTGGGCGTCGTGCAGATATGTGACGGTGTCGATCGCATTGCCCGTGACCGCCTGGCCGGGCGACGGGCTGGCGGCAATGGATGAACTGACGAGCAAGCTGACCGACCTCTACCAGGAGCATTACCGGCAACTGCTGCGCATCGCGATCCTGCTGGTGGACGACCGCGCCACCGCGGAGGACATCGTGCAGGACGCCTACGTGCGGGTCTTCGACTCCCGTTCGCGGCTGCGCGATCCGGACAAGGCGCTGGCATTCCTCCGGCAGGCGGTGCTCAACCGGGCCCGCTCGATGCTGCGGCGACGGCTGATCGCCAAGAAGTACCAGCCGAAGCTCGCCGTCGAGGACCGCCAGCCCGACGACACGGGCCGCGGGGTCGATCGCGCGGTGCTGGCCGCGGCGCTGACCAAGCTGCCGCGCCGGCAGCGGGAGGCCGTGGTGCTGCGCTACTACGCCGATCTCAGCGAAGCGCGCACCGCGGAGGTCATGGGCTGCAGCCAGGGCGCGGTGAAGTCGTACTGCTCGCGTGGCGTCTCACGACTGTCGGATCTGCTGGGGGAGCGGGTGTGAAGGACGGGAACAGCACACGGGAAGTGGACCTGCTGCGGGCGCAGCTGCACCACCTGGTCGAAGACGTCGAGCCGAGGCCCGACGCGCTGCCGCGGCTGCTGGCCGGCGTGCACCGCCGGAGATCGCCGCGCCGCCCGCTGATCGTGCTGGTCGGCGCGGCGGCGGTCGCGGCGGCCGCATTCGTCGTGGCCATGTTCGCGCTTCCGGGCCAGCACGACCCGGAACCGGTCAGCGTCCGGCCGGACAGCTACCTCGCATCGCCGGAGCCGGGCGTGATCGCGGCCTTCGACGTGCTGTCGGGCCGGGAGGACCGGGAGGTCGCCCGCGTCGACGGCGCCGAGGCCGGCGTCCTCGCCGCCGACGACGACCGGATCTACACCATGGTGTCCACAGTGGATGGACGCCGGGTCGTCGAGGTGACCCCGCAGGGCGGGCAGCGGGTGCTGCCCGGAGAGGCCGGCGACGGCCGGCTGCTGGCCGCGGGCGGCGGGCGCGTCGCCTACCTGGACGGGAACGCCGTGGTGGTCGTGCGCGGCGAGAACCGGCAGACCATCGCGATCCCGCCCGGGCTGCGGGTGCACGACCTGGCGCTGGCCGACGACGGCCGGCTCGCCGTCCTGGCCGGGGAACAGGGCAGCCGCCGGGCCGCGGTGCTGCTGCTCGCGCCGGACGCGAACTCGCTGGCCGGGCACGTCGAGGCGGCGCCGGACGCGCCCTGCGGGCCGGTGGCGATCGCCTGGTCCGGGCTCGACGTCGCGGCGCTGGAACCGGTGGACTGCGACGGCGGGCAGGCCCGGGTGGCCACCTTCGCGGCGGACACCGGGCGGAAGATCGGCGCCGGGGTGCCGTTCCGGACGCCGCTGCTGACCGCGGGCGAGGCGCGACTGTCCGCGGACCCGCTGGGCCGCTTCCTGGTGTCCACCGGGAAGCAGGGGCAGTGGCTGGTGGACGGCTCGGTGATCCGCTCGATCCCGCCCGCCTGCTCCGGCGCCGGGGAGTGCGCGCCGGACCCCGGCACGTTCTGAGTCCGATCACGCTCCGCAGTGCGGACACGCCCCTGATCTGATCAATGCCAGGCTTGATCATCACAACGGCTGGACGATCGGCAGCGGCTTTCCGACGCCGAGGACAGGGGTGGACGTGCAGGCGCAACCACGGGAACTGCTGCGGCTGTACCGGACCGCGCTGGACCGGCCGAGGTGGCAGCAGGTCCTCGCGTTCGCGGTGTCGCTGTGGACGCTGGCCTGGATCATCGGCCAGTTCGTCACGCCGGAGGACGGCCCGACCGCACTGGACGTGCTGGGAAGGCTCGCCGCGCGGCTCGGCCTCACCGGCGGCGAGTGGGCCGAGCGCATCACCGAAACCTGGCAGAGCAGCGGCGGCGGGTTCGCGCTCCTGGGCGGGCTGCTGTGGGCGGCGACGACCGAGCGCGGCCAGCTGCCGGCGCTGCTCGGCTGGATCGCGGTGATGCTCGGCGCGGAACGGCTCGGCTACCAGCCGGCGGTCCTGCTGGCGGTGGGGACCATGGTGGGCTTCGTGGTCGTGCTGTGGCTGGCGGCGCTGACCAGCGACCGGTTCGTCGACCGGCGGACCACGCTGCTGCCGCGCGACGTGCTGCGTGCGGGCGTCACCGCAGCGGCGCTGTCGGCCGTCGTCCCGCTGTACGCGCCGGCGTTGTTCCTGGCCCGCCTGGGGAATCCGTACCTGACCAAGGCCCCGAGGATCCTCTCCGCGGACCGAGCCCCGGCCCGCGGCGGCTGGTCCAGGATCCCGGAACAGGTCAAACCGGCCGAAGCCCGCAAAACCGAAGCCCGCGAACCGGAGCAGTCATGACCGGATCCACTGCCCCTACCGCAATTTCCATTGAGCGTTTTTCATCCTGGTCGGCCCGCAGCCGCGGGTCGTAAAGCTGCACGTCGATGGGCTGTCGCATGCGCCGCAGGCGCATAGCCCACCTACGACACTGGCACCGCCGCGGGTTCACGGTGCCCACCCCTCCGGGGTTCCCTCGGCGAGGACGGCCCCTCCGCCGTGTATTGGACATACATCAGGAGGGGCACCCACAGACCAGGGAGCCTCTGAGGTTCCGCCACCCGCACCGCCACGCAGAACGAGGTTGGAACAACCTCAAGAAATTGCGGCGGAACGTGACGGGTCGGTGCGTCAGGGTTGAGGTGTGAGGCGGAGGCCGCGTTCGGCCAGCGCGCGAAGGCCCACGTCATCCGGGTTGGAAGTGTGGCCCCGCCACGCGGTTTGCACGATCCGCACCTGGTTGCCGTACTGCTGCACGGCCTGCGCGGCGTTGTCGAACCCGTCGGGACCGCCGGGCCGGCCCAAGCCGTCGGCGATCAGGTCCGTGACGCCGCCGGTGCCCGCGGTGTCGGCGACTTCCCGCAGCTCGCGCGCGGATTGCTCGTCGGGCAGTTCGACGATGGCCACCGAGACCGCGGCCGGTCGCCCCGACACCTGGGTGTCGAACACCGCGCGGGTCAGGCCCCGGCACGGTCGCTGCTCGAACCAGCGCTGCACGTCGCCGAACGAGTGCCGGTCGCAGGAGGCGTCGCGAGCGGCCACCCGCTGCGTGAACTCGACTCCGTCGGCCCGCTGGACGGGCGGGGTCCGCGGCGGCGGGCTGGCGGCGGGCCGGCCGAGCGTCAACCACGTCCCGAGGACGCCGAAGACCAGTACCAGCGCCGCGGCCGCCGCGATCAGCTTGCCGCGCGGCGTGAATCGCCGCACCGCCCCGCCGGCCGCGGGCCGGTCGGTGTACTTCGGGATCAGCATGGTGTCCGCAGTGGCCAGATCGGTGGCCCCGGACTCCGGGAAGCCCTCGGCGATCAGCTCGGCCGGGCCGAGCTCGCAGCTCTCGTCGAGCACCCGCAGCAACCGCTGGGCGGGTTCGACCGGGCAAGGCAGTTCGTAGGTGGCCAGCTCACGGGCGGCGGCGAGGATCGCGGTCGTGTTCGGCGACACCACCCGCACCCCGCGGTGCAGGTCGGTGGTGGGCTGCGTGACCTGCCCGGCGTACGGGCCAACCACCACGATCGCGGCCACCGGCAGCGGCTCCAGCCCGCGCGACTGCAGGCTGCGGGCCAGCGCGGCGGCCGATTCGAGACCTTCCAGCCCGGGGTTGACCGCGCCTTCGGTGCGCACCAGCGGCCAGCCGTCGATCGTCCACGGGGTCTGCAACGGCGCGTCGACCTTCAGCGCGGGTTCGGGGAGGTCGACCCCGAGCACCACGACCACCCCGCGCGGCAGCACGATCACCGCGTCCAGCGGCCGGGGGCTGCCGGGCGGGCGGCAACCGAACACGGCGACCCCGCCCAGCACCGAGCAACCGGCGCCCCACGCGGAAATGGCCGCCCGGATGTCGGCGCCGACCTGGGTCGGTTCCGCACCGAGCCGCACCAGTCGCATGACGACCTCCAAGATCCGGTGGGGACCGCACGTTCGAACAGAGACGTTAGTCGGGGCGTCCGAGTAATGTCGCGGGGTTTCGACTTTCGTCCGATCGAGTGGTGTCCACCACTCGTCCGCCGCCATCGCGTTGGTGCTTTCGAGCTAGCGCGAAAACCCGGGACAACGCCCCGGATCTGCGATTTCCGCTATTCGGGGCAGTCACCGCCGGGCGGGTCCGGCTTCGCCGCGCGCCCGCGGGCCCGCGGCGAATGCCGTCGTTCTGGTGGCGAAGCGCTCCGCCCGCAATGCAGAATGGCGCCGCACCTGTTGATCGCCAAGTACGCGAGGTCGTAGGGGAAGACGTCCCTCGTCGAACAGCGGAGGTCAGCAGTGAGCACCCGTGGCAGCGACCGTGGCCACACCATTGGTGTGGTCTACGTTCACTCGTCGCCGTCTGCGGTCTGCCCGCACGTCGAGTGGGCGATCTCTGGCGCACTCGGCATTCGGACAGAACTCCGCTGGACGGCACAACCGGCAGCACCAGGGCAACTCCGCGCGGAGTGCAACTGGTCGGGCGAGCCGGGCACCGGCGCACGCTTGGTCACGGCGCTGCGCGCGTGGCCGATGCTGCGCTTCGAAGTCACCGAAGACCCCAGTCCCGGGGTGGACGGGCAGCGGTTCTGCCATGCGCCCGGCCTGGGCCTGTGGCGGGCCTGCACGAGCGCCAACGGCGACATCATGGTGAGCGAGGACCAGCTGCGGACGCTCGCGGCCAACGCCAAGGGCCCGGAGGCCTTCGGCCACCGCGTGGACCAGCTGCTCGGCGCCGCATGGGATGACGCCCTCGAGCCGTTCCGCCGCGCCGGTGACGGTGCTCCGGTGACCTGGTTGCACCGGGTGGGCTGACTCGCGCGGGTCTTTCTCCCGGAACCTGTGATCGCCTCGGTGGCGGTGTGAAAGGCTTGGGGCGTGCGTTCCTGGCTGAAGTGGGGTATTCCGCTCGCGATCGTCGTGCTGCTGGGCGCAGCGGGCGGTGGCGCGCTGCTGTCGCAGTACGTCTACCGCGATACGCCCGCCGACCAGCTCTCCAGCACTACGACGGAGCCGGGCGGCGGGATGACGTCGCCGCTGGGCATCGTCTACACCCCCGAAGCCGCGGCTCATCCCGACCGGCGAACCGTGCAGGCCCTGCTGGACAACCACTTCCGCTCCATCAACGACAAGAGCTACGACCTGTGGAAGTCCACAGTGGTCCGCGCGAAGTGGCTGGAGCTGCCGCATGACAAGTGGATGGCCAACTACGACACCACCCGCGACTTCCAATGGACGGTGCACCGGATCGACCCGGGACCGGACGGCTCGTTGCTGGTGATGCTGACCTTCCGGAGCAACCAGACGCTGGAGGACGCGCCGGCGCAGGCCAAGTCGACGTGCGTGACCTGGAACGTGGTCTACCCGCTGGTGCTGGACGAAATGCGCCAGGGGCTGCGGCTGGACACCAGCAAGCTGCCGAACAGCGCGCTGTTCAAGCCCTGCGAGTGATGACCTCGCCCGCGATCACACCGCGGCCTCGGCGCGGCGGTGCTCCTGCGGGCTGACGTCGAACTGCCGCTTGAAAGCGTTGCTGAGCGCGAAGGCGCTGCCGTAGCCGACCTGGCGGGCGACCGAGGCGATCGTCGCGTCGGACTCCCGCAGCAGGTCGGCCGCCATCGCGAGCCGCCAGCCGGTCAGGTACTTCATCGGCGGCTCGCCGACCAGATCGGTGAACCGGCGGGCCAACCCGGCCCGCGACGCGCCGGACCGCGTGGCCAGCGATTCCACCGTCCACGGGAACGCCGGGTCGTGGTGCAGCAGTTGCAGGGCCCGGCCGACCACCGGGTCGCGGTGCGCTTGGTACCAGGCCGGGGCTTGTGCGTCGGGGCTGGCGAACCACGCCCGCAGGCTCGCGATGAGCAGCAGGTCGAGCAGCCGGTCCAGGACCGCTTCCTGGCCCGGTGAATCCTTGCCGATCTCCGCGGCCAGCAGCTCCACGAGCGGAGAATCCAGCGAGCCCTGCCGGACCACGACCAGCGCCGGCAGCGCGGCGAGCAGGCGGCTGCTGATCTCGCCCGTGATCTGGTAGGTGCCGATCAGCATGTTCATCGACGCGCCCAGGTCCGTGCCCCAGGTGCGCACGCCGACATCGGTGAGGTCGCGAAGCGGTTCGCCGGACGGTGTGCTGCAGCCCTGCCCGGGGTGCACGACGACCTGCCACGGGGTGCTCGGGTCGTCGGTGACCGTGTAGGCGTCGGGGCCCCTGGCGATCGCGATGTCGCCGGGTTCGAGCCGCACCGGGTCACCGGCGTCCGGCACCGCCCAGGCCGATCCGCGCACCAGGGTCATCAGGGTCAGTGGCGCCCGGTCCTGGATCCGCAGCGACCACGGCGGATCCAGGACCGCGCGGAGCAGGAAAGCCCCGCGGGCTCGCGGGCCGTCCAGCAGGTTCACGAGTGCGTCCACGAGTCGATCTTAGACGCTGGATTATGGAATCGAGCCAATGAACTATGGGAAGTCTCGAAATTTGCCGCTTGGCTAGTGCCATGACGAACAAGGCGCAGAAAACAGCACTCGTCCTCGGCGGCACCGGCCGGACCGGCCGCCGGGTGGCCGCGGGACTCGCGGCCAAGGACATCCCGGTGCGCATCGGGTCGCGTTCGGCGACGCCGCGGTTCGACTGGGAGGACAGCAGCACCTGGGAGCCGGTGCTGCGCGACGCCGGATCGGCCTACGTGAGCTACCAGCCGGATCTGGCGATCCCGGAGGCCGCCGAGGCGGTCGGCTCGTTCGCCGAGCTGGCGGTGCGCAACGGCGTCCGGCGCTTGGTGCTGCTGTCCGGCCGCGGGGAAATCGGCTCGCAGCGCGCCGAGCAAGCGGTGCGGGAATCCGGTGCGGAGTGGACGGTGGTGCGCGCGAGCTGGTTCCACCAGAACTTCAGCGAGGACTTCCTGGCGGAGTCCGTGCGGGCCGCCGAGGTCGTCCTGCCGGTAGACGGGGTGGCCGAACCGTTCGTCGACGCCGAGGACATCGCCGAGGTCGCGGTCGCGGCGCTGACCGAGGACGGCCACGCCGGTGAGGTGTACGAGGTGACCGGCCCGCGGCTGCTCACCTTCGCCGAAGCGGTCGGCGAGATCGCCGCGGCGACCGGCCGGGACATCGATTACCTGCCGGTGACGGTCGAGCAGTTCTCCGCGGGGATGGTCGAACAGGGCGTCCCGGCCGAGGTCGTGGCGATGCTGGGCCACCTGTTCACCGAGGTGCTCGACGGTCGCAACGCCCACCTCGCCGACGGCGTGCACCGGGCGCTGGGCCGCGAGCCCCGCGACTTCCGGGACTACGCGAAGCGGACCGCTCCCACCGGGGTGTGGTCATAGGTCCACAGAGGACGAAAGGGGCCGCCTCCATCGTGGAGGCGGCCCCTTTCGTCCAGCTCAGCAGGTCAGAGGGGGATGTTGCCGTGGGAGCCTCGCCCGGCGGGGGCCGCGGCGAGCGCTTCGGCGATGCGGCGGCGGGTCGTCTTGGGGTCGATGACCTCGTCGACCACGCCGATCGACATCGCCCGGCCGACGCCGCCTGCCACGCGCTCGTGGTCCTCGATGAGCTTGTCCTGCAGGGCCTCGCGCTCCTCCTCGGGCGCGGCGGCGAGCGCCTTGCGGTGCAGGACGCCGACCGCGGCCTTGGCGCCCATCACCGCGACCTCGGCCTCCGGCCAGGCGAACACGGTGGTCGCGCCCAGCGCGCGGGAGTTCATCGCGATGTACGCGCCGCCGTAGGACTTGCGGGTCACCAGCGTCACCCGCGGCACCACGGCCTCGCCGAAGGCGTGCAGCAGCTTCGCGCCGCGGCGCACCACGCCGCCCCACTCCTGGCCGACGCCGGGCAGGTAGCCCGGCACGTCGACGAGCACCAGCAGCGGCACGCCGAAGGAATCGCACATCCGCACGAAGCGGGCGGCCTTCTCCGCCGA
>NZ_JBWKKU010000002.1:0-271933 GCF_056431445.1 Saccharopolyspora sp. NPDC045941
CGTAGCATTTGGTTTATGGCTACCGACAGCGAGTTCCGTACCGGCAGACACGTAGTTTTCCTCATGCACGCTCACTTGGTTTTCGTCACGAAGTGCCGGCACCCCGTGTTCGCCGACGCGCACCTGAGCCGCATGGAAGAAATCATGCGGGAGGTGTGCGGCGACTTCGGAACCGAGTTGGAAGAGTTCAACGGCGAAGCCAACCACGTGCATCTGCTCGTCAGCTTCCCACCCAAGGTCGCGGTGTCGAAACTGGTCAACTCCCTCAAGGGAGTATCCTCCCGGCTGTTGCGCAAGGAGTACGAAGACCTGCGGTTCGCTTACTGGAGAGGTGCCCGGTTGTGGTCGGGCTCGTACTTTGCCGGGTCGGTCGGCGGCGCACCGATTTCCGTAGTGCGCCAGTACATCGAACGGCAAGCCCGTCCCGCTGTTTGAGCGGTCGGCTCAAGCACGGGATTGATGCGCTCCCTCTCCGCCCTAAAAGACGGGCATCCGCGCTACGTTTCTCCGATGATCCCGCGCAAAGCAATCGGGCCTCTGCTGGTCGAGATCACGGCGTGATCGCGACCAGCAGAGGCCCTCCTGCTATCCGCCACTGGGATCAGGACGGGAACCCGGCGTTCACGACGTCAGGTATTCGTACTGGCTCGGCAGGGAACCGACGAGCCGGGCGCTCTCCTCCCGCACCCGGGCCATTTCCGCACGCGCCGCGGTGTCGTCGAGGAAGTCGAGCGCGGGCAGCGACCGCTTGGGCAGATGACCGCCGAGGCCGAGCAGCATGACGTTGTAGGAGTACGGCTCGAAACCGTGGTAGTAGGGGTAAACGGACGTGTGGTCGGGTAGCCGGACGGACCACGCCTCCAGCCGCTCGTCCAGCCCGGGCGGCAACGGCCGCTCCTTGGTGGCCTTCCAGTACGGCGTGTCGGCCCGCGCGGCGCACCGGTAGTGCACCACCAGGAAGTCGCGGACGCCGTCCAGGCAGCGCGCGACCGCCCGGTTGTAGCTGGCGATCAGCTCCGGTTCCCAGTTGGCGTCCGGGAAGTGCTTCACCAGCTGCTCGACGCCGTGCTGGATGAAGAAGATCCCGGTGGACTCCAGCGGCTCGACGAACCCGCTGGAAAGCCCGATCGCCACGCAGTTGCGCACCCAGGAGTTCCGGTTGCGGCCGATGCGCATCCGGATGTGGTTGGCCTCGGCGTCGGCGGCCTCCGGGCCGACGAACTCGCGCAGGGTCTTCTCGGCCTCTTCCGGCGAGCAGAACTCGTCGGCGTAGACGTAACCGGTGCCGATGCGGTTGGACAGCGGGATCGTCCAGATCCAGCCGGAATCCTGCGCGGTGGCCGTCGTGCACGGGCGCATTCCTGTCTGCTCCACGTCGGCCGGCACGCGCAGCGCCACGGCGCGGTTGTTCGGCAGGTACTCCTGGTACGACTCGAACGGCTCCTCCAGCACCTGGTTGATCAGCAGGCCGCGGAATCCGGTGCAGTCGATGAACAGGTCACCGGTGATTTCGCCGTGTTCGCGGGTGACCAGGTGGCTGATCCAGCCCCGCTCGTCCTGGCGCACCTCCAGCACGTCGTCGCGCACCCGGCGGATTCCCCGGCGGGTGCCGAAGTCGGCGAGGAACTCGGCCAGCAGCGATGCGTCGAAGTGGTAGGCGTACGGGAACTGGGTGTCCTGATCGGACATCGTGCTCTGGCGCTTCCGGTCACCGCCGTCGTGCAGGGACCGCTCGAACAGTTCGCCGTCCGAGTACTTGGGCGCCCGCTTGGCGTCGACCAGCTCGGGGATCACCATGCAGTCCTTGTCGAACCGCTCGCCGCCGAGCTTGAGCCACCAGTCGGCCATGGTGAACCCCTGCACCTTGGCCATCCGTTCGAACGGGTGGTAGAAGACGTGGCCCGGTTCGCGCCAGTTCTCGAACCTGATGGCCAGCTTGTAGGACGCGTGGCAGGCCGGCATCCAGTCCCGTTCGGCCAACCCCAGGTAGTCGAAGAAGTGCCGAACGGTGCTGAAGGTCGCCTCTCCCACGCCGATGGTGGGCACGCGGGCGGACTCGACCAGGGTCACCGAAATCTGGTCGCCCAGCGCTTCCTTCAGGTAAGTCGCGGTCATCCAACCGGCAGTACCTCCACCGACTATGACGACGTTGCGGAGCATGTCCCACCTCTTCGCGGATCTTCACCGGATTTCCAGCCGCAGTGCAGCACGGCCGGACGTCCGTGCGCGACTGCTCGTTCGGGCACTGGTCGTGGACCATTGGTGGGGCTCGTTGGGGCGTCCGTTTGGGCACTGGTTACCGAACGGCCCCGTTCCTAACCTTGGCTTCGTGACCGCCCAGAGCAGTCCCTCCGCCGGACCGGCTCGCGAACGACTGGCGCGGCCGCGTTCGAGGAGCCGATGAGCGGTTTCCCGGTGGAGTCGCCGTGGTGAAGTCCATCGGACGCGACGCCGTACCGCGGGGACTGCCCCGCATCTCGTCGTGGCCGAGTCGGTGTCCGGCGACACTCCGCTGCGGTGCGGCAGGCACGGCCACGACCGCGCCCCCGCCGGCAGTGCCGAGCCGAACGGTTTCCGAGATGTTGTCGACCGAGGAGGTTTCCGTGGTCCAGCCGGACCAGCGAAACTGCGCTGAGCACGCTGTGGGGTCCCGCTACCGCGACGTACTGCGGCTCGATCAACTCCTGAGCTGCCAACCGGAAAAGGGCACGCACGACGAATTGATGTTCGTCATCGTCCACCAGGTGCACGAGCTGTGGTTCAAGCTGATGCTGTTCGAGCTGGAGGAGGCGCGCGACCTCCTGGTGGCCGACCGGCTCGACGCGGCCGAACACCTGCTGCGCCGGCTCGTCGCGATCCAGAACGTGCTGATCTCGCAGTGGGCCGTGCTCGACACCATGCTGCCGATGGACTTCCTCGCCTTCCGGGACACCCTCCGGGGCGGCAGCGGCTTCGAGTCCGTGCAGCATCGCGAGATCGAGTTCCTGGCCGGGCGGAAGGACGCCGGCTACCTGGACCAGGTTCAGCTCACCGACGCCGAGCGCGAACGCCTGGTCCGCAGGCTGGAAGAACCCAGTCTGCGGGAGGCGTTCATCGCCCTGGTCGAGAAGCGGGGGGTCGATTCGCTCGCCAAGGTCTGGCAGCAGGGCTACCAAGACCTGCCCGCCGCGCACTGGGAACTGCTGCGGGTGGCCGAGGCCCTGCTCGACGTCGATCAGGCGTACGGCCGGTGGCGAACGCACCACGCGCTGAGCGTCGAGCGCCAAATCGGGTACAAACCGGGCACCGGTGGATCATCCGGGGTGGATTACCTGCGCTCTCGCATAACTTCCCGCCTCTTCCCGGAACTCTGGGAGGTCCGGTCCCAGCTGTGACGGTCTTCCGCGCTCATCGCGGCCGGGGCTTGTCGGGTGGGCGTGTGCTCCGTTGCAGCGCCCACCCCGACCCCTTCAGGTCAACTGGTCAACAAGCCATCGCGGATGGCGTAGGCGACTGCGAGAGTCCTATTGGGACAGTTCAGCTTGGCCAGCAGGTTGGCGACATGCCGCTTGGCTCCGTGCGCGGAGATGCCGAGCCGGCGGCCGACCTGCTTGTTGCTCATCCCCTCGGCGAGCAAGCCGAGGACCTGCCGTTCGCGCGGCGTGAGGCGGACGGTGCTCGTTCGCGGCTGGCCTCGGCGGCGAAGCTCCGTGATCAGCTTCCTGGCGAGCGAGGACGGCAGCGCCATATCACCGCGCTGCAGTCGTAGCAGGGCGTCTTCGAGGTTCTGCGGATCGACCGCGGACTCCAGGAGGAATCCATCCGCCGACAGCGTCGCGGCCTGGGCGACCACGTCATCGCTGGCGTCGCGCAGCAGCGCGACCGTCTTCACGCCGCGCTTCGCCGCGACCGAGGAAATCTGCTCGAACTCCGCCAATTCGTCGGCGGAAATGAGGGCAACGTCGAAAGGACGGTTTTCCAGGAGGGTCACGGCCTCTCGGAAATCGGCACAGCCGTGCACGAAGTTCACCAGGGAAAGACTGCGCAGCATGTACGTGAGGCCCCATCTCGAAACCTCGTTGGGAAGGGACACCAGGACGGCCAGTTCCGCGTTGCGGAATCGGGCGATGCCATCCGCATCATGTCGACCTGTGGCGGGTTCCCATTTGTTTCCTAATGGAATTATATCCCCGTTGATGACGCAACTTCCTTTCGTGCGGGGCGGACTGCTCGTGTCGTTGGAATTGCTCCGTACTTCTTCGATGCGGACACCTTTGTCGGCGTGGCGTCGTGCTATCGCTGGCCGTGTTCGTGCTGCATCCCCAGTTTTCCCGGTTCGTACGTCCCAACCGCGCCGTACCGGCTCTGCCGGTCCCAGCGGCCTTATCGGGGCGGGCGCCGCCGTTCGTTACTCATCGCACCGTGCCCTGCCCCTCCGTCTGCTCCCGCTGGGAAACCGGACGCCGGGTGCCGCCGGCGTCAGGTGACAAGTCGAAAATATCGAGTGCATCACGAGTATGTCACTGTGATCCCGGAAGATACGCTCAATGCAGTAGCAGAGCACTAGGTGAAAATCGTCAAATGGTGCAGTCGGGGCCGCCGGAAGACGCAGCGTCGTGGGGTGGTGTCCGATATCGGGCGTAACCCCACCCGCCAAGTGGTCGGTTTCGCATGCCGACCGCATGCCTGGCCGTTGTGCCCGGATTCGGAAGTAAGCGAAGTGCAGGGCAACGCGCTGGTCAGCGCGTTGGAAGGAGCCTGGAGTCGGCTGGCTCCGGTCTTGGCGGCGGAGCCCCGTTCCGGGCGTGGAGTTAGTTCGCCGATCGTGGTGGCGGTCACGCCGACCGCCTTCGATCGGGAACGGGATTGCGGCGCCTGGCGCGTCAGTTTCCCTGCGGGGCGTACTTGCCGCCGGCCATGACCTGATCGACGATGCCGTAGGGGGCCGCATCGATGGTCGAGAGGCGAAGGTGGTTGCGAAGATCGCGGGCGATGGTGTCCGAATCCTGCCCGGTCTTCGCGGCGAGGAGCCGCACCATTTCATCGGACCATTTCTGATGGTCCGCCGTCGTCGGCGTCACGGGCTCCCCGTCGAGACCCTCGTCGTGGTCGGGTTGCCGCAGGACCACGTACGATCCCGGAAGGATGTACCTCTTGCCGGTCGCTCCGGAGCACAGCACGAGAGTCGCCGCTGATCCCACCGCGCCGATCGCCCAGGTCGAAACCTCCGGCTTGATGCAGTTGATCGCATCGCAAATCGCGAATCCGGCCGGTAAAGACCCGGCGGCGCTGTCGATGTAAAGCTTGATTTCCGAATCCGGATCCGTGGCGTTCAGCAGCAGCAACTGCGATATCGCGGCGGTCGAGGAATTTCTGCTCAGCTCGCCGCTGATGATGATCGTCCGATCATCGAACATATCGTTCATCAACTTGTTCATCGCCCAACTGTGTATGGGCATCTCGCGCTGCTCGCTTCCCTCGTCGCGGTCTCGCGTGCGAAGATCACTGTAGTCCTGAACGCCGGAACACGTGCTTTCGGCACGAGCGGTTCGCTGAGAGCGTACGTCCGCGGCAAGGGAAATCAGGGAAATCTTGGCAGCGTTCGGCCGAACGCATTGCGCGGCACGACGCCGGCGGCAATGCCCGGTCCGGCGTTCGTCGGCCGGTCTGCGCCAGTGTTTCCCGCCGGGAGTTCAGGCGGGGACGGGGTGCCGGTCGGAGCCGTCGAAGGGCGGGTAGTTCTCGCCGGCCACTCTTTCCGCCGCGTCGATGTAGTCGATGAGCGCGTTCCGGGATCGGGCGAGCTTCTCCATCTGGTCGTTCAGCCGTTGCAGTCGCGTTCGCATCGCGGCCAGCAGCTCGGGGCACCCGAGCAGTTCCGGGGTCTCGCCGATCGCGCAGGGCAGCAGGTATGCGATGTCCTCTGAGGACAGACCGGCGCCGAGCAGGTGCCGGATCTGCTTCACCCGCAGCACGGCGTCCTCGTCGTACTCGCGGTAGCCGTTCGCGCCGCGGTCCGCTTCCAGCAGGCCCTGGGCCTCGTAGTAGCGCAGCTGGTGGGTGTTGACGCCCGTCCGGCGACTCAGTTCCCCGATCCGCATCGACAACCTCGCTTGACATTCACACCGGTATCAACGTTGACGATGCTGCCATGAACGACGAAAACGATGCACCGGTCGCAGTCATCGGGCTCGGACTCATGGGCCAGGCCCTCGCCGGCGCGTTCCTGAAGGCCGGGCACCCCACGACCGTGTGGAACCGCACGACTTCCAAGGCCGACCGGCTGGTGGCAGCAGGGGCACGGCTGGCGCCGACGGTCGGCGACGCGCTCACGGCGGGCTCCGTGACGATCATCTGCCTCACCGACTACCAGGCCGTGCACGAACTGCTCGGCGCTACCGATGCCGAGCTGGACGGCACGACGTTGATCAACCTGACCTCGGGCGACTCGACCCAAGCCAGGGAAGCCGCCCGGTGGGCCGAACAGCGCGGTGCCCGCTACCTGGACGGCGCCATCATGGCCATCCCGTCGGTGATCGGAACCGCCGAGGCGGTGATCCTGCACAGCGGGCCGCGGCCGGACTTCGAGGCGCACGAGTCGACGCTCGCCGCGCTCGGCACCGTCACCTACCTCGGCGCCGACCACGGGCTGGCGTCCCTGTACGACGTGGCCGGGCTGGCGATGATGTGGAGCGTCCTGAACGCCTGGCTCCAGGGCACCGCCCTGCTTCGGACGGCCGGTGTCGACGCCGCGACGTATGCGCCGTTCGCGCAGCAGATCGCCGCCGGCGTGGCCGGATGGCTTCCGGGGTACGCCGAGCAGATCGACAGCGGCTCCTATCCGGCCGAGGTGTCGGCTCTGGAGACCGATGTGCGGGCGATGGCGCACCTGATCGAGGAGAGCGAGGCGGTGGGCGTCAACGCCGAACTGCCGAGGCTGATCAAGGCGATGGCCGACCGCTCGATCGCGGCCGGGCACGGTGGGGAGCAGTACCCCGTGCTGATCGAAGAGTTCGCCAGGCCCCGCAACGGTTGACCGATCCGGCATCGCGGTCGGTAGCCCGTCCCTCGGGCTACCGACCGCTCAGAACTGGACGTGCATTGCCGAACGGGACAGCGAATCCGAGGTCAGCAGGCGTTCGACGCTGGTCGCGGCCGCCGGTCTCGCACCTCTTCGAAGTTAGCGCTTGACACCACTTCAAGTGGAGTACTACGTTTTGAGTACGACAGACGAAGTACTAATGGCGAGGTGGTCAACCCATGCGAAAGCCCGTCACCGCTCAGTTCTCGTTCCCGTCGGCCAAGAGCGGCAAGCGGGTTCAGCCGCACCCGCGCATGCCTCGGTCGGTGCCGGCTCGGCGCCCGCTGCCCAAGCCCGGCACCCGTCGCTGATCGACCACTTCGAAGAGGAGAAGCCCCATGCGAAAGCTCACCTACTTCGTCGGCTGCAGCGTCGACGGCTACATCGCCGGCGCCGATGGCTCGCTCGACGCGTTCTTCCCGCTGCCCGACGGGCTCGTCGAGCACCTCGTCGCGGAGTATCCGCAGACGCTGCCGACGCACGTGCACGGCACGCTGGGGGTCACCGACCTGGGCAACCGCTTCGACGCGGTGGTGATGGGGCGCGGCACGTACGAGCCGGGCGTGCGGGAGGGCGTCATCAGCCCGTACTCCCACCTGGATCAGTACGTGGTGTCGGGCAGCCTCACCAGCCCGGACCCCGCGGTCACCGTCCTCTCCGGCGACCCCGTCGAGGCGGTGCGGGCGCTCAAGCGCGAGCCGGGCGGCGGGATCTGGCTGGCCGGCGGCGGTAGCCTCGCCGCCTCGCTGCTGCCGGAGATCGACGAACTGGTCCTGAAGATCTACCCGTTCGTCCTCGGCAAGGGCATCGGCGTGTTCGACGGCGACATCGCGCCCACGCACCTCGCCCTCGCCGACGCGCACGTCCTCGGCAGCGGCGCGGCGATCCACACCTACGCCCGGAAGTGAGGCCGCCTTGTGAAGTTCACTCGCCCACGTAGCGGAGGCCGGTCCGGCGCAGCACGACCCACTGCTCGCCGGGCCGGTCCACGACGACCGGG
Organism: Saccharopolyspora sp. NPDC045941; assembly: GCF_056431445.1. Classification (NCBI taxonomy): domain Bacteria; kingdom Bacillati; phylum Actinomycetota; class Actinomycetes; order Pseudonocardiales; family Pseudonocardiaceae; genus Saccharopolyspora; species Saccharopolyspora sp. NPDC045941. Next base: position 8,061 of record NZ_JBWKKU010000002.1, read on the forward strand.
TACCAGCGCGGCTGCAGCGCCGCGTGCAACTCCTCGCCCCGGCTGATCAGCGAGCTCACCGCGGGTTCGCCCACGACGATCAGGGCCGACCAGTCGACGTGCGCCATGAGGTGGTCCTCGGTGACGCCGAACTGGGCTTCCAGGAGCGTGACCACGTCGTGGCCGGTGTCCGGGCCCGACCTGACATCGCTGATGTCGGGCACCTCGTCGTCTTCGTCGTCGTCTTCCTCGGTTTCGTCGTCGGTGATGTCCTCGTCTTCTTCGGCCTCGTGCTCGTCGTCCTCGTCGCGCTGCTCGTCCCACACGTACTTGTCGAGCTTGTAGATGCGCGCGCACATGTCGAACGCCTGGTCATCGGAGAGGATCAGCGTCACCGTGCGGCCGTTGAGCAGGGTGAACGTCAGCTCCGCTTCCGGGGTGCCGTTGGTGCCGGGTTCGGCGTCGACGTTCCCGGCGACTTCCCCGAAAAGCTCGGAATCGGCGGGGCTCTCGTTGCCCGCGCCCAGCGAGGGGAGGTTCGCGGCCATCTCCACCACGCAGCGCGCGGCGGTCCAGAACGCCTCCTTGTCCCGGAATTCCTTGCGGCTGCTGGTCAGCGTCCGGCCGAATCCCAGCGTCTCGACGCGCGCATCCACCGTGCCGGTGCCGGTCGCGTTCTCCCAGATCGCGGTGACCGTGACGTTGTTGGCCAGTCGTTTCCGGTAGTTCTCGATGTGGCCGTGCCGGGCGAGCTCCCAGCCGCGCACCTTCTGGGGCCAATCGTCTTTCACTGCGGACTTCCCTTCGGGCGAACGACATGTCGTTTCCCTCCGACGTGCCGTTGGCCGTGATCGTTCCCGCAGCGCGCGGCCGGATGACGAACCGCGGTCCACCACCGTCCACATTGGTCAGATCTCGGTCCGGTCCACCGAGGCCGGGTCGGACGTCTGGTGCCCGGAAACCTCGGGCCGAGAACTCGCCGACAGGTGACCTGCCGAACGAAGAGCTCCGCCCGGACGCCCTCGGGCGGAGCTCTCAGCGCGTCCAGTCAGCGCAGGTCGTGCTTTCCGGTCTTCACGTCGCGCAGGAAGGCCGACCACGCCGAGGTCGTGAACGGGAGAACGGGGCTGGCGGAGCCGAGCTTGCTGTCCTTCACGCCAGCAGCCCCCGGGATGCGCGCCACCATGACGCATGCTGCTCCACCCCCGTTGCTTCGGCTGCTCTTGCGCCAGTGCGCCTGGGTGAAGTCGGGGGTGAACATGACGTGCTCCCTTTGGTTTGCCTATAACTCGCGGGCGAGCCGGTTGAGGAAAGTGATCGACTCCTTCTGGCTCAGCGCCTTGGCGCGCAAGGTGCTGTAGTTCAGGCTATACGTCTCGACTTCGGCCGGATCCTCCAAATAGAGGCAGCCCGTCAGGTAGTCGGCGTAGGCCACGTCGGGATCTTCCTGGTCGGGGAAGGACAGCACGATGAAGGGTGCGCCGAGCGCGGGGATTGCGCCGGCGCTGAACGGCAGAACCTGAACCGTCACATTTGGCAGCTTCGCGCTGGCTGCGAGGTGCTTGAGCTGTTCGCGCATCACCTCGGGGCCACCGACGAGTTGTCGCAGCGCTGACTCGTGGATGACGGTTCCCAAGGTGAGCGGGTTCGTCTCGTGCAGGCGTGCCTGTCGCTGTGAGCGAAGGTCGGTGCGCTCCTTCATGACGACCTCGTCGGCCTGCGGTATCCATGCCTGCATGAGTTCGGTGGCGTAGCGCTCGGTCTGCAACAACCCGGGAATCAGCTCGCCGGAGAACTCGTGCACCTCGGCGGCTTCGGACTCCAGTCCGACGTACTCCTCGAAGTTCGACGCCAGCGCGTCCTGGCCGTACCGCTGCCACCAGCCCTTCTGCCTGGCTTGCAAGGCAAGCGCGACGTACTGGTCCCGTTCCGCGTCGGGGACGCCGTAGACCGCCGCGAGCGCGAGAACTTCGGCAGGCCCGGCGGATTTCTCGGCGTTCTCGAACCTGCTCAGCTTCGGCTTCGACCAGTCCAGCACAGCCGCGACGTCCTCTTGGCGAAGTCCGGCTTGCGCGCGCCAACGCCGAATTCCTCGGGTGAGCCTCCGCAGCCGCACCGTCGGGCTGATCCGCTCTTCCACGGTGTCCTCCTTCGCCCAGTTCGCCACCTGGATCTTCGCAGGCCCGGAACCTTCCACGCAGTCGCTCATTCGTGTGCAGTCCTGGACCTTTCAGGTATCGGACATTGCGAATGTGGAAATTCCACGAAACCTTGGTTTCAAGTCCCCGTGTTCGGTTCGGAAGGAAGCCTCATGGAGTACCTGACCTACATCTGGCGTCCGGTCACTGGTGGACGTCACGCGTTCCCGATCGCGGCACGGAAAACCCCGGTGGGCGAACGGGTTTCTGCCTACTGCGGCGCGGAGGCCGACGCGGCTGAGCTGCACGACCGCACCGAGGTGGACTGGATCCGCGAGCACTCCTGCACGGACTGCTGGCGCATCCTCGCCCAACGGTCCTGACATCGCCAACCCCACTGAGAAGGAGACGACCATGTTCTGGCTGCACCTGAGCGTTCTCGTGCTGATCAACGTGCTGATCGCCGCTCTGCTCGTCAGCTCCACCGCGATGCGGTTGCCACTGCTCGCTCGCGCGCAGCACGAGGGGGCAGGGGAGGGCGCCTACAACGTCTGGGATCTCATCGCACAGGTCGAAGCCGAACGAGATGAAGGGCAGGACCGCGCCATAGCGTGGCCGCCTCGATCGCATCTTCCCGGCCAAGAGCCGGATGACCAGCCCACTGGTCGGCACCATTTGCGCACTTGAGCCAGGCCCCTGAGCCGGGCCGGTGCAGCTGCCTCCCCGACCACTGCACCGGCCCACCCGGTGGCCGGGCGTCTTCCCCGCCCCGCGCCCGGTCACCGGCCCAAACGCGCTGAAGTCCGCTTTGGACGGACGTTCCCGGCCTCCGTGCCGCCGGTTCCCCGGCCCGGCGGCACGGTTCCGCCCTGGACACTCAGCGGTGGGCCGGGACGAGTTCCTGGTGTGCTGGTTCGGGCGTCGCGCTGACCTTCTTCCGGTCGCGGTGCACGGCCAGCAGGAACAGGGCGACGACGGTCTGCACACCGACGATGAGCGCTTGCGGCAGCAGCTCGCTGACGCCTACCAGGGACATCGTCGCGTTGGTGCCGAAGTGGATCGCGATCGCGCCGAGGACGCCGGCGCGCTCGTAGCCGTACGCGGCCAGCAGCGCCATCGGGATCACGCTGAGCATGTAGGTCACGCCGCTGAAGGTGAGCAGGCCGAAGGCGTTCTGGACGGTTCCGGCGACGAAGAACAGCGGCAGGTGCCACACCGACCAGATGACGCCCAGCAGCAGTCCGGCGAGGAGACGGCCCACCTTCGCGCGCAGGCGCGGGTGCATGGTGCCGCGCCAGCCGAACTCCTCGCTCAGCGGGCCGACGACGAGCATGACGCCCGCGAACACCAAAGGGCCGCCGGACACCTCGATCAGGGCCTGCGCCGCGGTCAAGCTCACCGGCGGACCGCCCAGCTGCTGCGCGAGCAGCGCGGCGCCCACGACGGTCCCGGCGGCCACTGCCAGCAGGACGGGCGTCCAGAGCAGGCCTATCAACGGCAATCGCACCGCGTGCGCTGGGGCGGGCTGACTCCGGGAGGCGCGGCGCAGCCGGATCACGATCGCGCCGATCATCGGGCCGAAGGCGCCGAGCAGGTAGGGGATGACGGTGGGGAAGCTCATCGCCGGCTCGCCGAGCAGGATCGCGATGCCCCAGGACGCCCAGGCGGTCGTGAACGTGACGACCAGGAAGAGGAGGATGCCGCTCTTCTGGCGGGCGGGGCTTTTGGTGGTCACGACAGTTTCCCTTCGTGGAGTTCGGAGTCGTCTCAGGCGGCGGGGAGGCGGTGGGTGAGCCAGTCGGTCACCTGCGCCAGCAGCTCGGCGTCGACGGGGTGGCGCAGCAGCCTGCGGTAGGCGCGCACCGACGGTCGACCGGGGTCGCGGCGCAGCAGGTGGGTGAGGTCGGGGATCCGGTGGACCTCGGCCTCGCCGGGCACCAGCCGGCGGATCTCGTCCAGGTCGGCGGGGTCGACCTGGATGTCCTTGCCGCCGGTGATCGCCAGCACGGGCGCCTGGATGTTCGCCAGGTCCGCGCGTGGGTCGTGGCCGAGCATTTCGCGGAACCACCGGGCGTTCACCGGAAGTCCGTGGACGCGCGCCGCGTCCGCGCTGGTCGCCTTGATCCGGGCGAGGTGCCGGGAACCGAGGACGCGCAGCAGCGGCCGAACGGGCGCGGGCAGGTCGCGGGCGATCATCCTGGCCTGCCAGCGCAGCGCGTCCTCGCCGCGGCGGGCGAACCCGGCCAGCAGCACCACCGCCCGGACCAGCGGATCCGGGCCGAGGGACATGGCGTGCACCGCGCCTTCGCTGTGGCCGATCACGCCGATGGCGTCGGCCCGGATGTCGGGCCGTGCGGCCAGGGCGCGGAGCGCGGCGGCGGCATCGCGGGTGTTGTCGGTGAACCCGGTCGTCCGCCAGTCGCCGGGCGTGGCGCCGACGCCGCGCCGGTCGTAGCGCAGCGTGGCGATCCTCTTCGCCGCGAGCGCGGTGGCCAGCGGCGCTCCGAGCTCCAGGCGGAGACCGCGGGCGTTGGAGTCGCGGTCCACCTGCCCGGAGCCGTGCAGCAGCAGGACTGCCGGGTGCGGGCCTGGTCCGGCGGGCAGGGTCAGGGTTCCCGCCAGCGGAAGCCCGTCGTCCGCGGTGGCCGTCATGTCTACGTCCCGCAAGGTCCAGCCTCCATTGTTATCAGTTTTGAGAACGTTATCAGGTGTGAGATTGTTGGTCCATGGCATCCGCAGATCTCCTCCTGCACCCGGTCCGGGCGCGCATCCTGCAGACGCTGTTCGGCTCGGATCCGCTGACCACCGCACAGCTGCGCGAACGCCTGCCGGACGTCGCGCCGGCGACGATGTACCGGCACGTCGCAGTGCTCGCGGAGGCGGGCGTGCTGGAAGTGGTGGAGGAGAAGCGGGTGCGCGGCACGGTGGAGCGCAGCTACCGGGTGCGCCAGGAGCAGGCGGTGGTGGACCCGGCCGCCCGGGAGGCGATGGCCCTGGAGGACAACCGCCGCGCCTTCACCGCGTTCTCGGCGTCGCTCATGGCGGACTTCGAGCGCTACCTCGCCAGCGACGGTGCCGCTCCCGCCAGCGACGGTGTCGCCTACCGGCAGGGTGCGGTGTGGCTGACGAAGGAGGAGTTCGCCGAACTGATCGAGGAACTCGACGCGGCGGTCGTCGCGCGGACCGGCAACGCCCCGACCGCAGACCGGGTCCGCCACGTGTTCAGCCTCGTCTCCGTGCCGGACAACGCAGCGGAACCACCCAGCGACGGGTGATCGGGAGAGCGATCTCCGGGGCTTCGCCGGCTGGACTGCCGTGATCACCGCGAATGGGACGATCCCGGTCGGGGATGTGGAAAGATCGGTCCGTGAACCTGACTCCGGCAACGCTTTTCGGCCGCTTCGGCGTGGTGCTCGCTGGTGTCGCAGTGCTCGCCGCTTGCACCGGCCCCGGCCCCGGCCCCGGCTCCGCGCCGCCGCCGGAACCGGCTCCGACCAGCCAGGCCGCGGGCTGCCCGGAGTCCGGCGTTGAGATCACCGCGGGCCCGGTGGACGCCGCGATGGGTCTGCGCGCGATGGGCATCGTCATGACCAACTGCGGCACCCGCGACTACACGGCGAACGGGTTCCCGGTGGTCCGGGTGCTGGACGCGGCCCGCCGGCCGCTGCACGTCGTGGTCGGCAACGGATCGGAGCCGGTCAGCGCCCCGGACAGCTACGACGTGCCGCCCGAGCCGGTCACGCTGCGGCCCGGCGACCAGGTGACCGCGCGGGTCCTGTGGCGAAACGACGTGGCGGACTCGACGGTGCCCGCCGTGGACGGCAGCTACCTGGAGATCGCTCCGGCGGCGGGCGAGCCGGTCCAGGTCCTCGAGCCGGACGGCGGGATCGATCTGGGCACCACCGGTCGGCTGGCCGTGAACGCCTGGGCCGTCGACTCCTGATCCGGGGGACAGTGCGCTACCGGCAGGCCGCGATGTGGCTGACGGAGGAAGAACTCGCAGTGTCGATTGAAACTGCGGATCTTCGGCATGTCGGACCCCGACACGCCGGGTCCTGTGGACAACTTCCGCAATTTCAATGGAAATCAGAGGTCTGATTTCCATTGAAATTGCGGAGGACCGAACCTGGGGTGCCGCCGTGTGCCGCGCTGATCGAAGAAGTCCAGGCGGCGATCATCGCGCGGGTGGGCAACGAGCCGAGCGACGACCGCGTCCGCCGCGTGATCAGCGTCGTCGCCGTGCCGAACAACCCCGCCGGCAGCCGAAGCGGACGGCTGATCGGCGTGCCCGAGGATCATCCACTTCGGACAGATGGATGCCGAAGCCTGCGCGCTACGCCTTGGCGTTCTTGCGGAGCTTCGCGCGGACCGCTCGGGTGGCGATCGGGCCGAGCCCTTCCAGGGCGTCCGCCAGCTCGGCGAGCCGGCCGAGGGCTTCGAGCGCCTGCTCGCCGCCTTCGGGGTCGACCGACTCGAACATCGTGAGGCCGAGGAAGCTCGCCGACACCGCGTGCGCCAGGGCGCTCGGGGCGGCCACCTCGGCCAGCGGAGACCCGGCCAGCACTCGCTCCAGCGCCGTGCGCACCTCGACGATCCACTTGTCCAGCGCCGCGCGGGTGGCCTCCGCGAGCCGGCCACCGGCCTGCGCCCCGGCGAGGGTCTGGGCCAGCACGACCATGTTGCCGTCGGCGCGTTCCCCGACGTGGATCTCCCGGCCCAGCGCCAGCAGCTCGCCCAGCGTGGACACCTCGGCGAACCGCGCCCGGTAGCGGGCGACCCGGTCTTCGGTCGCCGCGATGCAGGCCTGCGCGACCAGCTCGTCGACGCTGCCGAAGTGGTAGAAGATCAGCGCCTGGTTGACGTCGGCGGCGGCGCCGACGGTCCGCGCGGAAACCGCGGTGATGCCCTGCAGTCGGATGACCCCCACGGCCGCGTCCACCAAGCGCTGCTTGGTGGCCGCGCTGCTGGTTCGCCGGCCCGTGCTCATCAGTCCAGGACCTTCTCACGGAGCGGCTTGACCGCCCCGCTCACCCCGCCGTCGAGCCGGACGTACCGCGCGGCGAAGCTGCCGCGGTAGCCGAACAGCGGCCCGAACCGCCGGTTCACGACGGCGACCTGGATCCGGAACAGCCCGCTCTCCTCGTCGAACCACTCGTCGACGTGCGCGGTGCCCGCGAATGCCTGCGGGACGGGCGTGCGCGCTCCGACGCGGAACCCGCCGGAGCGGATCCGGAATCCGCCGTCGGGGCGCACCGCGATGTCGAGGTCCACCGCGAGGTGCTGGTGCGTGCCGAGGTAGTCGACGATCCGGTCGCCGGTGTAGAGCATCTGCGCGTCGAACCTCCTTCGCCGCCGCGGGAATTCGAAGGTGCGGACGAACGAGATCGTCTCGCGGCCGTAGGAGTCGACGTACGGGTAGTTCTCGATGACGAACGGGATGTTCCGGCCGCGTTCGGGCCCGCAGCGCCTGTTGGCTTGCGATGGTTTCGTTTCTAGGAATTGCGGGATGTGCCACATCGAAGGCGATTCTGTTTGGTCTTTCGTCGATGCTCGGCCCAGTCGTGCGATGCCTCCGCGTAAGGCCGATTTAGACTCTGGTTCCCGATGGCTGCACTCGCGGGTCTTCTAATACGCCATTAGTGGCGATAATGTCACCCGGCTGGATCTCGAAAGATGAACACGTGGGTCGGATAATAAGGTTGCGGCAATACTGCGGAGGGAGTTTGGTGTCAGAGTCAGAGGTAACCCAGGGGGTGTATGACGGTGTCGATTCGGAGGAAACGGAATCTGTCGATGATGCGCGATTCATGATAGGTCACCTTGCTTCGTTAACTAACAATGCGGATACTAAAGCGGGTCTCGTGGCAACTGCGACCACGGTTTTGCTTGGAATCGCCTTTTCTCAACGTCGAGATGTGGCTCGCCTAGTGCAGCAGGCTGAAGATCTAGAGTGGATGCAGTTTGGCTCTTTTGTGCTCGCGCTACTTGGTGGTGCTGTCGCTGTCGGCGCCGTCGCGCGAGCTCTGTGGCCACGGCTATTGGTGTCAGGATACAGTCGCTATTCGTGGCCAGCGGTGGCGAAGGTATCCTCTGAGGTACTCATAGCGGCTAGTTTCAGAGGTAAGCGTAATGAGGCATGGCGGACGGCACATGATATGTCCCGAATACTTGCCATTAAATATAAATATCTTCGCGCGGCCATCGCTTCGTGGCTGGTTTCGGCGACCTTCCTGTTGTGTTGGTTCTTGCTTGCGGGATAGCATTCTGTGGTCGGCGGGCTAAATCTCTGCTTCAGATGAAGAAGGCGGTTACCAATACGGTTCCTCCGCTCAGCCAGAGAAGTGATGAGATGTGAACATTTCGAACGTGGCGAGCCAGTTTCCTGGTTAGACGGATCTTTCGCTGCACAGTCAAAAGTAGATCTTCTGTCGAATCGCAGTAGCTGTGCGTGATGTACCGTATGGGGCTTCTGTGGCGGCCGAATGGGAGTGCAGCGAGAAGTAAGAGATACCATGCGGCGTGGAGCAAGATGTACGACCAATTCGGCACGGCCTTGAGAAAAGATGGGAGAAGATATCTGGATGTCAGCCACGCTGTGCCAAGGATGAACATAAAACGAATCGGAAGACGTGCAAGCCAGATCACGAAGGCGGGGTGCCCATCGAGCAAGTTCGCGACAAGTCCATCTGTAAGACTGAACATCTAGATGTCATTCATCGTGTGCGGTATCTTGGTTTGGTCGTTTGTGAGTGGTATCCAGGCTTTCTGGCGGGTTGGCTTCGGAGCCGGCAGGGTAGTCGTTGCCCTCGCTCTTCTTGTGGTTAGCCAGCTGCAGTGCGTTGGCGCCCTCCTGGACTTCCGGCTTCTTGTGCCTCGCCCTGCGAGGATCGGTCGAAATAGGTTCCATTGTGATGCGAGGCTTGACTGAGCGAAAACGTTCCAAGATGTTCTGCAACGCATCCTTGACCTCGTGCTCTGCTTCGATGTCTTGGATCGCTCCCGACCCTATGAGTTCTCCGACGACGCTGATTGTCGTTGCCAAATTCTTGTCCTCCTGTTGGGACATATAGTCGAGTATCTCCAGCACGGACTTTGGGTTCTGGGCCAAGTGATATGCAAGCATCCCGCCTGGGCCACGCTGCACGTACTGATCGACGTGTCCCGACCGGATGTCCACGATCTCAGCTGATTGCTCTTCTCGGCGCTTCATCAGCTCGTGAGCGCGTAACATGTTGTCCTGGTCCATCTCCAGTGTTGCGCCGAGAACTTCAATGCCCTGTGAGACAGCTGGAGTTTGGGCGCTCAACTCCTCGTTGAGAACGTCCTCGACTTCGCCCAAATTATCGAGTTCGAAACCTCTGGATATCCGTCGCAGAGATACCGCGACGCTTGCGGTGAAGGCTGCCGCCCCGTCCGAGACGCTGGATCGAACTACTTCTTTGGGATCGACAACTCTCCACCGAACCTCCATGTTTGCGCGGAATCTCAGAATGTCGTTCTTGCATGGCAGCGTGAGAGGGATAACCTGCCTGTGCTGTTTCATGTCGATCTCGAAGTACCTTCTGATATGCCCGAATGCCCATGTGGTGGCGGGAAGGCGATCACGCACGTATGTCAGTTCGCCCCGGGACGTGAGTAGTACCAGAGAGGTATCGTGTTTTACTGTCGGCCGCCGTCCGAGTACTCGCCATGGTCCGATGGTTCGAGTATTGGTAATCGGTGATTGGGTATTGCGACGGCGAGTTCCGGCGAGATCTTCGTACTGTTTGATCTGTTCGACAAGCTCGTGCATTAAGAACTCCTTACTGTTCTCGGGAGGTTGAAGTCAGGCGGGAGAGCACGGCCGCCGAGGTGGCTGGTGCGTAGATTTTCCGTTCGCCGCTATCCCAGCCTTGTGCGATTCGAGTAACGATGTCGAGGATTCGTCGATCACCATTAGTGATTTCTCGGGCGAGCTCTGCGAAAGCGTCACGATACTGCGGACTAAGGTCGCACATTTCGGCCCATTCGCTGAAGTAGTTCCTCGCGATCTTGTACAAGTCCTGGTCGGTGAGAGCCATTCGCCAGAGCAGAGCCATGTCGTCCAGGTGACTTCTCGACGCGTTTCGCTCCATCCAGAGTGCGAGGAGTCTCGGGTGGCTGGCCTTGGTGTCTGAAACGGCGAGGTCATTTGCGAGCATTAAGAAGGCAGTCACGCTGCCTCGCTTGAGGTTCTTGTTGTGCGAAGTAGCCCACGAGTTGACCAGCGAAAGTACGCTCGGCAACAGAACATCTGGCTGGTGGTACGCGAGATCGGCGAGTGAACGCCCGATCCGGTAACGTAGTCGCGTCGAGGAATTGTGCATCAGATCGTCGAGCACGGAGATTGCCTGCTCGGGGGCTCGTGTGCCCAGGGGAACGCCAAACGCAGCTGCAGCTCCGAGTTTTCTCGTCTCGTCAGCGCGCGCCCACGACTGCGCCAATCGGACGACGGCGGAGCGCAGATTTCGGTTGTCGGCAGCGAAGGAGAGTGCGATTGCGGCGGACTCGGTGCTTTCCAGTGAAAGTTGTCCTACCCATTTCTCCACAGTGTTGTACGCGACGTCTACGAAGTCGAGGTTCATCAGCTGACCGACTGTCGCTGCGGCGGAGTGTCGCACAACGGTCTCGTGGTGGTCTTCACCCAACCAGCAGAGCCACTTAAGGAGCGGTTCTCGGTACGTGCCGGCAACTGTCCACACTCGCTCAACTATCCATGCGCGAGATTCAGGTTGTTGGAGTTGAATAGTTTCAATCGGTACGGCGCCGAGTTGTATTCTTTCGATAGTGGATGAGCGCTTAATGTACTCCTTCGTGTTTGCTAGGGCAAGCTGTTGCTTACGGCGATCGTCCATGTCGAAGAAATCGAACAGTCGACTTGCGGAGTCGATCGCATCCCGCCAACGCTGATTGTTGTGGACAGCGGCGGTGAGCAGCCATGGCCATTGCCAGCACGACGACTCTGCGATCTTAGCGGCTATGGCAGTGCGGCGGCGCTGCCGTTCTTGTCTTGACAGCTGGCTTAGGTCCGGCGAAACAGCGAGTTCCTCGACGAAACGCACTGTCGTAGTTGCTGACGCTTCCGCGTTCTCCGCCAGCCAGGCTTGCGCTGCAGCGCTGTCGATCAGCTCGGCTGCGCGGGCGTCAGTCGTGATTCGGCGCAGGTGACAGACCAGGATATCCCGGCGAGATGTTGCTTTACCGAGTTTGACAACATGCTTGTGCAAGCTAGTTCGGAGGTCATCGGCGATCACGTCGCTGGTGATCACCATCCGTCCTTGTCCTTCGCGCAAGGTTTGGAGCAGGTGACGCAACTGTGCCTCGGACAGTCTTCGTAGGACTTTCGCAGGACAGTCTGGTACGAGCAGGCCAGCCCCGGGACGGAACAGGCGCTTGCCCAGTTTCGACAGGTCTGACGATGGATCGATGATGACTACGTGCTCTGCTCCGGCGCATCGCAGCAGGTCAGTTGCTGTCGCCGCACGGCCCCAACCGGCCGGCCCGCTCAGAACAGTGAGGACGGATCCACTGACGCGCTTCCGAAGAGAGGCTTGCTCTGGGGCTGGAACGTGGTCGTCGTACTCGGTGAGCTCGTCATCTGTCAAGATGTGCAGGACAGGTTCGGTGCCGACGTCGTACTCGATGTTCCTGATCTGGACGAACTTGTGCCCTTGAACCAAATCGCCGTAGAACTCGTAGTCCGCGGCCGACCAGCCACCCTCTGTGAGGCTGGCGCGGATGTCTTCGATGTTCCTTTCGGTTTCGCCGGCGCGAGGGCGCTCCTTGTACTCCAGCTGCTTGGCGATGCTGATTTCGTCCACAGAGGATTTCTTTTCGAAAGCTGAGTCATTTGTCCTGTCGGACTCAGCTCGGTCTCGCTCAAGGCTTCCGTCGTCTCGGGTTGGCTCAACTTCGTCCTGCTCGTTGCGGCCAGGCTCTCTGGCCTCCTGACGTTCAGCGGTCATCGTCGCCCCCAGTGGTGCACGGTCTTGTCACCGCTGACCAGGTCGCCACGAACGCTCACTCCCGCGTGGAAGTGAGTGCCTCTCGAGGTGGTGGGATCGTGCGCCGCCGACGCCCTGGGCTGGGGTTGCTGATGAATAGGCGGGTTCTGAGTTGCTCCGGCTTCGCCAACGAGACGAAGCCATCCTGACATCGGCGCATGGGTCCGCTCGACCGGGACTTCTGCATAGTCCGCAGGGTTGATCGCGCCGTAGCTGTGCTTAATGACTGATTGGAATGCTGGCGAGACGATCACCCCGAGCACGCAGGCCGGTCGGTCCCTCAACGCTGAGCGTATTGCATCGCAGTTGAGCATCCGGAACGTGTCGTTCAAGTCGCTGCCGATCCACCCGTTATTGTCCCGATGAACGTCCACGCTGTGCAAAGCAGCACGCAAACGAAGCTGGCTACGGAAGCTGGCCAAGTCGTTGTGCTGACGGAGTTCCGTGTGCAAGCGATCGAGCAGCGGGTCGATAAGCCGCGTCTTGTCTGATTCGGGTGGTATAAGGGCGAAAACGCCGTCGCCGCGGTCCTCGTGATCGAGATCGTCAAGTGACATCCCGATGCTCTCCGTCAGCGCGCTGCGGAGCACGTCGTAAACGCCCGCACGCATGTTTTGTTGAAACCGGTTGTCCTGCTTGCTGAAGTCGACTACGTCAACGGCGAGCACCAACCTGGTCTGTAGAGGTCCCATGCAAGTACTCCGATCGCCGAAAGGTTGAGACGTCGACGACGTGTCTACACGGCGTGACGGCGCCGGTCTGCGACATTTCGCACACAACTTCAAGATTGCTGCCGAGCGTGGTGGGTTAGCTGGTCCATCCGAAGTACGGTGACCGTGTGCCTGCCGGTTTTGACGACGTTTTGGGCGCGTAGCGTGGCCAGTGCACGTCCAACCGACTCTCGAGTTGCTCCGATAGCGTTACCGAGCTCCTGCTGCGTGAAGAGGCGACGGATCTCGATGGATCCGTTCCCTTTCCGGTGCCCGTAGAGGTCTGCTAGCTCCAGGAGTAGCCGTGCCAGCCTTGCGGCGACCGGCGCGGTCCCGGCATCGATCCGCCGACGATCTGATTCGTTGACCCGCATAGCGACGTGTTGAAGCACGTGGAATGCCAGTCCGGGCTCTGATTTCATCAGTGTTCGAAAGCGTCCAGCGGGGACCGCAGTGACCTCAACGGCAGTGGATGCCCTCACTGTGGCTGACCGCGGACTGCAGTTGAGGGCGGCGAGTTCTCCGACTAGTTCCCCTCGTCCCCGTAGGGCCAAGAGTGTTCGTTTTCCGGATTCGTCAACATGGTCGACCACAGCCAGCCCTTGTTCAATGAGCATCACCGAGTCTTCATCCCCGTGCTGTTGGATGAGCGCTTCACCACTGGCGAAATGGACTTTTCGCCCTAGCGTGCGCAAATGCTCGATCAAGCTGGTGGGTAACGCGTAGGGGCGGTCATGTCCGGTTCGCTTGTAGGTGGTCATCTCTTGAGCTTGCGATGGCGTTCGAGGTACTCGGTATGGATCCAGACACGCATGCCTTGACGGACCAACGCCACTACCTGAACGGATGTGGCCGGTAATGCGGTTCGTAACAGCTCGCTGTTGGATGCTGGCGCGTTGGTCTCGATCAGCCGATGGGGTAGAGCCTGGGGAGGGGCTCGACCACTCAGGTTGTTCCGTGGCCTGTAGGGCGAGTCGGCGGGGCAGGACATGTTGCGGTCCGTCTGCCGGATCGGGTGCGTGGCGCAGTCGCTCAGCAACGGTCGATGTCACTGATCGTGATCGACTCGTGGCGTTCGGGAGTCGGCGAAAGCCCTTGTGGGGCTTGGGGATTTTGGCGGTGGCGAAGTATTGGAAACTTACTTCGGATGACGTATAAAGTTACGCATGTCCGAGGTCAACGAGCGTTCGGCGCCCACGGGGAACGAGGCCCTGCGTCGCATCCGCACCGATGCGGTGCTGGCCGCGCTTCGCGAGCACGGCCCCGTTTCCCGCACCGAGCTCGCCGGGCTGACCGGGTACCGGCCCTCTTCGCTGACCGAGATCGTGCGCGAGCTGATGGCCTCTGGGCACGTCGTCGAGGCCGGTGCCGGCGACTCCTCCGGCGGCCGTCGGCCGCGGATGCTGGAGTTCAACCCGGCCGCCGAATCGCTGATCGCCGTTTCCCTGGAGGGCGAGCAGGCGCGCGTTTCCGTGGTCGACCTGGCCGGCGAGCTGCTCGGCGCGCACAGCCGCGCCGTTGATCCGCACGAGCCGCTGGACGGGTTGGTCGCCGTCATCGACCAGGCGCTGAAGGAACATCCGCGGCCTCGCCCCGGGCGCGTGGTTTTCTCGCTTCCGGGTGTCGCCACCGAGGCGGGCGCCGTGACGCTCTCGCCCGTGCTGGAGGCGCTCGGCGGGCGCTCGCTCACCGACGCGCTGACCGAGCGGGTCGGGCTGCCCGTGCAGGTTTCCAACGACGTCAACCTCATCGCGCTGGGGGAGCGCGAGCGGGGCGCCGCCGCCGACGTCGATGACCTGGTGCTGATCTACGTCGGTTACGGCATCGGCGCCGCCGTGGTCTCCGGCGGCACGCTCTGCCGGGGCGCCGCCGGGTTCGCCGGTGAGATCGGCTTCCTGCCCGCCGGGCTGCCGCCCACGCCGCACACCGGCGGGCGCGGCGAGTTCGAGCGGCGCTGGAGCGTGCCGGGAATCCGGCAGGCGCTGTCCGAAATGGACGGTGGCACCACCGGTGCGCCGGTCGCCGAGCTGGCCGACCGGGCCGGTGAGCCCGCCGTCGCCGCGCTGCGCAGGCAGGTCATCGAGGCCTGGGCCTACGCCGCCATCGTCTGCGCGTGCGTGGTCAACCCGGCGCGCGTGGTCTTCGCCGGTGCCGCGACCGAACTCGGTCCGGCCGGGCTCGCCGAACTCGCCGAGCTGGTCGGTTCGGCGGCGCCGTCCGCGCCCGAGGTCGTGTTCGCCGAGCTGGGCGCGCAGGCGCTGCACATCGGCGCCGTTTCCCCGTCCCTGATGTCCCCCGCTGCGAACACCACGCAGCCCTCGCGCGAAGGGTAGCCATGCGCAGAATCCTCTCCATCGTCGCCGGCGTGCTGATGCTCGCCGGTGTGACCGCAGGCTGCGGCCTGACCCCCGCCGGCGGCGACTCCGGCCTCACCCTCTACACCGCCCGCGACAAGGCGCTCGCCGAAAGCGTGGTCAAGGACTTCGAGGCCGCCTACCCCGAATACCAGGGCAAGGTCCGGATCCTGACGCTCGGCGCGCAGGAGGCGTCCGAGCGGGTGTCCGCCGAGAAGGGCCGCCCGCAGGCCGACATCTGGTGGGGCGGCTCGCAGCAGCAGTTCACCCAGGCCGCGAACGCCGACCTGCTCGCCCCCGTGCCGGACCAGGTGCGCGACCGGGTTCCGGAGCGCTACCGCGACGCGCAGGGCCGCTGGGTCGGCGAGATGGTGCTCGCCGAGGTCGTCTTCTACAACGACCAGATGCTCACCCCCGAGCAGGCCCCGAAGGACTGGGACGACCTGATCAAGCCGGAGTACCGGGACAAGATCGTCGTCCGCGACGTGGCCGCGTCCGGCACGATGCGCAGCATCTACTCGGCGATGATCAGCCGCAACGGCGGCGCGAACCCCGAGCCGGGCTACGAGTGGCTGCGCAAGCTCGACGCCAACACGAAGGTCTACGCGGCCAACCCGACCGACCTGTACCTGCGCATCCAGCGGCAGGAAGCGCCGATCAGCGTGTGGAACCTGCAGGACGTCATGCTGCAGCAGAAGAAGACCGGCGCGCCGTTCAAGCCGGTGGCGACCACCTCCGGCGTCCCGCAGCTGATCGACGGCATCGCCAAGGTCAAGGGTGGCCCGAACGCCGCCGCCGCGGACAAGTTCCTCGACTTCCTGCTCGGCGTCGAGAAGCAGAAGCAGCTGGCCGAGGAGTACTTCCAGATCCCGACCGTCGAGCAGGCCGGGCAGCCGAGCTGGCTGGCGCCGCTGAACCTGCACGAGATGCCGGTCGACTGGAGCCTGGCCGCCGAGAAGGAGACCGAGTGGATCTCCTACTGGAGCGAGCACATCAAGAACAAGAACTAGCCGGAATACCTTTTCCAGGTTCGTTTTGCGTAGCGGTGCAAGTGGCGGAACCTCAGACGCCGCCTGGACTCCGGGATCCCCGACTTACGTATGACCAATACGCGGCATCGGGGCTGTCCTCGCCAGGCGACGTCTGAGAACCCGCGGCGGTGCAAGCTGCGTAGGTGGGCTAAGCGGCTTCGCCGCTTCAAAAAGCCCGCTGTGCTACTTCCAAAACAGCCGCTATAGCACCTCAAAGTACTCACGGGCCGCCTCGGCCGCCGCTTGCACGGAAAGCCATTCCTCGCCCAGCACGGAGAGTTCAGCATGATCCCCGTTCGCCTCGACCGCGTCAGCAAGAGCTACGGCTCTGCCTCGCCGGTCGTGCACGACATCGACGTGACGATCGAATCCGGCGAGTTCTTCACTCTCCTCGGCCCTTCCGGGTGCGGCAAGTCGACCACGCTGCGCATGATCGCCGGATTCGTCACGCCCACCAGCGGCCGAATCCTGTTCGGCGACCGCGACATCACCGCCACGCCGCCGAACAAGCGGGGCACCGGCATGGTGTTCCAGAACTACGCCCTGTTCCCGCACTACGACGTCGCGCAGAACGTCGCCTACGGGCTGGTCACGCGCAAGGTGGCCAAGGCCGAGCGCAACGAGCGGGTCGCCGCCGCACTCGCCTCCGTGGGGCTCGACGGCTACGCCGACCGGCGGATCGACCAGCTCTCCGGCGGCCAGCAGCAGCGCGTCGCACTGGCCCGGGCGCTGGTCATCTCGCCCTCGGTGCTGCTCCTCGACGAGCCGCTGTCCAATTTGGACGCCAAGCTGCGCGAGGAGACCCGCGTCGAGATCCGCCGCGCGCAGCGGGAAGCCGGGATCACCAGCGTCTACGTCACGCACGACCAGGCCGAGGCTATGGCGATGAGCGACCGGATCGCCGTGCTCGAATCCGGAAAGCTGCACCAGGTCGGCACCCCGCGCGAGGTCTACCACCAGCCCGCCACCGCCTTCGTGGCCAAGTTCATCGGCGGCAGCAACGTCCTCGACGCCGAGATCGTCGAGAGCTCCGGCGAGCAGGCAGTGGTGGAGCTGGCGGGCTCCGGGGCCAAGTTCGCCGCCGGTCGTTCTGCGCAGTTCGCGGCCGCCGTGGGCGACCGGGTCGCGGTGTCGGTCCGGCCGGAGCACCTGACGATCACCGAGGCCGGCGAGGGCAGCTTCGACGCCGTCGTGCGCGCGGTGGAGTTCACCGGCGCCACCTGCGAGTACGAGGTCACCGCGGACGGTCTGGAGCTGTCGGTCGCGGTGCCGGACCGGCCCGGCCTGCCGAAGCCCGGCGACGTCGTCGGGCTTCGCCCGGAGGCCCAGCACGCCTGGCTGGTGCGGCCATGAGCGCCCCGGCCGCGGCGCCGCGGCGCCGCAGGTTGCCCGCCTCCGACGGCGACCGCTTCGTCTACGTGCTGGCCATCCCGGTCGTGCTGGTCCTGCTGTTCCTCGTCGTCATCCCGATGGCGACGACCGCGCTCACCTCGGCGGGCGGGAACGGCCTCGCGGACAACTACGGCAGCCTGTTCGGCGGGTCTTCGGGCCAGGCGCTGCTGCTGTCGCTGGTGAGTTCGCTCGTCTCCGTGTTCTTCTGCGGTGTGCTCGGGACGCTGCTGGCCGTGCTGCTGCACCGCTTCGACTTCCCCGGCCGCCGGGCGCTTTCGGTGTTCGCAGTGCTGCCGATGGCCTTGCCGCCGCTGATCGGCGCCGTGTCGTTCGTGCTCCTCTACAGCGAGACCGGGATCGTGCCCCGGACGCTGTACGCACTGCTCGGCATCTCGCCCGCGAGCACGTCGGTGAGCGGGCTGGCGGGCGTCGTCCTGGTCCACGCGTTCACCATGTACCCGTACTTCTACCTGTCGGTTTCGGCCGCGCTGGCGGGGCTGGACGGCTCGCTGGAGGAGGCCGCCACCAACCTCGGCGCCGGTCGCGCGCGGGTGTGGCGGACGGTGCTGCTGCCGATGCTCACCCCGGCGCTGGTCTCCGGCGCGCTGCTGACGTTCATGATGTCGATGGCGTCGTTCACCGCGCCGCAGCTCTACAACGTGCAGACGCTGACCATGGAGATCGTCTCGGCGCGCACCTCGGGCAACGCCGCGCTCGCGGCCACCCAGTCGACGGCGCTCTCGGTGGTGTCCATCGCCTTCCTGCTGAGCATGCGCTGGTACCAGGGCCGCCGCGTGCACCGCAGCCTGTCGAAGGGCACGCCGAGCGCGCGCCGCGCACCGGGCTCCGCCGCCGCGAAGTTCGCCGCCGCGCTGGGCAGCCTGCTGCTCACGGTGGTGCTGCTGGCGCCGGTGCTGGTGATCGTGCTCGTGTCGTTCTCGGTGGACGGCGCCTGGACGACGCAGGTGCTGCCGCCCGAGTACACATTGGACAACTACCTGCGGATCTTCGCCGAGCCGCAGAGCCTGCTGCCGATCTCGGTGAGCGTGCAGACCGCGCTGCTGGCCACCCTGGCCGCGATCGTCATCGGCGCGGCGGCCTCGTGGGTCGTCGCCCGCTGGAAGGGCCCGGGCCGCGGCGCGCTGGACGTGATCATCATGCTGCCGTGGGCGCTGCCCGGCACGGTCATCGGCGTGAACCTGGTGACGGCGTTCAACGAACCCGGCGTCGGCAATCTCGGCCTGACGCTGGTCGGGACGCTGTGGATCCTGCCGGTCGCCTACTTCGTCCGGTTCGTGCCGCTGGTGTTCCGCTCGACCAGCGCCTCCCTGGAGCAGCTCGACCCGTCGCTGGAGGAGGCGGCGCGCAACCTCGGCGCCGGTCCGCTGCGGGTCCTGCGCACGGTCACGCTGCCGCTGGTGCTGCGCGGCGTGCTCGCCGGCGCGCTGCTGGCCTTCGTGGACGGCGTCGGCGAGTACGTCGCCTCGGTGGTGATCTACCCGCCCGGCCTGCCGCCGATGTCGGTGGAGATCTACAACCGCATCTACTCCTCGGAGTTCGGCACGGCGGCCGCCTACGGCGCGCTGCAGATCGTGCTGATCCTGGTCGTCCTCGCGGTGTCGAACCGCCTCGGCCAGGGCCCGCGCCAGAAGCGCTCGCCGACGGTGATCCCCGCCGCGTAGCACCACGTCCACGACAATCCACAGTGGAAAGAGCTGTTCACATGACCAAGCCTCCGGAACTGTCCAACTACTGGCAGAACCACCTCCGGGTGGCCTTCGAGAAGTCCGCGCCGCAGCTGTACCGGCCGATGCTGCACGCCAGCCTCGTGCACGTGGTGATGCTCGCCGAGCAGGGCCTGCTGCCCGCCGCCCGGGCCCGGCAGCTGCTCGGCGGGCTGCGCGAGCTGCTCGCGGCCGACGACGACCGGTTCGCCTTCGACGGCAGCGTCGAGGACGTCTACTACCTCGTCGAGCAGCGGCTCGCCGCGGCCGCCGGAATCCGGCCGTCCGAGCTGGACGTGCAGCTGGCCCGCTCCCGCAACGACCTCGACGCCGGCGTGTTCCGCATGGTGCTGCGGGAGAACGTGCTGGATCAGGCCCGCCAGGCATGTGCCGCCGCCGAGGCCGCCGCGGCCCAGGCGGGTCGCTGTGCCGACGTCCTGATCACCGGGTTCACCCACCGCAGGCCCGCCCAGCCGACGACGCTCGGGCACGTGCTGGCCGGCTACGCCGAGGCGCTGCTCAGCCAGGCCGAGGAGCTGCTGTCGGTCTACGACGAGCTCGACGTCAACCCGCTCGGTTCGTGCGCGTTCGCCGGCACCGACCTGCCCATCGCGCCGCCGCGGCTCGCCGAGCTGCTCGGCTTCCGGGAGACCTTCACCTCCAGCTACGAGGCGGTGGCCGGGGCCGAGCACCTGATGCGCACCGCGGCGGTCCAGGCCCGCATCCTGGCCACCGGTGCCCGGATGGCCCGCACGATGCTGGACTGGATGACGTACGGCTGGATCGTCACCCCGGACTCGTACTGCCAGGGCTCCAGCATCATGCCGCAGAAGAAGAACCCGGTGGTGCTGGAGCACATGTGCTCGATGGCCGGAGCGGCGGCGGCCGACCTGGCCGCGACGATGAACAACGTCGGCGCAGCCTGGTACGAGGACTCCAACAACGCCACCACGGACGTCCAGGAGCACCTCTGGCGGGCCGGTGACCGCGCGGTGCGGTTCCTGACGCTGATGCGCGGCCTGCTGGAGGAGCTGAGCCCGCAGAACCCGCCTTCGCCGGAGGACGTCGTGGCCACCGGCGCGACCACCACGGCGATCGCCGAAGCGCTGGCGGGCGCGGGAATCCCCTGGCGGGGCGCGCATTCCGTGGTCGGCGCGCTCGTCCGGCAGGCGCCGCCGGCGGAGTGGACCGCCGCCGTGGTCGCCGCCGCGATCGCCGAGGCCGGACTGGGCACCGTGGACGATTCGGTGGTGGAGGCGGCGCTGGCCGCGGGGCTTCGCCCGCAGCAGGTGCTCGACCGTCCCCAGGACGGCGGCCCCGGCGCCGCGGCGGTGCGCCGCACGGCGGAGCTCGCCCTGGCCCGCGCCCGGGTGCTGGCCAGCGCGTTCGCCGACCGCAGGGCCGCACTGGGCGAAGCCGGGAGCAAGCTCGACGCGGCCGTGGACGCCGTGCTGGCCGGAGGCCGCGGGTGAGCCATCCAGCTCCCGACAACCGAATCACCGTGGTTGGCAACGTGAACCTCGACGTCCTGGTCGCCGGGGCGGCGGAGCTCCCGCCGCCGGGCACCGAGCAGATCGTGCCGTCGATCGTGCTGCGGCCCGGCGGTTCGGCCGCGAACACCGCGATCGTGCTGGCCCGGCTCGGCAGGCCGACGGTGCTGGCCGGGCGGGTCGGCGACGACGGGACCGCACGGCTGCTCGCCGACCAGCTGGACATCCCCGGCCTGCGGTTGGAGCTGGCCCAGGTGCCCGGCGAGCACACCGGCGTGACCGTCGCCGCCGAGGCACCGGGCCGGGATCGCGCGTTCCTCTCGGCGCTCGGGGCGATGGCCGACCTGGACGCGACCGCCGTGCCCGAAGCGGCGCTGACGGCCCGGTTCGTGTTGCTGTCCGGCTATTTCCTGCTTCCTGCGCTGCAGGGCGAGCCCGCTCGTGACCTGCTGGCGCAGGCGCGGCAGGCCGGGGCGCGCACCGCGCTGGACACCGGTTGGGATCCGGCCGGCTGGGACGCCGGAACCCGCGCGGAGGTGCTGCGGCTGCTGCGCGAGGTCGACGTGTTCCTGCCCAACGACGACGAACTGCACGCCCTGCACGGCGATCGGTGCGACGACGAGGTCGCGGCCCGCAGCATCGCCGACGAGACCGGGGCGACCGTGGTGGTCAAGCGCGGGGCACGAGGCGCCCTCGTCGCTCGACCAGGCCAGCCGCACAGCACTCATCCGGCGCCCGAGGTGCAGGTCCGGGACTCCACCGGCGCCGGCGACGCGTTCAACGCCGGACTGCTGCACAGGCTCGCCGACGGCGCGTCCACGGGCGACGCCGCCGACTACGCCGTCCGGGTCGCAGCGACCGTGATCAGCAGGCCCTCGCACGACCGGGCCTTCGCACTGGAGGACGTGATGACATGAGCGGCCCTGTGTCAGCCCCAGCTCTGCTCAACGGCACCTCAGGGGACCGTGACGCAACCCAGCCACAAGAAACCGCGAAACGCGAGATCACTCCCGGACGGGACCACCACCGTGATTCGCGGAGAGGCGGAACAGTGCGCGGGATCCCGATCGTCGACTTCCACCTGCACTTCCGGATCGAGCACGACGAGGCGACCAGGGATCTCTCCGGCGGCCAGTTCAGCTGCGCCGACCACGACGAGGCGGCCCAGCGCCGCCGCGCCGAGCAGGTGGCGGAGCAGTCCCGGCGCTGGCGGCGGGCCTGGGACTTCCCCGATCCGCAGCCGGATCCCGAGCGGACCTGGCAGGCCGAGGCGGACATGTGGCTGGCCGAGCTCGACCGCTACGAGATCGCCCACGCGGCGTTCGTCACCGGCTGCGGAGACGAGCGGGTGGCCGAGCTCGTCGCCCGCGCACCGGAGCGGTTCTCCGGGATGGCGAACCTGCGCGACCTCACCGCCCCGGACGCCGCCGAGCGCCTGGCGCGGGCGATCGACGAGTTCGGCCTGCGCGGGCTGAAGCTGTTCGCCCCGCTGCTGCCGCACCGCATCGACGACCCGGCCGCCGACCCGGTGTGGCGGGTGGCCGCCGACCGCGGCATCCCCGTGCTGATCCACTTCGGGCACTGCGGCTCCAGCGGGGGAGTGGCGCACAACGCGCACATCGAACCCGCGTGGCTGGAGCCGGTCGCCAAGCGGTTCCCGGGCATCCCGTTCGTGGTCCCGCACTTCGGCGTGCAGCACGTGCAGCAGGTCCTGTTCCTGTGCTGGGCTTGCCCGAACGTGCTGGTGGACACCTCGGGCTCGAACCAGTGGGTGCGCTGGATGCCCTACAAGCTGACGCTGGAGGACCTGTTCCGGCGCTGCTACGAAACGATCGGCCCGGAACGCATCGTCTTCGGCAGCGACTCCTCCTGGTTCCCGCGCGGCTACTGCCACCGGTACCTGGCCGACCAGCTGCGGGTGTGCCACGAGATGGGCATGCCCGAGGCGGACCTGCGCGCGATCTTCGGCGGCAACGCCGCACGACTGCTGGGGATTCCCGGCCTCGGGAAGGGAACGGAATGACGACGGAAGCGGGCACCTGGATGGCCGCGGAGATCGCCGAACAACCGCGGGTGCTGGCCGACCTGGCCGGGCGCGCGGGGGAGTTCCGGGAGGTGGCGGAGCGGCTCGAACGCAGCCGCCCGCGGTTCGTGCTGTTCGCCGCGCGCGGCTCCAGCGACAACGCGGCGCTGTACGGCAAGTACCTTGCGGAGGTGCTGCTCGGGCTGCCTGCTGGATTGGTGTCGCCCTCCACGACCACGCTGTACGGGGCCGAGCCGGACCTGACGGACGTCGCGCTCGTCGCGGTCAGCCAGAGCGGCGGTTCCCCGGACCTCGTGGAGGTGACCGAGCAGGCGGCCAAGCGCGGGGCGTTCACGGTCGCGGTGACGAACACGCCGGACTCGCCCCTCGGTGCTGCGGCGCAGCACACCCTGGACATCGGGGCAGGGGTGGAGCGTGCGGTCGCGGCGACCAAGACCTACACCGCGACGCTCCTCGCGCTGCACCTGCTGTTCTCCGGGGTCCGAGGCGGGGCGACCGCCGAGCGCATCGGCGAGCTCGCACAGTCCTGTTTGGACGGAAATGAGGAGCGGGTCGCCGCTGCCGCGCACCGGTTGCGCTTCGCGGACCAGGTGATCACCACCGCGCGTGGGTATTCGCTGGCCACCGCGCACGAAGCGGCGTTGAAGCTGGCGGAGACCAGCTACCTGGTCACCCGCGCCTACAGCGGTGCAGATCTGCTGCACGGGCCGATCGCGGCGGTGGGCCAGGAAACGGCGGTGCTGGCGGTGACCGGAACCGGGCCGGGCGGCGCGGCGATGGCGGAGCCGCTGGCCAGGCTCGCCGGGCAGGGCGCCGACATCCTGCGGGTCGGCCCTGGCGACGACGCGCAGCTGCGCATCCCGGAGCTGCCGGAGGAGTTCTCGCCGGTACTGGAGGTGCTGCCGCTCCAGCGGCTCGCGTGGGCGCTGGCCACGGCGCGCGGCTACGACCCGGACCGCCCGGCCGGGCTGCGCAAGGTCACCGAAACCCGCTGAAGCCCCGTGCCGCCGGACCGACCGGGGCCTTGCGCGACGTGGTTCGCTCTGCTCGTGCCCTGGTCAGGGCTTGTGGGCGGCGGTGTACTGCTCGTCGGTGACCGGTTCGAGCCAGGTGGTGCCGTCTCCGTCGTCGGTTCCCTCGAGCATCGCGATGTGGCTCATGCAGGTGCTGTTGGTGCCGCCGTGCCAGTGCTCCTCGCCGGGCGGGGTCCACACGGTGTCGCCCGCCCGCATGCGGATGACCTTGCCGTCGCGGTTGACGACGAAGCCGACGCCCTCGGTGACGTGCAGGGTCTGGCCGACGGCGTGGGAGTGCCAGTTGGTGCGCGCGCCGGGGGTGAACCGGACCAGGGCAGCGACCAGCCGCGATGGCGGCTCCGCCTTCTTGAGCGGCGTCACGTGGACGTCGCCGGTGAACGCGGCCGCCGGGGCCTTGACGGTGTCGTTGACGGGGATGAGTTCCACGGATCTCTCCTTCTCGTGTCGTGCCGGATTGTCGGCGGCCCGGTGCGGGCCCGCCATCGGCGGCGGGATCAGGCCGCGAAGACGTTCTTGGCGACGGCCATCGCCGCCATCGCGCGCGGCCAGCCCGCGTAGAAGGCCAGGTGGGTCAGCGCCTCGATCAGCTCGGCTTCGGTGTTGCCGTTCTCCCTGGCCAGGCCGAGGTGGAAGACGAGCTGGTCGGTGTTGCCCGCGGTCGCCAGGGCGGCGACCGTGACCAGGCTGCGTTCCTTCGGGGTGAGATCAGCGCGCTGCCAGACTTCGCCGAAGAGCACGTCGTCGGTGAAGTGCACGAGCGCGGGCGCGAAGTCGCCGAACATCTTCTCCGCGGCGGACGGCTCCCGCCGCACGTTCTGGTCGGTCATGCGTGTCCTATCCGGGTCGTTGTCCTCGGTGACCGGCGCGACTCCGGTGGCGCGGCGTGGCGGCCGCTTCGGCCGCCGGCCGCGTCGTCCAGGAGGCGGTCACATCACGAGCAAACCCCGGTCGGCGCACGTGCGGGAGGGCGCATCTTTCCGGGTCACGGCAGAACCCCCCTCGCCGCCGAGGCCCGTCGTACCGTGGACGGCGTGAGCGCCAAGAGCACCGAGGCCCGCGACTTCCTGGTCACCCGCCGGGCCAAGATCACCCCGGACCAGGCCGGGCTCAGCCACTTCGGCGGCAACCGCCGGGTTCCCGGCCTGCGCCGCGAGGAGGTCGCGCTGCTCGCCGGCGTCTCCGTCGACTACTACACGCGGCTGGAGAAGGGCAACCTCGCCGGCGTCTCCGACAGCGTCCTGGACGCCGTGGCCGGCGCCCTCCGGCTCGACGAGGCCGAACGCGTCTACCTGTTCGACCTCGCCCGCGCCGCGAACGCCGCCGGCCGCCCCCACGCCGGCCAGCGCCGGCGCCCGGCGCAGCGGGTGCGCCCGGTCGTGCAGCAGATCATCGACGGCATGACCAACACCGTCGCGTTCGTCCGCAACGGCCGGCTGGACATCCTCGGCGCCAACGCGCTCGGGCGGGCGCTGTACTCGCCGGTCTTCGACAGCCCCACCCGCACCAGCGAGGTCACGCCGCCCAACATCGCCCGCTTCGGCTTCCTCGACCCCGCCGCCCGCGACTTCTTCCCCGACTACGACGAGTCCTGCCACACCTCGGTCGCCATCCTGCGCACCGAAGCGGGCCACAACCCGCACGACCGCGGCCTCACCGACCTCATCGGCGAGCTGTGCACCCGCAGCGAGGACTTCCGCACCCGCTGGGCCGCGCACGACGTCCGCCTCCACCGGACCGGCACCAAGCACTTCCACCACCCCGTCGTCGGCGACCTCACCCTCAACTTCGAAGCCATGCAGTTCACCGCCGACGCGGGCCTCACCCTCAGCGCCTACACCGCCGAACCCGGCTCGCCTTCGGCGGAGGCACTCCAACTGCTCGCCAGCTGGGCGGCCACCGCCACACCGCTGAAATCGTCCTAAGTGGTCGTGGTGGGGACGCAGGCGATCGCGTTGAAGGCCCTGGAGATCGGGGCCGTCATGAAGCCGCCCTCCGCCCGGATCCTCCGGTAGGCGCCGTCCTCGGGGTCGAGCGCCGCGATCGTCAGCGGTGCGTCGCCGGTGAAAGCCGTTTCGATGCAGTCCGGTTCCAGCGGCGGCAACGAAACTTCCCGCGTTTCCAGGCCGTCCGGGGTCAGCGCGCCGTCCACGGCTCGG
Source organism: Saccharopolyspora sp. NPDC045941 (assembly GCF_056431445.1). NCBI lineage: Bacteria > Bacillati > Actinomycetota > Actinomycetes > Pseudonocardiales > Pseudonocardiaceae > Saccharopolyspora > Saccharopolyspora sp. NPDC045941. The sequence continues at coordinate 34,138 of NZ_JBWKKU010000002.1, forward strand.
CCGCCGATGCTCGTCGCGGCGATCGCCACGTAGTCGTCGCCCAGCGCCTCGGCCAGGTGGTAGCCGGCCGGGAACAGCCCGAACGCGCCTTCGTGCTCGACAGGGGTCCGCCGGAGGTGCGTGTTGTGCATGGCGAAGACGATCCGGGGTTCCGCGGCCAGCAGGTCCAGGACCGTTTCGGCCGCGTAGCGGTCGAGTTCGGCCGTGCCGACGGCGAGACCCGTACCGCTGAGATTTCGGTGGAAGTGGTCCAGGTGCCAGGCGCCGCGCAGGTGCCTTACCGCCGCGGCGTGCTCGCGACCACGGCCCTCGGAGCGGTGGTGGGCGGCCATGCACTCCATGCGCGCCAGCAACCGGCTCAGCGGTAGAACTCCGCGGCGTGGTGGGTGCTTTCGCCGATCCCCACGACGCAGGCGTCGCCGATCACGTCGCACAGCGGTTCCAGGTCGTCCAGCGGTGCATCCGGGTCCACCGAGGCCGTCACCGCCTGGGCCCGCGTCACCGGCGGGCTCCGGCCACGTTCGCGGCGATGATCACCAGGACGAAGGCGGTGAGCGCCGTGGTCACCCGGATGTCGTTGAACGTGCCCCAGACCGCGAGCCGGTCCAGGTGGTCGGGGGCGAGCCGGCCGGCGGCCCAGCGCTTCATCTCCTGGTTGATCGGCACGTTCCCGAACCTGGTCACCAGGAACGAGGCCACCGCGAGGGCGGTGGCGGCGATCGCCAGCGTGCGCGCCCGGCCGCGGGCGCTGAAGGCCAGCCAGCCGGTGGTCGCGACAGCCGCCGCCATCAGGAGCTGCATGACGACGCCGTTGACCTTCATCAACTCGGTGCGGAACGCGAGGTGCACGTCCAGCGGCACGGCCGAGAACGTCGGCGTCACGTTGGCCCAGCCGTAGAAGAACGCCCCGGAGAGCACTCCGGTCGCCAGCAGCGCGAAGCCCGTGGCGAGCCGCGCGTTGATCGATTTCGCAGACATGGGGTGAGGTTGCGGTGCGGCGCTCGCAAACCGCACACAGCCCGCTCGCAGCAGGCGGGTTGTCCGCTTCGTCCCGATCCGGAATCGGGACGCGAATGTACGGACGCGCCGGAATGGTGCGGGGTTGCTTTTTCCGCTTGTTCTGTGGGGAATTTCCCGGCCGCGCCGTTCTGCATATGCCGTTGATCCGCCGCGCGTAGCGTGACCGGAGTCCGTTGAAATTCTTCGCCCAGCCCGGTTCGCCGTGCTGTTTCCGGCTGACCGGGCAAGGGGAATCGTTGTGTAGGTGGTAGTTCCATGAAGCGCTTAGCCCTGTCGATGATCGGCACCGCCGCGTTGGCCCTGACCCTCGTCGGCGTTCCCGCGCAGGCCGCGCCCGCTGATCCGGAGGCGGCCGCGTCCTGCACGTTCACCGGCCACTCGAAGAGCCTCGGCGAAACCGGATTCGGCCTGCGCGCCAGCGCCACGACCAACCAGTCGGGCTGCAAGGTCACCGGGAAGCTGGAGCGCAAGAGCGGTTCGGGCTGGACCGGTGTGAAGACGAAGGCCGCGACCTCCGACGGCTCGAAGAACGCCCTCTTCAACTTCGAGTGCGGCAGTCGCGCCGAATACCGGCTGATCGTCACCACCGGCGGTGACTCGGCCACCATCGGATCCACCGGAAAGGTCTGCTGAGCGGAATTCGCGCGGAGCGGCGGAATTCGCCGCTCCGCGCTTTCCTGGCAGGGCGGGCGCATGCGGATAGGAGTCCTCGGGCCGCTGGACATCAGTGCCGGCGGCGAGAAGGTCGTCGTGGGCGGCGTTCGACTGCGCACGCTGCTCGGTCGGCTCTCGCTGGACTCCGGGCGCACCGTTTCGGTGGAGGCGCTGACCGAGGCCCTGTGGCCAGGCGCCGACGGGCCCGCCGACCGCGTGCACGCACTGCACTCGCTGGTGTCGAGGCTGCGGCGGCTCCTGCCGGACGCCGTGCTGCGCGAGTCCAACGGATACCGGCTGAACGCGGAATCGGTGGACTGCAGGCGATTCGAGGAACTCGCCCGCGATGGCCGCAGGGCCCTGCACGACGGGCACATCGAGCAGGCGGGCCGGTTGCTGCGCGAAGCGCTGGCGCTGTGGCGCGGAGTCGCGTTCGAGGACGTCCCGGACGCGCCGTTCGCCGTGGCGGCGCGGGCGCGGTTGGCCGAGCTGCGGCTCGCCGCGATCGAGGACCGGGCGCAGGTCGATCTGCAGACCGGAGCCGAATCCCCGCAGCTGGTGACCGAATTGCAGGCCCTGACCGCGGCGCATCCCGACCGCGAGCGCGCCCGGGCACTGCTGCTGCGCGCGCTCCAATCGACCGGGCGAACGGCCGAAGCGCTGAGCAGCTACGAGGAATTCCGCGTGGCGCTGGCGGAAAAGCTCGGCGCCGACCCATCGCCGGAACTGCGCGAGGCGCATCTGGCCGTGCTCCGCGAGGAAACGACCACCCGGCCGCGCGGCAGCAACCTGCGCGCCGCGCTGACGAGCTTCGTCGGGCGCGATGCCGAACTGGCCCTGGTCGACCGGAGGCTGGCCGAGCACCGGCTGGTCACGCTGACCGGCCCGGGAGGCGTGGGCAAGACGCGGCTGGCGACGACCGCGGCCGCCGCCCTGGCCGGTGAGCAGGCGGGCGCGCTGCCCAGGCACCGCACGTTGCGCGCGGTGGTCGACTGGAGCTGGGACCTGCTCGACGAGGCGGAACGATCGGTCGTCGCAGCGCTGGCGGTGTTCGGCGGTTCGATGACCGCGGAGGCCGCCGACCGCGTCTGCCCCGGCGACCTGCCCGCGGCGATGGTCCTGTCCGCGCTGGTGGACAAGTCGTTGCTGGTCGTCGATCCGGTCCACGATGGACGGTCGATCCGGTACCGGATGCCGGACACGATCCGCGAGTACGGCCTGGAGAAGCTGGCCGACGCCGACCGGGTCCGGGCCGCCCACGCGCGGTACTTCCGCGAGATCGCCGAGCAGGCCGCACCGCACCTGCGCGGACCGGAACAGCTGGAATGGGCGCCCCGGCTCGCCGCGGACCGCGACAACTTCCGCGTCGCGCTGCGCTTCGCCTGCGGCGCGGGCGAAGCGGACACGGCGATCCGGCTCGCGACGGCGCTCGCCTACTACCTGACCATGCACGGCGATCACGCCGAGGCGGCCCGGCTCCTGCGGACGGCGCTGGAACTCCCGGCCGGCGCCACCGCGGCGAACCGCGTCCCCGCCACGGCCGCCTACCTGCTGAACGCGGTGCTCTCCGGCGAAGTCGCCCCCGAGGCGATCGGCAGATGCCGCGAAGCCGCCGGCAGCGAGCACCCTTCCGGAGCCGTGATCGAGCCGCTCATCGCGCTGCTCACCGGGGATTTCGACGCGGCCCTGGCGGCGATCGACCGGCGGCAACCGCATCCGGCACCGCTGGCGCGGGCGATGCTGTCGTTCGTTCGGGCGCTGGTGAACGGCAACCGCGGTGCCCTGCCGAAGACCTGCGACGACCTCGCCACGGCCGCCGAGCGGTTCCGGGAGCTGGGCGACCGGTGGGGGTTGGTCAGCTCGCTGACCTACCTCGGCATCACGCGGACGATGCTCGGCGATCCCGACGCGGCGATCGCGGCCCTGCGGCGCTCGATGACCCCGGCCCGCGAGCTCGGCAACGACCACCATCAGCGGATCTGGCTGGCGACCGCGTACGCGCACGCCGGGGACGCCGAACGCGCGGAAGCCGAACTGCGCGGCGTGGTCGAGTCCGAACCGGCAGCCCAGCACCTCGCCCTCGCCCGGCTGAAGCTCGGCGACCTGGCGCGCGGTGGCGGCGACCTGCGGGCCGCGGACGAGCAGTACGACCTCGCGTGGTGGGCGGCCGGGCCGCGCCGAGACGTCGACCCGGTCTTCCGCTCGATGCACGGAGTGGCCCGGGCGCGGCTCGCCCTGGCCCGCGGCGCGTGCGAGGAGGCCCGGCGCGACCTGCGATCGGCGCTCGCGGCGGCGTCGAAGACGTCGGACCTGGTCCTGGTGGCGGCGATCGGCAGCGCGATCGCCGAACTACCGGCCCGAACCGGGGAATTCGCGGCGGCGGCGGAACTCCTCGGAGCGGCCGCAGCGCTGCGAGGAGCGCCGGACGCGCTGAACCCGGACATCGCGCGCCTGGCGAGCGAACTGGGCGCGGCGCTGGGCGAACGAGCAGCGTCCGAAGCGACGGCCCGCGGAAACGGCCTGAACCGAAACGAGATCCTCGACCTCTTCGAACACCACCTCGCGGACCCCGGAGGCATGGGTCGGTGAGCCTCCGGGACAGCTGCGGAGGCCCACCTGGAACTGGTTTCGCGCGAAACGCCGCGGAACGAGCCCCCGGCATCCCCGGAGGACACCTCGGAAGTGCAGCGGTGATCCCCAGGTCGCGTTCGTCCCGATAGACGAGGCGACCGGTCCGTTCGCGCCAACCTGGGGTGTTTCCGGTGGGTGTTGTGGTGCGTCTCATCGGCCGCGCGCGGCGAGGGGGGTTTCGTACCGGGGCGATCAACCGGGACAATGCGCGGCCATGGCCTATGAGCGCGCAGATCCCCGAGCCGGTGATCCAGGGCGGCCGGGACCCGGACAACCCTCCGAGCGGCCGGGGCCGCCACCCGGAGCACCGCAGGGCGGACCGCCGCCGGGGCGGCCTCCGCAGCCGCCGGGCCAGCCGCCGCAAGGCCAGGTGCCACCCGGCCAGATGCCGCCGGGCCAACCCGGGCCGCCCCGGCAGGGGCCGGGTCAGCCGATGCCGCCCCAGCCGGGACCGCCGCCGGGCCAGCCGGGACCGCACCAGGGTCCGCCGGGACCGCCCGGTCAGCCGGGTGGCGTGCAAGGCCCGCCAGGAGGTCAGCCCGGCCAGCCGCCCGGCCAGCAACAAGGCCCGCCGCCCGGACCGCCGCCGGCAGGCCAGCCGACGCAGGTGGTGCCGCAGGGACCACCGCCAGGGGGCCAGCCGACGCAGGTGGTGCCGCAGGGCCCGCCCCCGGGAGGCCCGCCGATGCCGCCGCCCGGCGGTCCGCAGGGTGTTGCGCCGTCCGGGACGGTGCCGATGGGCCAGTCGGCGCCGGTCGGGCAGCACCCGGTCCAGCAGCCGCCCGCCAACCAGCACCCGGCGACGCGCATCCAGCAGCGCATGGAGCCCCCGGAACCCGAGCCGTTCCGGGATCAGGGCACGCTCCGCGACCCGGAGCCGTACCAGGACCGCTATCGCGACGACCAGTACGACGACCGCTACCGCGACCAGTACCAGGACCGGTACCGGGACGACCAGTACGACGACCGCTATCGCGACGACCCGTACCGGGATCACTACCGCGACGACCAGTACCGGGAGCCGGAGCGCGATCGCTACCGGGAGTCCCGCGCGGACCGCCACCGGGACCGGGACCGGGACTACGACGACCGCCGCGACCGCGGGCCGCGCTTCCAGGGGCCCAGCGCCGACACGATCGGCCGCGTGGTCCAGGTGTTCACGGCGCTGATCGCGCTGGTCTTCGTGCTGCACATCATCTTCTCGGTCGTCGGCGCCAACCAGGACAACGACTTCGTCGCGTTCACCTACGGCACGGCGAAGTTCTTCGTGTTCGGCCTCGGCGACGTGTTCACCCCGGGCGACGCGACGATCGGCTTGATCTTGAACTACGGCCTCGCGGCGCTGATCTACCTGTTCGCGGGCCGGATCATCGCCCGCGCGCTGAAGCGCTGAGCGTTCTCCGGTCGTGAGTGTTTTGGAGTGCCGTAGCAGTCCAAAGCGCTCACGACCACGCTGGAGAGCCCGTTTCGAATGTCGTGATGTAGCGGCATTCATGAGGCGGGGATCCCACAGCGAGAAGGCGACCGTAATTGCCGCAGGGGGCCGCCACCCGCGCCGCTACGCAGGGCGAGTTTTGGGAACAGGTTCTAGAGCGGGTGGCCGTAGCGGGCGAGGATCCGGGCGCGCAGCTCCGGGTCGTTGCGCGGCACCGGCTCCAGGAACACCTCGTCCAGTTCCGCGAATTCGGCGCGCAACATCGAGTCGATGCGCACCACGGCGCGTTCCAGCTCGGTGGAGTCCAGCGTCGCGGCGAAGTCCAGGCGGGCGCAGAACAGCACCCGGTCGGTCCCGGTGTTCATGGACAGCACGTCCACGACGAAGTCCACCTCGGGCTGCTCCGCGAGCCTGTTCCGCACGGCCGCCAGCAGCCGCCGGTCGGCCTGCTGGCCGATCAGCAGCCCCAGGTTGGTGCGGGCCATGGTGTAGGCGACCGCGGCCAGCAGCGCGCCGATCGCGAGCGAGGCGAGCCCGTCCCAGGCGCTCGACCCGGTGAGCTGGTGCAACCCGAGCCCGGCGAACGCGAGCAGCAGCCCGGCCAGCGCGGCGCTGTCCTCCAACAGCACCGTCTTGACCGTCGGGTCGTCGGAAATCCGCAGGTGGTGGAGGATCTTGTCGCCGCTCTCGGCGGCCTCGGCCCGCACCTGCCGCATCGCGCGCAGCCAGGACACGCCCTCCAGGACGAACGCGATCGCGAGCACGACGTACCCGACCAGCGGCTGGGTCTGCTCCTCCGGCGGGCCGAGCAGGGTGCGGAAGCCCTCGATGAAGGCGAAGACGGCGCCGGAGACGAAGATGCTCATCGCGGCGATCAGCGACCAGAAGTACCGCTCCTTGCCGTAGCCGAACGGATGGCGGGCGTCGGCGGGCTTGCCGGAGCGCCGCAGCGCGGTCAGCAGGAACACCTCGGTGCACGTGTCGGCCACCGAGTGCGCGGCCTCGGAGAGCATCGCCGCCGACCCGGTGATCACCCCGGCGAACGCCTTCATGGCCGCGATGGCCAGGTTGATGGTCAGCGCCACCAGCACCGTGAGCGTGCTCTCGCCGCCCTTGTCCGCGTCCGCCATCGTCGACTCCAGGTCCTCGTCACTCCGGCGAACACGCTAGGCGCGCCGGGGCGGCCAGGCCCGCCAAGGGCGGTCACGCCGCGAGTCGGGCCTCCCGCAGCGCCGCGCGGATCTCCTCCAGCGCATCCGGGTTCCGGCGCGACGAGCTCGCGCGGCTCGCCGCCAGGCACCCGGAGATCACGCCGATCGAGCTCGGCCACTACGGCGACGGCGGGCTGCACCTGATCTGCCGCTGCCCGTACAGGTCGCCGCCGACCCCGACGCGGTCGATGACGTGCGCCGGCTCGTCTACGACACGGCGGTGCGGGATCACGGCGGCACCTTCAGCGTCGAGCACGGCACCGGGCCGAAGAACGCGGATATGTACTGCCACTACGTGCCGGAGGACGTGCGCGAACTCTCGGCGGCGCTGAAGCGGCGCTTCGACCCGGACGGCATCCTCGGCCGATCGCTTTCGTCACCTGACCGGGTGAGCAGGTGAAACGGGGTCCGTGCCGCGGGCCGGGCGACTTGGGGCGCGCCACATTTCGAGGGGGCGGCGGCCGTGTTATGCCCGGGCATGGCACCCTTGGGTTGGCTGTTCCTGCATTTCGCAAGGGTGCGGCTGCGCACGTACGCCCCGGTAGCGCCGGATAGCCGGGCCATGACCAGGAGTGGCTGAGTGGAAAGTTTTTTCTCCTTCATCCTCTACCCGGTGTCGGCGATCTTGTGGTTCTGGCACAAGATCTTCGGCGCCGTGCTCGGGCCGGACAACGGGTTCGCCTGGGCTCTTTCGGTGTTCTTCCTGGTGTTCTCGCTGCGCGTGGTGCTGCTGAAGCCGGCGATCAGCCAGCTGCGCGCCGGCCGGAAGATGGCGAAGTTCGCGCCGCAGATCCAGAAGCTGCGTGAGAAGTACAAGAACGACCGCCAGCGCATGGCGCAGGAGATGCAGAAGTTGCAGTCCGAGCACGGGGTCAACCCGCTCGGCGGCTGCCTGCCCGCGCTGCTGCAGATCCCGGTCTTCCTGAGCCTGTTCCACGTCCTGCGGAACTTCACGCCGGGCGCGCAGAGCAACTTCATCTTCGACCGGGCGGGCGTCGAGTCGTTCATCAACGCCGACATCTTCGGCGCCAAGCTGTCGAACTGGATCACCCAGCCCGAGGCCGAGCTCGCGCTGTTCGGCACCGACCGGACGTCCATGATGATCGTCGGCATCCCGCTGATGCTCATCGCGTCGGTGGCCACGTTCTTCACCATGCGGCTGTCGGTCAAGAAGCAGACCGACGCGGCGATGGCCAACCCGCAGTCGGCGGTGATGGCCAAGTTCATGATGTACATCGCGCCGGTCGGCGCGATCATCTCCGGCTGGTTCCTGCCGATCGCGGTGCTGCTGTACTGGCTGGCGAACAACGTCTGGACGCTGGGCCAGCAGCACTTCCTGACCAAGAAGATCGACCGCGAGCAGGAGCGCGAGAAGGCCAAGGAGATCGAGGCCAAGAAGGCGGCGCCGCGGCCGAAGCCGGGCCAGAAGCCGGTGCGCGCCGAGGCCAAGAACGGCGAAGAGGACGCGGAGCCGGCCGCCGCGACGACGGGCGGCGCGACCGCTGGAGGCGCGAAGCCGGCCGGCGGCAATCAGGCCGGCGGAGCCAACGGCCAGCGGCCGGGCGGCAAGAAGAACCAGCCGAAGAACCGGCCGGGGAAGCAGGCCGCGTCGGCCAAGAAGGGCAAGAAGAGGCGTTAGGTCCGCAATTTCAATGGAAATCAGAGCCCTGATTTCCATTGAAATTGCGGCGAACGGAACGAAGGTTCCGTAGTTCGGAAGTGGCGAAAGGGCCGGTGGAGGAAGATCCACCGGCCCTTTCGCTTGTTCCGGGACGTCCGCCGGGCCGCCCGGAGGCGGTCGGGCGGGTTACTCCGGGGTGGCCACGACGATGCGGTTCTCGTCGTAGCCGAGATCACCGCCGACGTAGCGCCCGCCGCAGGTCACCAGCACCAGGCGATGCGCGCCGCCCTGACCGAACAGCTCGCGGGCCCGGCCGGGCAGCTCGTCCTTGTCCACCGTGACGACCTCCGACACCCGGTACCGGTACTCCCGGCCGGCGTCGTCGACGACGGTGACCGACTGGCCGGTCCGCGATTCCCACAGCTCGGCGAACGGTCCGACGGTGCCCTGCCAGTTGACGTGCCCGGCGAGCACCGTCGCGCCCTTCGGCGCGTCCAGCCCGGCGCCCCACCAGGTCGCCTCGCCGACGCCGTCCGGCACCGGCAGGGTTCCCGAGCGGTCGATCTCCTTGCGCACGAGCTCCGCCGTGCCGCCCTGCGGCAGCCGGATCGTGCCCGGCGGCTGCCCGGCCGGCACGTGCACCGGCTGGGCGGGCAGCGCCTGCGGGGCGACCGCCGCGGCGTGCGGTGTCGGTTCGGCCGGTGCGACCGGGACGGTCAGGGCGGCCGGCTGATCGCCGCCGAACAGGCCGCCGGCGATCAGGACGACCGCCGCGACCAGTCCGATGACGCCGGCCGCCACCAGCGCGAACAGGGAACGTCGAGACTTGCTCACTGCTGCCGCCCCGCCCCGATCCGGCGGCGCACCGCCACCGCGCCGAAGGCCGCGACCAGGGGCAGGCCCGCCAGACCGCCGATCAGCCCGGCGGGGGTCCCGCCGTCCGCCGGGGTCGGGTCACCGGCCGGGATGTGGATCGGCACGGTCGGGGTGTTCGGCGTGTTGGCCAGGCTCAGCTCCAGCGTCTCGCCGGGCTGGACCGTGCCGGACACCGACGGCGGGTTCGCCTCGTCGAACGCCTCCTCGTAGCCCTTGGCGGGCGCGACCTCGGTGAGCTTGATCTCCTGCGGGGTGCGCAGGTCGGGCACGGTGACGGTGCCGTCATCGCCGGTGACGACCACGAGGGGCTGCCCGTCCTCGCCGAGCAGCGGGGTGCCGTCCTGGCGCAGCGCGGGCGAGCCGTCTGCGGCGGTCACGCGCAGCGAGACGCCGGCGATGCCCGCCTGGCTCTCCGCGTCGACCTTGCCGACGTGCACCACGCCGGGCGCGGTCACCGCGGTCGCGGTGGCCTCGACGGAGAGCTCCTGCTCGCCGCCGGTGGACACGACGCGCTGGGTCGTGTCGGGCTGGTTGACGGCCTGCCGCACGTACGGCCGCTCGGCCGGGGCGGACAGCTTGCCGGTGATCTTCGGGTTCGGGCCGGTCGGCGTGACCTTCAGCGCCAGCGGGCTGCCGTCCTCCGGCGTGGTGACGGTGCCGTCGGCGTCCAGGCCCTCGACCGTCGCGTCGGTCAGCGCGAGCTCGACCGGGACGCCGCCGACGCCCTTGTCGTCCGCGCGCCGCACCACGAGCGTCCAGTCCGCGGCCTGGCCGATGGTCTGCTCGCCCTCGGACGCGGTGAGCTCGGCCTTCCAGGGGCCCCGGTTCGCCGCGGCTTCCGCCTCGAGCTCCTCGACCGCGGCCTGAGCGCCCTGCGGCAGCTTGGCGAAGTGGGCGTCGGCGTCGTAGCCGATGCGCTTGAAGTCGTTCTCCGGGTCGAGGTCCGCCTGGCTGCGCGGCGCGGCGGTCCACGAGTGCAGCAGGTGCGCCAGCGCGGCGGCCTCGTCCGGCGACTGCGTGTTGCCGTAGCGCAGCAGCAGGTACGAGATGTTCGCCGCCACGTCGTCCGGCAGCTTCGTGCCCCACTTGGTCTTGAGCTCGTCGCCAGGCTGGTACTCCTCGCCGCTGTCCGGGGCGGTCAGCGCGAACTGCACGCACCAGACCTGCTGCCCGTTGACGAGGTAGGAACCCAGCCAGTCGCGGTCCGGTTCCGGGTTGCCCCGGTACGGTTGCCCGGGCCGGGTCTCGTGGCCGATCGCCTCCTGCGGGTCGGCGCTAGCGGCGCCCGGGGTGGCGAGCAAGCTGCCCCCCGCGAGCACGGCGGTGCCGAGCACCGCCGTGAGCCATTTCCTGAACATGCGCATGCAGCTCCAGTTCCGGTGGTGGAGGTGAGAGGCGCCACGTGCTCGTTCTGCGAACCCCGACCAGGAGCACGGGTCGCCTCAGCGATGATTCCGATCACGGAGCGTGTCCACAAGAGGTCATTAGGCGGACCTTTCCGGTTACTGCCCGCCGAATCTTGCGCACGTACCGTTCGGTTCGGTCACCCATTGGGCCGCACCGCGGGCGTCCCGGCCTCGTTCGGTGCCTACCGGTCGCAGCGCCGGTGATCGGTTGGCGACTCGATGCGATCGTTACTGTTCGCGAAATCGATACCCAGTAGTGCCCCGCCTCGATGGGGAGCGGCGAGATCGAACGGTAAAGTCGGTTTTACCGAAACGGGAACCGGTCAACGCCCCCGATCGTTGTTCCGAGTGACGGCGCAAGCACGCCCCAGGAGGATGAGTTGCGCACATCGAGCAACCCAGCGTTCCGCAACCTGCCGACGACCGGCGGTTACGCGAACTTCAACTACGGCCAGGGGCAGCCTGCTGCGCCCTACGGCCAGGCGCCGGCCGCGCCGCCGCAGACCGCGCGACCGATGACCATCGACGACGTGGTCACCAAGACCGCGATCACGCTCGGCCTGGCGGTGATCACCGGCACCCTGACCTACCTGGTCGGTCCGCCGGCCGTCGCGCTGGCCCTGCCGGCCGCGATCATCGGTCTGGTGATCTCGCTGGTCATCATCTTCAAGAAGAAGGTCAGCCCGGCGCTGGTAATCGCCTACTCAGCGGTCGAGGGCGTGTTCCTCGGCGGCATCAGCTACGTGATCGCCCTGGCGGTCGGCAACCCGGGGATCATCATCCAGGCCATCGCGGGCACCGTCGGTGTCTTCGCGGCCATGCTGGTGGTCTACAAGACGGGCGCCATCCGCGTCACCCCGAAGCTGACCAAGTGGATCATCGGCGCCGTCGCCGGTGTCGCGGTGCTGATGCTGGTCAACATGATCGCCAGCTTCTTCACCCCGGGCGGACTGGGCCTGCGCGACGGCGGCGGCCTCGCGATCGCCTTCAGCCTGCTGTGCATCGGCATCGCGGCGTTCAGCTTCCTGCTCGACTTCGACGCCGCGGACCAGGCGATCAAGGGCGGCGTGGACGCCAAGTTCGCCTGGTACATCGCCTTCGGCCTGATGACCACCCTCGTCTGGCTCTACCTGGAGATCCTCCGCCTGCTCTCCTACTTCCAAAGCAGCGACTGACCCCCAGGACCCTGACCTGAAACGGGGCACCATCGTCCAACGGACGGTGGTGCCCCGTTTCGTATGCGGGTGTCTGCTCCGATGATGCAGATCGGCGGTGACCTGGCCGGAGGTCCGGATGGCGTCAGGCAAGCGGCGAAGCCGCTTCCTGCGGTGAACCGTTACCGCGAGGCTCAGGGTGAGGCGCGCAGAAGTCGTCGCAAGCGGCGCAGCCGCTTAGTCCACGCACGCAACTCGCACCGCCGCGGGTTCTCAGAGGCCTTCTCGCGAGGACAGCCCCGACGCGACGTATTGGTCATACGTGCGTCGGGGATCCCGGAGTCGAGAAGGCCTCTGAGGTTCCGCTACTCGCACCGCTACGGAAAACGAGCCTGGAACCGAAAAGGAATCAGGAAAGGCGTTCCAGGACCATGGCCATGCCCTGGCCGCCGCCGACGCACATCGTCTCCAGGCCGAACTGCTTGTCGTGCCACTGGAGGGAGTTGATCAGCGTCGTCGTGATCCGGGCGCCCGTCATGCCGAACGGGTGGCCCACCGCGATCGCGCCGCCGTTGACGTTCAGCTTCTCCAGCGGGATGCCCAGGTCCTGGTAGGACGGGATCACCTGGGCGGCGAACGCCTCGTTGATCTCCACCAGGTCGATGTCGCCGATGCCCAGCCCGGCGCGCTTGAGCGCCTGCTTGGACGCCTCCACCGGGCCGAGGCCCATGATCTCCGGCGACAGGCCGGAGACGCCGGTCGACACGACCCGCGCCAGCGGGGTCAGGCCGAGCTGCTTGGCCTTCGCGTCGCTCATGATCACCAGCGCGGCGGCGCCGTCGTTGAGCGGGCAGCAGTTGGCCGCGGTGATCCGGCCGTCCGGGCGGAACACCGGCTTGAGCCCGGAGACGCCTTCCTTGGTCACGCCGGCCCGCGGCCCGTCGTCGGCGTCGACGACCTTGCCGTCGGGGGTGGTGACCGGGGTGATCTCGCGGCTCCAAAAGCCGTTGGCGATCGCCTTCTCGGCCAGGTTCTGCGAGCGGACGCCGAAGTCGTCCATCTCGTCGCGGCTGATGCCCTTGACCCGGGCGAGGTTCTCGGCCGTCTGCCCCATCGGGATGTAGACGTCCGGGATCACGTCGAGGGTGCGCGGGTCGGTCCAGGAGTCCGCGCCCTGCTCGGCGGTCTGCTGGGTGCGCGCCTGGGCCTCGGCGAACAGCGGGTTCTTGGTGTCCTCCAGCGAGTCGGAGTTGCCCTTGGCGAACCGGGACACCATCTCGACGCCGGCGCTGATGAACACGTCGCCTTCGCCGGCCTTGATCGCGTGCAGCGCCATCCGGGTGGTCTGCAGGCTCGACGAGCAGTAGCGGGTGACGGTGGTGCCGGGCAGCTGGTCCTGGCCGAGCAGCACGGCGACCACGCGCGCCATGTTGTAGCCCTGTTCGCCGCCGGGCAGGCCGCAGCCCAGCATCAGGTCGTCGATGTCGGCCGGGTTCAGCTCGGGCACCTTGTCCAGCGCGGCGCGGATGATCTGCGCGGTGAGGTCGTCGGGCCGGAGGTCCTTCAGCGAGCCCTTGCCTGCTCGGCCGATGGGGGAGCGCGCGGTGGCGACGATGACTGCTTCGGGCATGGGAACTCCTTTGTTCGCGGCCGCGGAACGCGGTGCGGCCGCCTCAGGGCGACATGGCCTACCAAACGGTCACTTTAGATCCGGTACCGCCATCTTCGCGGTGACTACGGTCACCGGACAACCCCCAAACCGACCGGTCAGTACGTCGCCTTGGTCACCACCCGTGAGTGCTTTGGGGTGTTGTAGCGCCCCAAAGCACTCAAGGCCGGAGGGTGAGCTCAGGAGGTTCCGCGCCGGTGCAGCCTGTGGTTGAGCCGGGCCACGATCCGGCTGGTCGGGCGGCGTGCCTCGGCCGCCTTCGACCTGGTCGGGGCGGGCGGCAGCGGGCCGCCCCGCCACTCGCCGATGGCCGAGCACATCGCGGGCAGCAGGATCGCCGCCGCCGCCTCGTAGCCCGCCGCCGAGGGGTGGAACCGGTCCGGGCTGAAGAACTCGCCCGGCCGCGCCAGGAACTCCGGCGACAGCAGGTCCGCCAGCGGCACCGCGCGCCCACCGGCCGCCTCCACCACGCGCCGCTGCGCGCGGCCGAGCGCGAGGCTCCAGCGCCGCGCGATGGAACGCAGCGGCTGCGGGATCGGCCGGATCGCGCCCAGGTCCGGGCAGGTGCCGACGACGACCGCGACCTCCGCGTCGACCAGCCGCCGCACCGCGTCGCCGAGCAGTTCCGCGCAGGCCGACACCGGCAGCTTCGAGGTGACGTCGTTGGCCCCGATGATGATCAGCACCAGCCTCGGCGGGCGCAGCAGCGCGGCATCCACCTGCGCGGCCAGCTCCTGCGACGTGGTGCCGACGATCGCGCGCGTGGTCAGCGCGACCGGCCGGTCGAGCTCCTCGGCCAGGCCGCGGGCCAGCCGGACCCCGGGCAGATCCGCCTGGAAATCGACGCCGAGCCCCGCCGCGGCGGAGTCGCCGAGCACGGCGAACTCCAGCGGCTCGGAGCCGTCGGAGAGGTCACTGCGCGGCACCGGTCCGATGCCGTTGGGCAGGTGGATGCCGTCGGCGCGCAGGGGATCGTTGGCCGGTGGGCCGATCACCCGCCGCGCGTACCCGGCCTGCCCGTTGAGCAGCCCGTACGCCGCGCCGGAAAGTCCGCCGGCGGTGCCCGCCGCCAGCAGTGCGAGCCGGAATGCCTTCGCCGCGATCATTCGGCCCTCCCTCACCAGTCCTGCGGCCGGGTCACGGCCGCGCCAACGGGGGATGGGAAATGGTCACCCACACCGCCGCTGGCCCGCGCGGCGAATTCCCCCGTCACTGGCAAGACGCGGCGCGGACCGAAATCGTTCCCTGACGGTGTGTCGCGTTCCAGGTCCCTTGAGTTAGCCGGTGACCAGGCGATTAGGCTCGACGTCACACACCCGGCGAGCAGCAGTTACGAAGGATCGAGGACCGGACGTGGACTACGTCGAGCACGTCACCGAACTGGTGGGCAACACACCCCTGGTGCGGCTTAACGCGGTGGCCAGCGGGCAGACCCCGGTGCTGGCCAAGGTCGAGTACCTGAACCCCGGCGGCAGCGTGAAGGACCGCATCGCGCTGCGCATGATCGAGGCCGCCGAGGCATCCGGCGAACTGCGCCCCGGCGGCACGATCGTGGAACCCACCTCCGGCAACACCGGCGTGGGCCTGGCGATGGTCGCCCAGCGCAAGGGCTACCGCTGCGTGTTCGTCTGCCCGGACAAGGTCAGCGAGGACAAGCGCAACGTCCTCAAGGCCTACGGCGCGGAGGTCGTGGTGTGCCCGACGGCGGTGCCGCCGGAGCACCCGGACTCCTACTACAACGTCTCCGACCGCCTGGTCCGGGAGATCGACGGCGCCTGGAAGCCGAACCAGTACGCCAACCCGGCCAACCCGGAGTCGCACGTGCACTCCACCGGCCCGGAGATCTGGGAGCAGACCGGCGGCAAGGTGACGCACTTCGTGGCGGGCATCGGCACCGGCGGCACCATCTCCGGCACCGGCTCGTACCTGAAGAAGGTCTCCGACGGCCGCGTGCAGGTCATCGGCGCCGACCCGGAGGGCTCGGTCTACTCCGGCGGCAACGGACGGCCCTACCTGGTCGAAGGCGTCGGCGAGGACTTCTGGCCCACCACCTACGACCGGGACGTCTGCGACCGGATCATCGCGGTCTCCGACGCCGACTCGTTCGAGATGACCCGCCGGCTCGCCCGCGAGGAGGCGCTGCTGGTCGGCGGTTCCTGCGGGATGGCGGTCGCGGCGGCGCTGGAGCTCGCCGAGACGACCGGCCCGGACGACGTGATCGTCGTGCTGCTGCCCGACGGCGGCCGCGGCTACCTGACCAAGGTCTTCAACGACTCCTGGATGGCGTCCTACGGGTTCCTCTCGCCGGACCACGGCGGCGGTTCGGTCGGCGACGTGCTGCGCCGAAAGGACGGCACCATCCCGGACCTGGTGCACGTGCACCCGAGCGAAACCGTGGCCGACGCCGTCGCGATCCTCCGCGAATTCGGCGTGTCGCAGATGCCCGTGGTCAGCGCGGAGCCGCCGATCATGGCCGCCGAGGTGGTCGGCGCGGTCAACGAGCGGGACCTGCTCGACGCGCTGTTCGCCGGCCGCGCGAACCTCGCGGACCGGGTGGAACTGCACATGTCGCCGCCGCTGCCGACCATCGGCGCGGGCGAGGAGATCAGCGCGGCGATGTCCGCGCTGGCCGGTGCCGACGGGGCCATGGTGTTGATCGACGGCAAGCCCGCGGGCGTGGTGACCCGGCAGGATGTGCTTGGATTCATCGCCGGCCGATGACGACTTGTTACGGAACGGCACTACGCTGCAGGTCGATCAGCTAGCGTGTGTGATCGCATGCCCCAGACTTCGCATTACGCCCCGAGGGAGTAGGACAACCCGATGAGCTCTCCGCAGCCGCCGGACGGCGGTCAGCAGGGTTCGGACCCCATCTCGAACCGGATGGACCCGCAGGACCCCAACCAGGCCGGCAGCGACGCGACGCAGGTCGTGAGGCCTGTCCAGCCGCAGGGCCAGCAGCCACCGTCCGACTCGACCCAGGTCGTGCCGCCGTCGATGCAGCCGCCGCAGCCGATGTACCAGCAGCCCGGCCTCGCCGGCCAGGGCGCTAGTGCCGAGACGACCGCGATGGTGCCGCCGTCGATGCAGCCGCCGCAGCCGATGTACCAGCAGCCGGGCACCCAGAGCCAGCCGGGCGGCTTCCCCTCGCAGCCGCAGGGCACGCCCAGCGGTGGCTTCCCGGCCCCGCAGGCCCAGGGCGGTTTCGGCGCCCAGCCGCCGCAGGCCGCCTACGGCCAGCCCGCGGCCCAGGGCCAGGGCAGCAAGGGCCTCGCCCTGACCGCCGGTTGGATCGCGACGGTCATCGGTGGCCTCGGTGTCATCTTCAACGTGATCGGCCTGATCGGCCTCGGTGCGGCGTACTCCTACCTGGAGACCAGCACCGCCGAGCTGGAGCAGTACAAGGAATACGGCATCGAGGTTCCTGAGATCAACCTCCCGCCGTACGGCCTGATGATGACGCTGTACGTCGGGTTCGTGATCGCCAGCCTCGTGCTGCTGGCCGGCGGGATCATGGTCATCCTCAAGAAGAACATCGGCCCGATCCTGGTCGTCGCCGCTTCGGGTCTGTACGCCATCTGCCAGCTGGTGACCCTCTTCACCGGCTTCGTCACCGGCATCTCCATCGTCGGCACCATCGTGGCCATCCTCATCGCCGCGGCGATCGGTGTGCTGGCGTTCCTGCCGGGCACCCGGCAGTACGTCGCCGCCGCCGGTTCCGGTGTGCCGGCTCCGGCCGCCGCCGGTGGCTTCGGCCAGCCCGGCCAGCCCGGTCAGCCGGGTGGCTTCGGCCAGCCGGGCCAGCCGCAGCAGTTCGGCCAGCCGGGCCAGCAGCCCGGTGGCTTCCCGCCCGCCGGCGGGCAGCAGCCGCCGCAGCCTCCGCAGTGGTGACGAGCTGATCCACGGAAGCGGCCCCCGACCTGCCCGGTCGGGGGCCGTTTCGCATCGCGGACCCGAGTCGGCGGATCCGCCGCCGGGTCGTACGCTGCTCCACATGAGTGACGGCTTCGCCACCCGCGCGATTCACGCGGGCCAGGAGGCAGACCCGACGACCGGTTCGGTGATCGTGCCGATCCACGCCACGTCGACCTACGCGCAGGACGGCGTGGGCGGCATGCGCGGCGGCTACGAGTACTCCCGCACCGGCAATCCGACCCGCACCGCGCTGGAGGAATGTCTGGCCGCGCTGGAGGGTGGCCGGCACGGGCGTGCGTTCGCCTCGGGCATGGCGGCCACCGACGCGGTGCTGCGCGCCACCCTCAAGCCGGGCGATCACCTGGTCATCCCGGACGACGCCTACGGCGGCACGTTCCGGCTGGTGGACAAGGTGCTCACCGCCTGGGGCGTCGAGTACACGCCTGCCCCGGTGTCCGATGTGGACGCGGTGCGGGCGGCGATCCGGCCGAACACCAAGGTGATCTGGGTCGAGACGCCCACCAACCCGCTGCTCAACATCGGCGACATCGCCGCCCTGGCGCAGGTTTCCCGCGACGCCGGCACGAAGCTGGTCGTGGACAACACCTTCGCCTCGCCGTACCTGCAGCAGCCGCTGGAGCTCGGCGCGAACGTCGTGGTGCACTCGACCACCAAGTACCTGGGCGGGCACTCCGACGTGGTCGGCGGCGCGGTGATCACATCCGACGACGAGCTCGCCGAGCAGGTCGCGTTCCTGCAGAACGGGGCGGGCGCGGTGCCCGGGCCGTTCGACGTGTTCCTGACGCTGCGCGGCATCAAGACCCTCGCGGTGCGGATGGAGCGGCACAGCGCCAACGCCGAGCGCATCGTCGCCGCGCTGACCGGCCACCCGAAGGTCTCGAAGGTGCTCTACCCGGGCCTGCCGGAGCACCCCGGTCACGAGGTGGCGGCGAAGCAGATGCGCCACTTCGGCGGGATGATCTCCTTCCTGCACGCCGACGGCGAGGAGGCGGCGCTGGAGGTCTGCTCGCGCACCCGGCTGTTCACCCTGGCCGAGTCGCTGGGCGGCGTGGAGTCGCTGATCGAGCACCCGGGCCGGATGACGCACGCGAGCACGGCCGGCTCGATGCTGCAGGTCCCGTCCGACCTGGTGCGGCTGTCGGTCGGCATCGAAGAGGCCGACGACCTGGTCGAGGACCTCCTGACGGCCCTCGGCTGACCCGGCGGACTGGTCGATTTCGCGCCAGGCACGCGGGGAGAGCGGCGATTTCGCGCGAAATCGCCGCTCTCCCCGTTCCGGGGCGGAGTTTCGGATGAACCGCCGAGAACCGTCATCGGGTGGTCCCGGCAGTCGGGATCAGCGTTCGAGGGCCGGGTCGCCGCTGCCGAGCGGGCGGGTGTCGGCCGGTTGGCGGGGGTTGACCGGGAGGTCGTCCGGTTTCAGGCAGCCGCCGATCAGCTCCACCACGCCGTCGCGCGATCGGTAGGAGCCCGGTTCGTCGCAGCCGGACTGGAGCACCGCGAGCACCGCCGCGCCGGACAGGGCCGCGGCCGTGACGAATCCGGTGACCAGCGGGAACGCGCCATTCGTTGGCATCAGCCGCGCCATGCTTCCTCCCGTGTGCAGCCCCGGCACCGACGTCGGGCAGCGGACCTCGCGACACCTGGCCGGTGTACGCCGATGATCGCTGATCGTCCGAATCCCCGCCGCGACAGCTCGCCCCCACCAGCCTTCGTCGCGGTGCCGTCCGGTTGCGGGTGACCGGCCGCTTCTCCGAGGGTACCGAACGTGTTACCCGGGTCGCCTGCGTTTCGCGGTGGCACGATTGGCCCATGCGGCTGGTCGATCTGGACCGAATCCGCGACGCCGGCGAGCAGCTCGCCGGGATCTCGCGGCGCACGCCGCTGGAGCACTCCCGGGTGCTCGGCGAGCACTGCGGCGGCGAAGTCTTCCTGAAGTGCGAAAACCTCCAGCGCACCGGCTCGTTCAAGCTCCGCGGCGCCTACGTGCGGCTGCTGGCGTTGGACGAGGCGCGCCGGGCCGCCGGGGTCGTCGCGGCGAGCGCCGGGAACCACGCGCAAGGCGTTGCGCTCGCGGCATCGTTGCTCGGCATCCACGCCACGGTGTTCATGCCGGTGCGCGTGCCGCTGCCGAAGCTCGCGGCCACCAAGTCCTACGCCGCCGACGTCCGGCTGCACGGCGCGGTGCTGGAGGAGACGCTCGCCGCGGCGCGGGAGCACGCGCAGCAGACCGGGGCGGAGTTCATCCACCCCTACGACCATCCCGACATCGTGGCCGGTCAGGGCACCGTCGGGCTGGAGATCCTGGAGCAGTTGCCGGAGGTCCGCAGCATCGTGGTGCCCACCGGGGGCGGAGGGCTGGTCTCGGGCATCGCCGCGGCGGTGAAGGCGGAGCACCCGCACGTCAGGGTGCTCGCGGTGCAGGCCGAGCAGGCCGCGGCGTGGCCGGTTTCGCTGGCGGCGGGCAAACCGGTGCGGCTGGCCGAAACCCAGACGATGGCCGACGGGATCGCGGTCGGCGAGCCCGGCCCGGTGACGTTCGCGCACGTCGCGGAGCTGGTCGACGGGGTGCTGACGGTCAGCGAGGAGGCCCTGTCCAGGGCCCTGCTGCTGTGCCTGGAGCGGGCGAAGCTGGTGGCCGAGCCCGCCGGGGTCGCCTCGGTCGCGGCGCTGCTGGAGCACCCCGAGCAGGTCCGCTCGCCGACCGTGGCGGTGCTCTCCGGCGGCAACATCGACCCGCTGCTGCTGCTCCAGCTGATCCAGCACGGCATGGGCTCGGCGGGCCGCTACCTGTCGCTGCGGGTGCGGCTGCCGGATCGGCCCGGCTCGCTGGCGAGCCTGCTGGCGAAGCTGGGCGAGCTGTCGGCGAACGTCCTCGACATCGAGCACTCCCGGATCTCCGGTGCCCTTGCGCTGGGCGAGGTGGACGTGGAGATATCGCTGGAAACCCGCGGCCCCGAGCACCGCCACTACGTGGTCGAGGAGCTCGGGGCCGCGGGCTTCACCGTCGCCGCCGAAGGCTGACGCCCGGCCATGGGTGCGGTGGGTTGGCCGGGCCGGCCTCCGGAGCGGCGTTCCGGCAGGTCCGCAGGCCGTGAGTCTTTTGGGTCGCCATAGCAGCACAAAAGACTCACGGACCCGTGACCAGCGGAAACATCGAACCGCGGAATTCCAGGAGGATCAGAGGTTGCCGCGGCGTTCCTGCTCGCGCTCGATCGCTTCGAAGAGCGCCTTGAAGTTCCCCTTCCCGAAGCCCAGCGAACCGTGCCGCTCGATCAGCTCGTAGAACACCGTCGGCCGGTCGCCGATCGGCTTCGTGAAGATCTGCAGCAGGTAGCCGTCCTCGTCGCGGTCGACCAGGATGCCGTGCTCCTTCAGCGTCTCGATCGGCACCCGCACCTGGCCGATCCGCGCCCGCAGCTCCGGGTCGTCGTAGTAGGCGTCCGGGGTGTTCAGGAACTCCACGCCGGCGGCCCGCATCGCGGTGACGGTCTTGATGATGTCGCCGGTGGCCAGCGCGATGTGCTGGCAGCCGGAGCCCCGGTAGAACTCCAGGTACTCGTCGATCTGCGACTTGCGCTTGCCGACGGCCGGCTCGTTGAGCGGGAACTTGACCCGGTGGTTGCCGTTGGCCACCACCTTGCTCATCAGCGCCGAGTAGTCGGTGGCGATGTCGTCGCCGACGAACTCGGCCATGTTCACGAAGCCCATGACCCGGTTGTAGAACTCGACCCAGCTGTCCATCTGGCCGAGCTCGACGTTGCCGACGCAGTGGTCCACGGCCTGGAACAGCCGCTTGGGCGCGTCGGCGGGCTTGACGTAGCTGCCCTGCTGAACGACGTATCCGGGCAGGTAGGGACCGGTGTAGCGGCTGCGGTCGAGCAGCGTGTGCCGCGTCTCGCCGTAGGTGGCGATGGCCGCCGTCCGGATCGTGCCGTGCTCGTCGGACACGTCGTGCGGCTCTTCGAGCACCGTGGCGCCCTGGGCGCGGGCGTGCTCCACGCACTTGTCGACGTCGAGCACCTCCATCGCCAGGTCCACCACGCCGTCGCCGTGCCGGCGGTGGTGGTCGGCGAGCGGGCTGTCCGGGTCCACCGCGCCCTTCAGCACGAACCGGGCCGACCCGGACTTCAGCACGTAGGCCTTGTGGTCGCGGTTGCCGTGCTCGGGACCGGAGTAGGCGATCAGCTCCATGCCGAACGCGACCTGGTAGAACAGCGCGCTCTGGGTGGCGTTGCCGACGACGAACACCACTGCGTCGAGCGCCTTGACCGGGAACGGGTCCTTCGAATCGTCGTGTTCGACGAGGCCGACGAGGCGCTTCATCTGGTCGAACGTGACGTCGTCGAGCTGCTCGGTCTGGCTGCCGTGGTTGACGGTGCCGGTCACGATGTCCTCCCGTTGTTCGCCGAAGCGGTGACGAGGCTCAGCGTGCGCTGGGCAGGTCATCCTGAGCAACACTCGTTGATTTCGCTGCGCAACCTGTTCAGTATTCAAGCCGAACCGCTGGCTGGATTGGTCAACCTGAACAAGGGGTATGACATGGCTCCCAATGCCGAGGGCCTGGACGCGTTGGACGCCAGGCTGCTGCTGTTGCTGTCCGACGAACCCCGCCTCGGGGTGCTGGAGTGCTCGCGGCGGCTCGGCGTGGCGCGCGGCACCGTGCAGGCGCGGATGGATCGGCTGGTGCAGCGCGGCGTCCTGCTGGGTTTCCCGCCGGAGCTCGACCTGGCGGCTATGGGCTACGGACTGACGGCCTTCGCGGTGCTGGAGATCGCCCAGGGGCACCGGGGCCTGGTGGCGGATCAGCTGGGGGCGATCGACGAGGTGTGCGAGGTGCACGCGACGACGGGGCAGGGGGACTTGTTCGTGCGGATGGTCGCGCGCTCCAACGCCGACCTGCAGCGGGTCATCGACGAGATCGTCGGGGTGGCCGGGGTGCGGCGCACCTCGACATCGATCGCCCTTTCCACGCCGGTCGCGCCGCGCGTCCGCCCGCTGCTGGAGCGGCTGGCGGCCGAGGACGACCGGCCGGAGGACTGACGCCCGGCAGGCGAAAGACCGCGGGCGCCCCTGGATCGGGGACGCCCGCGGTCTTCCTTGAACACGTTCTTTCGTTGAAGCGGCGCAGCCGCTTAGCCCACCTACGCAGCTCGCACCGCCGCGGGTTCTCAGACGTCGTCTGGCGAGGACAGCCTGGTCATGCGTAAGTCGGGCTCCCACAGTCCAGGCGGCGTCTGCAACTCCCGCAGGGGGCCGCTACGCAAGCCGACCCGGGCAGACTCTTGAGCTCAGCCGGCGAAGGGCTCGGCCTTGACCAGGGTCACCGACATGGTGCCGCCGTTGGGGAGCTCGTACTCCCGGGTCTCGCCCTCCTTGGCGTCCA
The DNA here is from genome assembly GCF_056431445.1 of Saccharopolyspora sp. NPDC045941. NCBI lineage: Bacteria > Bacillati > Actinomycetota > Actinomycetes > Pseudonocardiales > Pseudonocardiaceae > Saccharopolyspora > Saccharopolyspora sp. NPDC045941. The sequence goes on from NZ_JBWKKU010000002.1 coordinate 57,137, forward strand.
GCAGCGCGCGGCCCAGCGGCGAGTTCGGGGAGTAGACCTCCAGCTCGCCGTGCGCGCCCTCCTCGCGGGTGGCCAGCAGGAACTTCTCGGTCTCGTCCTCGCCGTCGTAGCGGACCGTCAGCACCGAGCCGGGCCGGGCGATGCCGGACTCGGTGGGCACGTCGCCGACCTTGGCGGTGCGCAGCAGTTCCTGCAGCTGGCGGATGCGGGCCTCGATCTGCCCCTGCTCCTCGCGGGCCGCGTGGTAGCCGCCGTTCTCCCGCAGGTCGCCTTCCTCGCGGGCCTCGTTGATCTTCGCGGCGATCGCCGGGCGGTTGGCCACGAGCTCGTCCAGCTCTCCCTTGAGCCGGTCGTAAGCATCCTGGGTCAGCCAGGTCACCTGGGTCTCGCTCACGGTCACCACTCCTCGTCGACTGCGGCCCGCGTTTCCCCACGGGCGAATTGCATTTCCGCACCTTTGATTTCTCGGCCATTGGCCAAGTAACGGAAAAACACGGCCCGCGCGGGACCGTGCTGAAGTCGACAATAGCACGAAGCGACACACCCCGGGGCGGGGTTTTCCCTGCACCCGGCGTGGTACGCCGGTGTTCACCCAGTTGGCCGTAGGTGGGTGGACAAATATTCAGGAACGTTGTAAGTGCAGCCGTACACCTCCCCTGTGCCCGCTAGGGCGGAGGTCCGCAGCACAGTCTCCTGTCTGGTGGTGCCGTCCGCAGGTTGGATCAGAACTTCTTTGCGACCGACTTCCACACCGGATTTGGCACGGGCGCGCACCACGCAGTCGGCGGGCCGTTGCGGCTCGTCGCGCTGCACTTCGAACACGATGCGCACGGAGTGGTCGTCGATCGCTTCGAAGGCGATCTGCTCGCCCTTGATCGGCGCGCTGCCGAGGTTGCGATAGCCCACGATCGCCGCGCCCACCAGGGCGACCAGCACGACCGCGATCAGCGCCCAGCGGAGGGCCGGGCGCGGGCGCGTGCGAGCACGCGATCCGTACCGGTCCTGCGGGATCTGCTGGTTCGTCACCGGGGCTGGACGGCCTTTCGACTTCGGGCTTCGCCACCGCCCGCGGACGGGTGATGCGGGGGCTGGCGCCGAGCAAGTCGGACCCACCGGGAACAATGGGACCCGACATCCACGTTAAGTATCCCTGGGGTGTCCCGCGGCCTGTCGGCGGGGCCGTGTTCATGAGAGATGCTTGCAAAGCAGGAGGGGACTACCCGGCGATGGCGGACAAGCTGCGGCTGATGACGGTGCACGCGCACCCGGATGACGAGTCCAGCAAGGGTGCCGCGACGACCGCGCGTTACGTGGCCGATGGGCACGAAGTGATGGTTGTCACCTGCACCGGCGGTGAGGCGGGCAGCATCCTCAACCCGGCCATGGACCGGCCGGAGGTCGTCGAGAACCTGACGGAGGTCCGCCGCGCGGAGATGGCCGAGGCGGCCAAGATCCTCGGCGTGCAGCACCGGTGGCTCGGCTTCGTCGACTCCGGGCTGCCGGAGGGCGACCCGCTGCCTCCGCTGCCGGACGGCGTCTTCGCGACCGTGCCGATGGAGGTCTCGACCCGCGAGCTGGTCAAGGTGGTGCGGGAGTTCCGCCCGCACGTCGTGATCACCTACGACGAGAACGGCGGCTACCCGCACCCGGACCACATCCGGTGCCACGAGATCTCGGTGGCGGCGTTCGACGCGGCCGGTGACCCCGACCTGTACCAGGACGCGGGCGAGCCGTGGCAGCCGCTGAAGCTGTACTACTCGCACGGCTTCTCCCGCAAGCGCATGCAGCTGTTTCACGAGGCGCTGCTGGCCAGGGGCATGGAGTCCCCGTACGGCGAGTGGCTGGCCAAGTGGGACTCGACCCGCCCCGATCCGGACGAGCGGGTCACCACGCGGGTCGAGTGCGGGGAGTACTTCGAGCAGCGCGACGACGCGCTGCGCGCCCACGCGACCCAGATCGACCCGACCAGCCGCTGGTTCGCGGTCCCGCTCGACATCCAGCGCGAGCTGTGGCCGACCGAGGACTACGAACTGGTGCGTTCGCTGGTCGACACCACGTTGCCGGAGGACGACCTGTTCTCCGGTGTGCAGGAGAAGGTATGCGCATGAGTGCCACGGAAGCGGTCACCTACGTGCTCGCGCAGACGCCCGTCCCCGTGACGCCGGACCCGGGCGGCCAGGGCGAGGACTTCGGCAAGTCCTCCCCGGTGGGGCTGGTGCTGCTGGTGGTGTTCGCCATCGCGGTGGTGTTCCTGATCCGCTCGATGACCAAGCACCTGAAGAAGGTGCCGGTGGTCTTCGACGAGCAGAAGGCAGCGGCGGCGGCCCCGGCGAGGGTGAAGCGAGCCGAAGCGGAGCCGGCGGAAGAACCCGAAGCCGAGCAGGGCGAGGCGAAGCCGGGCAAGGGCGAGGCGAAGCCGGGCAAGGGCGAAGCCTCCTAGCGAGACGAAGCAGGAGCGGGGCCATCCGGAGTGCCGGATGGCCCCGCTCGCTTTCCGGGTCAGGTTTCCAGCGGATGCGGGAGCCAGGCCACCCGGAGGCTGGTGTCGGTTCCGATCCTCCGGTCCAGGCGTGCTTCACCTGCGTCCCGCGGGCGCTCGCCCAGACTGCTGGCGCCCCAAGTGATCCCGGGCGCGTCCTTCAAGATCAACCGGTACGCGTCGTAGCTGAGCCTTGAGACGATCTGGTCTCGGCTTCGTTCGAGGTCCGCGTTGTAGGCGAGGACCACGTGGAGGCCGATCTTCTCGGCGTGCGGCAGCAACTCGTCCAGACCGCAAAGCGTGTTCAAGCCCTCCTCGCGGCGGACCAGGTCGAAGTCGTCCACCACGAGGAACGCCTTCGGCCCGACCCACGACTTGGGTTCGCCGCCCGCATCCGGAAGTCGTTTGCGCAGAGCTGCGGTGAAGTCCTCCAGGTCGCTCCTCGCCTGGCCTGCCGCCCGGGCGTACGACAAGGTGTGGCTGTCGGGCAGCAGGGCGTGGTGGTGCTCGCGCCGGTAGTCGACCACCAGCGCCATCGCTTCCTTCGCCGGGTACGCCGCGATCCCGCGCAGCACGTTGCGGATCACGGTGCTCTTGCCGGCTTCGTGTCCACCCGCGATCAGCACGTGGCGATGGCGGTCTCCGTTCAGCGTCAGGATGACTGGCTTGCCGTGGCCGTCGATGCCGATGGGGAAGGCGTCCGGCTCGGCCGCGGGGAGTTCGTCGTAGCCGACGAACTCCGGTGGGCGGCGCAGTTGGGCAGGTCGGTCGCCGGGCCAGGACTTGCCGATGAGCTGGACGAGCTCGCGGGTCTTCGTGTCGAGGTCCTCCGGAAGGGGCTCGTCGGCGTAGGCCGGTAGTTCATCGCCCAGCACCGGGACGTTGATCGCGCAGCGGAGTCCCCTGTGGAGTCCGCTGCCGGGCTTGTCCGGCGGGACGGAGTCGGCGTGCTCGGGGTAGATCAACGAATCCCGCGGGTCCGCCAGCCGCAGCTCGATGCGGCCGCCCGCGAGGTCGCGCAGCTCGCGGGGCAGGTCGTCCCAGCGGTTGGCGGTGACGACCACGTGGATGGCGTAGGACAAGCCGCGCCGGGCGAGGCGCAGGATCCGATCGGCTAGGCCGGGGTGCTGGTGCACTTCGGGCCAGCCGTCGACGACGAGGAAGTGGTCGGTCGCGGCCTCGCCGAGCGGCTCTTCGCGGCGGCGTCGGCGGAACTCGTCGGCCGAGTCGATGCCGTGCTGCGCGAAGGACTTCTCCCGCTTGGCGAGCAGCGTTTCGAGTTCCTCGACGGCAAGCGCCACGAAGTCCGAGTCGTGGCTGGCGGTCACCACCCTGGTGTGCGGCAGGTCGCGCAGCGAGGCCAGCCCGCCGCCGCCGAAGTCAAGGCAGTGGAAGCGGACTTCGGCCGGGGTGTGGGTGAGCGCCAAGGTCAGCAGGGTCGTGCGCACGGCGGTCGACTTCCCGCTGCGCGGTCGACCGACGATCGCGACGTTGCCATCCGAGCCGGAGAGGTCCAGCAGCAGTGGCTCGTGCCGGTGGTGGAAGGGGTTGTCGAGCACGCCGATCGGAACGATCAGCGGGGTCTCCGGCTTGGCGTTGAAGCCCCGTTCCTCGGTGGCCTTCAGCGGCAGGTCGATTCCGGCCGGTGGTTCGCCCGGCGGCGGCAGGATGAGCTGCCGGGCCGGCGGGCCTTGACCCCGAACCCGCTCGGCGAAGATCTGGGGAATCGTCTGGAAATAGTCGCTCTGGGGCGTCCCGTGCGGCAGGTCGGTGTAAGCGGCGCGGAAGCGGAGCGGTTCCTGGCGCGGGCGAACCAGGTGTCCGTTGCCCGGGGCATCGGGCAGGTCGTGGGCGCGGCCGATGAGCCTGACCGAATCCGCTTCGCTGGTCCGCAGCACGATGCGGGTCGCGGTCGCGCCCGCGAGCTGCGGGAGTTGCTCCGCCGAGGTCGCGGTGTAGACCAGCTTGATCCCCGAGTGCCCGTGCCGGACCAGCCGGTCGATGGTCGCGGCGAATCCGGGCCGGTCGCGCAGGACCCCGGGCAGGTCGTCGACCGCGACCAGCAGCATCGGCACCGGCTCGGCATCGGCCTCCGGCTGGAGGCGTTGGTAATCGGCGAAGTTCCCGACGCCCAACCGGTTGAACTGCTCGACCTGCCAGGCGAGCAGGCCGGTCAGCGCCTCGTCGAACCGTCGGCCGGTGAGGTCGTTCGAGCGCATCGGCTCGGCGAGCGCAGTGTGCGGGATCGAGTAGAGCGAGCGCCAGACCTGGTCGTTGTGCTCGCGGCTGATGCAGGCGAAGTTGACCGCGGCGGAGGAGTGCGTCGCGGCCAGCCCGTACAGGATCGTGCGCAACAGCTCGGACTTCCCGGACCCCGCGGAACCGAAAATGCCAACGGCGCTGCCGGTTTCCTTGAAGTCGAGGTGCACTGGCCTGCCGTGGTCGTCAACGCCGATGGCGATCCGGTACCGCTCCTCGGAGCCGCGAGGCTGCCAGGCCCGGTCGAGCTCGACATGGGCCGGATCGCCGAATCCGACGAGGTCGAACAGGTTGATCGGTTCCTCCGGCTTCGCCTGGGTGCGAAGCACCTGCGTCGCTTCGGCGTTCGGAGGCGGCGCGACCGGTCGCGGAGCGGACGGCGGAGGCGGCATGGGAGGCCGACCGGCGGGAGGGCCGGGCGGCATGCCGGGGTGCGGCGGCATGGGGCGGTGGGGTGGCTGGAACGGCGGATGCCCTGGCTGCAAAGGAAACTCCCCCCTGATCGATCACCTGCGCAAAGGCACCGTATCCGACTGGGCGACCGCCCTCGGCCGGACGAGCGGGTTCGCCACGACGTCGTGAGCGTTCATTCCGGTAAGAACCGGAATGAACGCTCACGAGCATTCCCCCGGTCAGGCGCCGTGGACCTGGGTGAATGCGCCGGTGTGCTGGTCTCGGATGCGGGCTCCCGCTTCCGGGGCGGTGACGTCCAATTCCGCAGCTCCTGGTAGCAGCCACTCAGGCGGGTTCGGCGTTCCCGCCAGCGCCCATGCCGCCTGGCGGGCCGCGCCTCGGGCGACGTACTCCGCCGGTGCGGGCACCGTGACCGGCACGCCGAAGATCAGCGGCGCCGCCACCTGCACCGCCCGCGACTGCGCCGCGCCGCCGATGAGCAGCACCCTGCCCACCTCGACGCCTTCCGCGCGCAGCGCGTCGACGCCGGCCGCGAGCCCGCACAGCATTCCCTCCACTGCGGCCCGCGCGAGGTTCTCCGGCGTCATGTTGTCCCGCCGGAGCCCGGTGAGGGTTCCCGCGGCGTCCGGCAGGAACGGCGTGCGCTCGCCGTCCAGGTACGGCAGCAGCGCAAGCCCGCCCGCACCGGGCTCGGCCCGGCGCGCCAGCTCGTCGAACTCGGCCATCTCGACACCGAGCATCGCCGCCGTCGCGGTGAGCACCCTGGCCGCGTTGAGGGTGCACACCAGCGGCAGGAAACCGCCCGTCGCGTCGGCGAATCCGGCGATCTGGCCGCTCGGGTCCGCGCTCGGCCGATCCGCCCGGGCGAACACCGTGCCGCTCGTGCCCAGCGACACCACGACGTCGCCGGGCCGGACGTTCAGGCCCAGCGCGGCGCCCATGTTGTCGCCCGTTCCGGCCGACACCAACTTGCCGTCCCGGGTGTGCCCGGCTACTTCCGCCGGGCCGAGGACCCGTGGCGTTCGGGGCGTCCGGCCGCCGAACGCGGTGGTCAGCACGTCCTCCCGGTACCGGCCTTCGTGGGGTGACCAGTAGCCGGTGCCGGACGCGTCGCCGCGGTCGGTGACGAACTCGCCGGTCAGCCGCCAGGTCAGCCAGTCGTGCGGCAGCAGCACGTCGGTCACCCGGTCGGCCAGGTGCGGCTCGTGCTCGGCCAGCCACCGCAGCTTGCTGGCGGTGAAGCTGGCGACCGGCACCGAGCCGATCGCCTCCGCGCACGCCTGCGGCCCGCCGAGCTCCTCGGTCAGGTCGATCGCGGCCTGCGCGGAGCGGTTGTCGTTCCACAGCAGCGCGGGCCGCACCGGCACGCCCTGCTCGTCCAGCGCCACCATGCCGTGCTGCTGGGCGGCGATGCCGATGGCCGCGACGTCGTCGAGGAGGCCGTCGGAAGCCGTGGTCAGCGCCCGCCACCAGTCCTCCGGGTCGGCGACCGTGCCGTCCGGGTGCGGCGCACGGCCCTCCCGCAGCACGGTTCCGGTGTCGGCGTCGCAGACCACGACCTTGGTGGACTGGGTGGAGGAGTCGATTCCGGCGACCAGGTTCATCGCGCCGCTCCTATTTTGTCCACAGTGGAATTCCTTGCTCGCATCGTTTCCTCGGATGGTTCTGCCGTCACGGCGGGGGCATCGGCACGAGCCGCACCTCGGTGCCGGAGGCGCGGATCGTGGCGAGTTCGTGCTCGGGCGTGGCGTCGTCGGTGACGACGAGGTGTCGCGGTGCACAGGACGTACACGTCATCGAGCACGGCGCGACCCGGCATCCGACGGCCGCCCTTTTCTCATCGCTACTCCTGCGGGCGCGCGACGGCATCCATCGCGGTCTCGTCGTGCGTTCGCACAGCGCCGAGGCGCATGGTCGTCATCCGCCGCTCCTCAAGATCCGCGAGTGGCCGTAAGTATTAGCAGAGATGCCGTCGGTTGTAACACGTTTTGTGAGAAATCGGCGCGGTCGCGGCCGGGTGTCCGGAGCGGCGGGACTGGGTGCGCCCGGTTCGGCGAAGTGGGAGGCTGGGCGCATGGCGAACCGGCTTGCGAACGCGACCAGCCCCTACTTGCTCCAGCACGCCGACAACCCGGTCGGCTGGTGGCCGTGGTCGCCCGAGGCGTTCGCCGAGGCGCGGCGGCGGGACGTGCCGGTGCTGCTGTCCGTCGGCTACGCCGCCTGCCACTGGTGCCACGTGATGGCGCACGAGTCGTTCGAGGACCCGGAGATCGCGCGGGTGATGAACGAGCACTTCGTGAACATCAAGGTGGACCGCGAGGAACGGCCGGACATCGACGCGGTCTACATGGAGGCCACCCAGGCGATGACCGGGCAGGGCGGCTGGCCGATGACCTGCTTCCTCACCCCGGAAGGCGAGCCCTTCCACTGCGGCACCTACTACCCGACGGCGCCCATGGGCGGCATGCCCTCGTTCGGCCAGCTGCTGCACGCCGTGGCGCAGGCCTGGGAAGGCCGCGGCGAAGAGGTCCGGAAGGCCGCCGCCCGGGTGGTGGAGCAGCTGGCCGCGCAGCGCGCCCCGCTCCCGGAGTCCATTTTGGACGAGGAGGTGCTGGCCGGTTCGGTCTCCCGGCTGCACGCGGAATTCGACGCGGCCCACGGCGGATTCGGCGGCGCGCCGAAGTTCCCGCCGTCGATGGTGCTGGAGTTCCTGCTGCGCCACCACGAACGGGTCGGCGTGCCGGACGGCGAGAACGCCGCGCTGGAACTGGCCGAAGCGACCTGCTCGGCGATGGCCCGCGGCGGCATCTACGACCAGCTGGCGGGCGGCTTCGCGCGCTACAGCGTCGACGCCGCTTGGGTGGTGCCGCACTTCGAGAAGATGTTGTACGACAACGCCTTGCTGCTCCGCGTGTACGCGCACCTCGCCAGGATCGGCAGCCCGCTCGGCGAGCGGGTTGCCCGCGAGACGGCCGAGTTCCTGCTGCACGACCTGCGAACGCCGGAAGGCGGCTTCGCGGCATCGCTGGACGCCGACACCGAAGGCGTCGAAGGGCTCACCTACGTGTGGACGCCGGACCAGCTGCGCGAGGTGCTCGGGCCGGTGGACGGCGACTGGGCGGCGGAGCTGTTCGAGGTGACCGAGACGGGCACCTTCGAGAACGGCGCATCGACGCTGCAGCTCAAGCGGGACCCGGACGACCACGCCCGCTGGCGCCGGGTGCGCGACAGCCTCCGCGAAGCCCGCGACCGGCGCCCGCAGCCGGGCAAGGACGACAAGGTCGTCACCGCCTGGAACGGCATGGCGATCACGGCGCTCGCCGAGGCCGCGGCGGTGCTCGACGAGCCGAGCTGGGTCGAGGCGGCGGCGCAGGCGGCGGATCTGCTGCTGGAGCGGCACTTCGTCGACGGCAGGTTGCGGCGCACGTCCCGCGACGGAGTGGTCGGAACGGCTGCGGGGGTGCTGGAGGACTACGGCTGCTTCGCCGACGGGCTCCTCGCGCTGCACCAGGCGACCGCCGAGCCGCGATGGCTCGATGCGGCGTGCGGACTGCTGGACACGGCCCTGCAGCAGTTCGCCGACGCCGACCACCCGGGCATGTTCCACGACACGGCGGCCGACGCCGAGTCCCTCGTCCGGCGCCCCTCCGATCCCACCGACAACGCCAGCCCCTCCGGGGCCTCGGCGGTCGCCTCGGCCCTGCTCGCCGCTGCCGCGCTCGCCGGCCCGGACGCCGTCGGGCACTACCGCGCGGCGGCGGAGCAGGCGCTCGGCCGAGCCGGGCTCCTCGCGCAGCGCGCTCCCCGCTTCGCGGGTCACTGGCTCAGCGTCGCCGAGGCCCGCGCACACGGCCCGCTGCAGGTCGCGGTGGTCGGCGAAGCCGACGACGCCGACCGCGCGGCGCTGATCGCCGCGGCGCGGCGGCACGCCCCAGGCGGAGCCGTGGCAATGGCGGGGGAGCCGGAGGCGACCCGGGTGCCGCTACTGGCGGAGCGCCCGCTGGTCGGCGGAGCCGCGGCGGCGTACGTGTGCCGGGGCTACGTGTGCGACCGCCCGGTGACGACGACCGAGGACCTCGTCGATTCCCTCACCCGCTGAGCCACCACGCCTGGCGGAAAGGCCGCGAACGGCCCGTTCACCTCGATGGATGAGGTGAACGGGCCGTTCGCTCAAGCCACCCGAAGCCGCCGCGCGCTGGCCGGCCTGTCCGCGCCGTCCGCCTACCTGCGGAAGCGTGCCCAAGTTTCGCCGCGGGCCGAACGACAGCCCTACCCACCTGGGATGTAAGCGTGTAATCCTGTAATCGGGAGGTGGGAGTCATGCATTCGAGATTCGGACGAACGGCTCGCGGCCGGGGCAGGGGCGGGCCGCCGTGGGCTGGCGGTGGCCGGCGCAGCGAGCCGCCGACCGCCGCCGACGCCACGGCCTGGTTCACCGGGCGGCTGCCCGAGGGCTGGTTCGCCGGCGGCCCGGCGGTCACCGTCGACCGCGAGGAGATCCTGGTGGTCGGTGAATTGCCGCCGGTGGACGGCGAGTTCGCCGACGACGCCGAGCGCGCCGCAGCGGAGAGCGGGCGGATCGCCCGGTTCCGCGAGGAGACCCGCGAAGAGCGGATCGAGATCGCCCGCCAGGCGGAGCACCGCTACGGGCGCAAGGTCGCCTGGGGCGCCAGCCTCGGCGGCACCGAGGAACTGTTCACCACGCTGTCCGTGCCGGTGATGACCAGGCTGCACCAGCCCGAGCGCATGGTGCTGGACACGCTGGTGGACGCCGGGGTCGCCCGGTCCCGGTCCGAGGCGCTGGCCTGGGCGGTGCGGCTGGTCGGCAGGCACACCGAGGACTGGCTGGGCGAATTGCGCGAGGCCCTGTCCAAGGTCGACGAACTGCGCAACCGCGGCCCCGAGGGCGGCTGAGCAAGCGGAAGGGCCCGTGCTCACAACGTGAGCACGGGCCCTGACCTGGTGGAACGCGCGTCAGGCGTAGAGCGCGAGCCAGATCGCGATGTGGTGGCAGATCGCCGCCAGCGACACCGCCGAGTGGAAGAACTCGTGGTAGCCGAAGGTCTTCGGCCACGGGTCGGGCCACCGGGTCGCGTAGAAGATCGCGCCCGCCGTGTACATCAGCCCGCCGGCGATCAGCAGCACCAGGGCCGCCATCCCGGCGTTCTGCAGCAGGTCGGGGAACACGAACACGGCGACCCAGCCGAGCGCGATGTAGACCGGCACGCCGACCCAGCGCGGCGCGTTGGGCCAGGCGAGCTTCAAGATCACGCCGCCCAGCGCTCCGCCCCAGACGACGGCGAGCACCACCGCGCCCGTCGTGGGCTGCATGGCCACCATCGCGAACGGGGTGTAGGTCCCCGCGATGAACAGGAAGATCATCGAGTGGTCGAGCCGCCGCATCCAGGTGCGCGCGCCGATCGTCTTCCAGGTCTTGCGGTGATAGAGGGCGCTGACGCCGAACAGCCCCAGCACGGTCGCGACGTAGATGGAAGTGCCCACCGCGGCGGCGGCCGACACGGTCGAAGCGGCGAGGGCGATCAGCGTGGCACCGGCGGCGACGGACACCACCAGCGACCAGAAGTGGATCCAGCCGCGCATCCGCGGCTTGACGAATGCCGTCGGGCGGCGAGCGGTGAGGGCGCTAGTCACACGTCGAGGTTACGGGACCGTAGGTTCGGTGCGGCGACCTCGCACCCGCCCCTGTGATCGGAAGTGTCCAACGGCACTCGAAGGCGGGGTGTCGCGCATCCCGTCCGTGACCTGCGCCGCACGCTGAGCTGAGGTGGGGGCCGCGGCCCGCCGCCATCCGCGTAGGCTCATCGGGCGTGGCGCTCAAGGTTCGGTTGAAAGAACTCATCTACGACGTCTACGAGCGGCGGCTGCGCCGCAAGCTCGACGGGGCGGAACACCCCAGGCACGTCGGCGTCATCCTGGACGGCAACCGCAGATGGGCCAAGGAAGCCGGCCTGGACGCCGCCCACGGACACCGGGCCGGCGCCCGTAAGATCGCCGAACTGCTCGGCTGGTGCGACGAGGCCGAGGTCGAGGTCGTCACGCTGTGGCTGCTGTCCACCGACAACCTCAACCGCACGTCCGAAGAGCTGAACGCGCTGATGGAGATCATCGCCGGAGTGGTGGACGAGCTCACCGACCCGGCCACCCCGTGGCGGGTGCGGATCGTCGGCGCCCTCGACGTGCTGCCCACCGAGACCGCCGCCCGGCTGTCCGCGGCCGCCCTGCGGACCAAGGGCCGCACGGGCATGCAGGTCAACGTGGCGGTCGGCTACGGCGGGCGCCGGGAGATCGCCGACGCCGTGCGCAAGCTGCTGCAGCAGCACGCCGAAGCGGGCACCACGATCGAAGAGCTCGCCGAGGTGCTCACCGTCGACCACATCGCCGAGCACCTCTACACGTCCGGACAACCCGACCCCGACCTGCTGATCCGCACGTCGGGGGAGCAGCGGCTGTCCGGCTTCATGCTGTGGCAGTCCGCGCACTCCGAGTTCTGGTTCACGGAGGCGTACTGGCCCGCCTTCCGCCGCGTCGACTTCACCCGCGCGCTCCGCGACTACGCGGTCCGGCACCGCCGCTTGGGCCGCTGACCCCGGAACGGCGGGAGGGCCAGGTCCCGCAGGACCTGGCCCTCCCGACGCGATTCGCCCTGGGTCAGTGGCCCTTGGGGTGGTCGACGATCGGGGCGTTGACGCAGTTGTTCAGCTGCGGCGACAGGATCGGCACGACGGCGCCGGCCACGGCGACGTTGTTGCCGCAGGCCTGGATCGGCAGGACGCTGACGTTGTTGTCGTTCAGGACGTTGATGCCGTCGTTGTCCGCGCTGTCGGCGTAGGCGACGGGGGCGAGGGCCAGCAGGCCGGCGGCGGCACCGGCGACGATCGCAACCTTCTTCAGCACTTGGGTTCACTCTCCTTTGATTACCGCGGTATTCGGAGTTCACACCGGGGACTTCGGAAAGCCCGCGAGGTGGCCATCGAGTCTGGCGCGTTCCGGCAGAGAAGCTAACCCGTCGCGGGCCGGATTCCCAAACTCAGTAACACTATTGTGTGAACGCCAATCTCGTTTCCGCTCGTCGCGGCCCGGAATTCCGGTGGCGAGCGGACTTCTGGCCCGTTTTCCGGAACGCAAAAAGGAGCGCCGGGGCAGGCCCGGCGCCCTTTTCGTCACCTAATTCCGCGTACCAGATCCAGGTGATCCGCCCGCTGGGTTCAGTAGCCCTTGGGGTGGTCGACGATCGGCGCGTTGACGCAGTTGTTCAGCTGCGGCGACAGGATCGGCACCACGGCACCGAGGACAGCGACGTTGTTGCCGCAGGCCTGGATCGGCAGGACGCTGACGTTGTTGTCGTTCAGGACGTTGATGCCGTCGTTGTCCGCGCTGTCGGCGTAGGCGACGGGGGCCAGGGCCAGCAGGCCGGCGGCGGCACCAGCGACGATCGCTGCCTTCTTAAGCAATTGGGAACTCCTTGTTGGATGGGATGAAGAGCGCGATCGAATTCCCGGCTGCGCACCCCAATGTTCAGCCGGGGTGATGCGCTCGGCGTGAAAGATATCCAGCCAAAGTGGAAAAACGACACCTTGTTAACACCATTGTGTGATCTTCAGGTGTCGCGACCGTCCTTTTCGTTGCGTCGGCAAATGCGCGTGGTTTCGACGGGGGCGGAAACGGGGACCACCGTTCCGCGTCCGCGAGTGCGCGGCGTAGTGTCCGGATGTGGACTCCGAAGCACTCGTGGCCGAATACGTGCTCCTCGGGCTCAGATTCGACCGGCTCGTCCAGGGATTCGTGGACTCCTACACCGGCGACCCGGCGCTGCGGCGGCGGGTGCAGAACGAGGCGAGCCCCGACCCGGCGCGGCTGACCGCCGACGCGCGCCGGCTGCTCGCCGCGCTGCCGGAATCCGGCCTGGCCGAACCGCGCCGCCGGTTCCTCGCCGCGCAGCTCACCGCGCTGGAGTGCTCCGGGCGCAAGCTGGCCGGCGAGCAGGTGCCGTTCCCGGCGGAAGTGGAGGCGTACTTCCAGGTCACGCCGGCGCTCGGCGATCAGGACGAGTACTGCGAGGCGCACCGCCTGCTGTCCGAGCTGCTGCCCGGCCGGGGCTCGCTGCCCGCGCGCTTGGCCGCCGTCCGCAGCCGGGACGCGGTGCCCGCCGACCGGCTCAAGGTCTGCGTCCAGGCACTTTCGAGCGCGCTGCGCGATCGCGTGCGCCGCCGCTTCGGCCTGCCGGTCCAGGAGGTCGTCGAGTACCAGATCGTGACCGACAAGCCCTGGAGCGGCTTCAACCACTACGTCGGCGACTACCGGTCGCGGGTGGCCGTGAACGCCGACGTCGGGCACCGGGCCGCGAACCTGCCGCAGCTCGTCGCGCACGAGTCCTACCCGGGCCACCACACCGAGCACTGCCGCAAGGAGGCCGGCCTGGCGATCCGGGACGCCCAGGCCGAGCACACGATCTTCCTGGTCAACACCCCGCAGTGCCTGATGGCCGAAGGCCTCGCCGATCTGGGCCTGCGGGCGGTCGTGGGGCCGGGCTGGGGCCCGTGGGCGGCGGAGATCTTCGCGGACCTGGGCATCCGGATGGAAGGTGAGCTGTCGGAGCGGCTGGAGCTCGCGATGAGCCGCCTGCTGACGGTCCGCCAGGACGCCCTGCTGATGCTGCACGCCGACGGCGCGGACGAGGCGGAGGTCTCCGCGTACCTGCAGCGCTGGCTGCTGATGTCGGACCAGCGGGCGCGGCACCTCATGCGGTTCATGCGCGATCCGCTGTGGCGCGCCTACACCACCACCTACGTCGAGGGCTACCGGCTGTTGCGGCGCTGGCTGGAGAACCGCCCGGCGGGCACATCGAGCGCCGATCGTTATCGCCGGTTGCTTGACGAGCCGCTGGTGCCCGAGGCCGTCCGGGCCGAGCTGGCGGCCCGCGTCTGAGCCGTTCACCCGGTGAAGATCACCCGAATGGCGTAGTCATGATCACGTGGCGTGCCGGATCCGCGCCGGGCCGCGGAGGGGTCCTGACCTGCTGCCGGACCCGGATCGGCCTTGGCCCTGATCCGTCGGCGAATCCGTGACCTGGGCGAATCCCGTGCCATGTGAAGAAAAGTTGACCAATCGGCGAATCACCTGTGTGGCTGCCTGCCGAGATGCAATCCCGCCGGTAGCGTCGCTGATGACGGGCCGTTCCCAGTGCAAGTCCGAACGCGGCCCGTCCGGGAGGCCCTGATCGTGCCTGATGGCTGGAGCGGACGGTTACCACGTCCACCTTGGTCGCGAAGGGCCGGTGCCCGGCCCCTGCGGCCACGGCGGACTACCGGTCCGGCCGGGGCGCGACGGGGGCAGGCCCGGCCCGCCGACGAGCGGGTGTGCATGCCACGCCCGCGAGGGAGTAGCCGTGACCGCACGACGTTCCCAGCCCCAAGCGGAGATCCCAGCCCGTAGCGGCGAGTCCGCGAGCAGCACGCAACCCGGTGACACCGAAATCCGCACCTACGTGCTGGACACCTCGGTGCTGCTGTCCGATCCGTGGGCGATGTCCCGCTTCGCCGAGCACAACGTCGTGCTCCCGGTGGTGGTGATCGGTGAACTGGAAGGCAAACGCCACCACCCCGAACTCGGCTGGTTCGCCAGAGAAGCCCTCCGCGGCCTCGACGACCTGCGAATCCAGCACGGTCGGCTCGACGAGCCGGTTCCGGTCGGCACGTCCGGCGGCAGACTGCACGTCGAGTTGAACCACTCCGACCCGCAGGTGCTGCCGCCGGGGTTCCGCACGGACTCCAACGACGCCCGGATCCTGGCCTGTTCGCTGAACCTGGCCGCCGAGGGACACCGGGTCACGCTGGTGACCAAGGACATGCCGCTGCGGGTCAAGGCGGCGGCGGTCGCCCTGGACGCCGAGGAGTACCGCGCGCAGGACGTGGTGTCCTCGGGTTGGACCGGGATGGCCGACGTCGAGGCTGCGTCGGAATCGGTGGACGTCCTGTTCAAGGAAGGCATCGCCGATCTCGACGAGGCCCGGGACCTGCCACCGAACACCGGGGTGCGGCTGCTCTGCGGCTCGCAGAGCGCGCTGGGCCGGGTGACCGCGGACAAGCAGGTCCGGCTGGTGCGCGGCGACCGGGAGGTGTTCGGCCTGCACGGCCGCTCCGCGGAGCAGCGGATCGCCCTGGAGCTGCTGCTCGACCCGGAGGTCGGGATCGTGTCGCTGGGCGGCCGGGCCGGGACCGGCAAGTCCGCGCTCGCGCTGTGCGCGGGCCTGGAGTCGGTGCTGGAGCGGCAGCAGCACCGCAAGGTCGTGGTGTTCCGGCCGGTGTACGCGGTCGGCGGTCAGGAACTCGGCTACCTGCCGGGAACCGAGAACGAGAAGATGGCGCCGTGGGCGCAGGCGGTGTTCGACACCCTCGGCGCGCTGGCCAGCGAAAACGTGCTGGACGAGGTGATGGATCGCGGCATGCTTGAGGTCCTGCCGCTGACCCACATCCGCGGCCGGTCGCTGCACGACGCGTTCGTCATCGTCGACGAGGCGCAGTCCCTGGAACGCAACGTGCTGCTCACGGTGCTGTCCAGGCTGGGCGCGAACTCCCGGGTGGTCCTGACCCACGACGTCGCCCAGCGCGACAACCTCCGGGTGGGTCGCCACGACGGCATCGCGGCGGTGATCGAGAAGCTCAAGGGCCACCCCTTGTTCGCCCACGTGACCCTGACCCGCTCGGAGCGTTCGCCGATCGCGGCCCTGGTCACCGAACTCCTGGAAGGGGACTTCACGCCCTGATCACGAGGTGGGGCGCCGCTCGTCGAGCGGCGCCCCGCTCGATCACCAGCCGGCGGGCAGCGGCCTGCCCTCGGCGAAGCCGGCGGCGGACTGGATGCCGACCAGCGCGCGGTCGTAGAAGTCCTCCAGGCTGCGTGCGCCCGCGTAGGTGCAGGACGAGCGCAGGCCGGAGGTGATCTGGTCCAGCAGGTCCTCGACGCTCGGCCGCTGCGGGTCCAGCCGCATCCGCGAGCTGGAGATGCCCTCCTCGAACAGCGCCTTGCGGGCCTGGTCGAACGCGTTGTCGCTGCGGGTCCGGGCGGACACGGCGCGCTTCGACGCCATGCCGAAGGACTCCTTGTACGCCCGGCCGTGCTCGTCGCGCTGCAGGTCACCGGGCGATTCGTAGGTGCCCGCGAACCACGAGCCGACCATCACCGACGCCGCGCCGGCGGCCAGCGCCAACGCCACGTCGCGCGGGTGCCGGACGCCGCCGTCGGCCCAGACGTGCTTGCCGAGCCGCCGAGCCTCGGCGGCGCATTCGGCGACGGCGGAGAACTGCGGCCGGCCGACGCCGGTCATCATCCGCGTCGTGCACATCGCGCCCGGCCCGACACCGACCTTGATCACGTCGGCGCCCGCCTCGACGAGATCGCGCACGCCCTCGGCGGTCACCACGTTCCCGGCCACCACCGGAACCCGCGGGCCGGCCGAGCGGACCGCCTGCAGCGCGGAGATCATCTTCTCCTGGTGGCCGTGCGCGGTGTCCACGACCAGCGTGTCGACCCCGGCCTCCAGCAGCGCGGACGTCTTCGCTGCGACATCGCCGTTGACCCCGACCGCCGCCGCCACGCGCAGCCGGCCGGCGTCGTCCAGCGCCGGGGTGTAGATCTCGGCGCGCAGCGCGCCGCGGCTGGTCATGATCCCGGCCAGCTGACCGTCGGCGTCGACCGCGATCGCGACGTTGCGCGCGTGCTGGTCGAGCTGCTCGAACACCTCGCGGGGCTTGGTCTCCAGCGGCAGGACGACCGGGTGCCGGTCGGCGACCTCGCCGACCCGCGCGAACCGGTCGACGCCGGTGCAGGCCGCCTCGCCCACGACCCCGAGCGGCCGGTTGTCGTCGTCGACGACCACGACGGCACCGTGGGCGCGCTTGGGCAGGAGGTTGATGGCGTCGGCGACGGCGTCATCGGCGTGCAACACCAGCGGGGTGTCCCACACGGGGTGCCGCGCCTTGACCCAGGCGGTGATCTCGGCGACCGCACTGGGGTCGACGTCCTGCGGCAGAACGACCAGGCCGCCGCGCCGGGCGACGGTCTCCGCCATCCGGCGGCCGGCCACGGCGGTCATGTTGGCGACCACGATCGGCAGGGTGGCGCCGGTCCCGTCGCTGGTGGCGAGGTCCACGTCGAAGCGGGACTCGACGCCGGAGCGCCGGGGCGCCAGGAAGACGTCGTCGTAGGTCAGGTCGGTGGAGGGCTGCTGCCCGTTCAAGAACTGCACGTTTCACCACCATACGGGGTCGGACGCCCCCAGTCGCCTCCCGAAGCCGGAACGGCCTAGCCTGATCACGGCCGTGCTCTCCGGCTCCGGGGGTGCGCCGCGTTTTCCCGGGCGGAATTCGGCCGCTGCATTCGGGCGTAGAATCAAGATCACTGGATCGGTTGACGGCCTGGAGTTGATGCAAGAGGTATGGCTGTTGTTACACTTGCATCGGCCGCGTACCGAGGTACGTGGAAGTACGCCGGGACCCCCCGCCGGAGGCGGGACCCCGGCCTCTGCGTTTTCTGGGGCTTTTGTATCAGTTCGCTGCAATCTTCAACTGCCTGGCTGCGTGGCCGAGCTGCTCAATATAGCTGTCATCGCCACGTTCGGTGGCCAAGAGAATCCCGCAGGTGATGTCGGGGAGCCACAGCAACGGCTCGGTTCCGCCGGGGACGAAATCGATTTGGATCCGGTTCGACAAGATTCGCTTCACGCGGCACGTGGCGATGAGTTCCTTGTCCTGTTTGTTGTTTCGTTCCTGTCGTGCCTCGAAGTGCACGGCGTCGACGCCAGCGCTCTCCAGCTCGGGCAGCAAGACCTCCATGCACTTGCGTCGGCTGCGTTCGGGGCGCAAGGCCGCGGAGCTTCCAATCACCGAAACGGTTGTCAGACTGAGCGTGCTCACGGTCTTGACGATCTCGTCGCGTCGGTTGGCAGGTTCCTTGCTCCAGTGGAGCTTTCCTCCGCCCCGTCGAAGCTCGCGGAGCATGCATCGGATGTCTTCGGCATCGGAGTAGTCGACGATGCTGGCCGTGAGGATGTAGACGCCGATGGTCAGGTCGTAGGACTCATCGACGTAGGCGTGGACGAACACGTGCCGTAGTGAAGCGAGAACTGCAGTTCGAGATCAAATCGATACACCCGGTGGTGATTGCCGACTCGACCCTGCTAAATTCCGCTCGGCTACGTACCGAGGTACGTGGAAGTACGCCGGGACTCCCCGCCGGATGGTGGGACCCCGGCCTCTGCGTTTTCAGGCTTCTTCTTCCGTTAGGGGTTCGAAGGAGCTGTATGCCTGGTAATTGCGGAAGAAGCGGCCGTAGAGTTCCGTGCCGTCGTCGAAGGTGGCGTCTTCGAGGGGTTTCACCTCGATGATCTGCTTCAGCTTCCAGGTGATCAGTTCGTGGTTCTCGTTCTGGTAGCTGGTCTCCTGCTGCTTGCCGTGCTCGACGGCCTTTTCCTTCGCCTCTTCTTCGGATTCCGCCTTGAGCAGCACGAAGGATTCCTCGTACAGCGGCTCGTGGTCGGCCGCGTCCGAGGTGGCCTCCAGGACCAGGACCGCGACGTAGTAGTCCAGCTCGACCGCGTCCGCCTGGAAGTCGCGCGGGCTGATGGTGCCCGGTCCGATGTTGATCGAGCCGATCTCGTCGAAGTCGTTGCCGCTCATGCCGTCAGGATCTCACCCGCCCGGCAGCATGGCGCGAACCGCCTCGATGCTGTCGGCCGACGCCGCGTCCTTGTCGGGCCGGTAGCGCAGCACGCGGGCGAAGCGCAGCGCGACGCCGCCGGGGTAGCGGGTGCTGGTCTGCACACCGTCGAGCTCGATCTCCACGACGAGTTCCGGCGCGACGTGGACGGTCCAGTCGTCGCGGTGGGACTCGCGGCGCTGGAACTCCGCGGTCTGCCAGGCCAGCAGTTCGTCGGTGAGGCCCTTGAACGTCTTGCCGACCATGATCGGCGGGCCGCCGTCGGGATCCCGCGCGCCCAGGTGCAGGTTCGACAGGAAGCCGCGCCGCCGGCCGTGACCCCATTCGGCCGCGAGCACGATCAGGTCCAGGGTGTGCTCGGGCTTGACCTTCCGCCACGAGCGGCCGCGCCGCCCCGCCGCGTACGTCGAGTCCAGCGCCTTGACCATGACGCCTTCGTGCCCGGCGTCCAGTGCCTCGTCGAACAGCGCGGCCGCGCGATCCGCCGACGGCGACAGGGTCGCGGGGATCCGGTGCTGCGGCGCGACCCGGTCCAACGCGTCGAGGCGCTGCCGCAGCGGCAGGTCGAGCAGGTCTTCGCCGTCGAGGTGCAGGCAGTCGAAGAAGTACGGATGCAGCAGGAGATCGCGCGAGTTCTGGGCGCCGAACCGGCCCATCGTTTCCTGGAACGGCCTGGGGCGCCCGGCGTCGTCGAGCGCGAGCGTCTCGCCGTCCAGCACCACCGCCCGGCAGTTCAGGCCACGCACCAGCTCGACGAGTTCGGGCACGTTGCCGGTGATCTCGCGCAGCGTCCGGGTGTAGACGTGCACGTCGTCGCCGTCGCGGTGCACCTGGATACGCGCACCGTCCAATTTGTACTCGACGCTGACCTCGCCGAGCTCGTCGAGCGCGGCGTCCAGGGTTTCCGCGGGCGAGGCCAGCATCGGCCGGACGGGCCGCCCCATCTCCAGGCGGAACTCGGCGAGCGCCGGTTCGCCCCCGCGCAGCGCGGCCTCGGCGGTCGCGGGCAGCCGGCCGGAAAGCATGAACGCCCGCCGCACCGCCTCGGTCGGGACACCGGCCGCAGCGGCGATGGCCTCGATCATCACGCCCTCCAGCGCACCCTGCCGGAGCTCGCCGCCGAGGAGCCGCACCAGGAACTCCTGCTCGTCGGCGGGTGCCTTGCCGAGCAGCCCGGACAGCGCCTCGGTCCGGCGCTGTCCGGAGCCGGCACCACTGATCAGCCGCACCGCGCCGATCGCCGAGTCGACATCGATGATCGTCAGGGTGGGCTCGGGAGCCGGTTCGACGTCGAGCGCGGCCAGCGTGGACCAGCCGACGCCGGCCCGTCCGCCGGGCAGCTCACCGGCCAGCAACGCCGTCGCCGGGCGGACCTCCTCGGCGTCGAGCCGCGCGAGCAGCCCGGCGATCGCGGAGGTCTTCGCCTTGCGGGAACGCGTCGCCGAGACCTCGCGCGAGGTCGTCACCACATCTGCGAGAAGCACCATGCGCCCATGGTGCGCCTGACGGCTGACACAGCGGCATCGATGCGTTCCGACGTTTTCGCCGAGCTGGGGGACTGCCCGGACCGCTTGAAAGCGGCGGTGAATGCGTCGAGGTTGCGCTGAACATCCCCGGCGTGACAGCGATCCGCGATTCGAAGGATCCGAGCGGACCTGTGTTCGTCGTCGAACCGGCCTCGTGGTCGAGCTGCTCAGCTGCCGTCGAGGCCGATCGGCCCGGCGGGTGACTACCTGGTCCGGTGATGCGCGAAGGGCGCCTTCGACTGGCTTCTTGCTCGGTCGAAGGCCCCGTCCGCTCGGCCGCGTCAGCCGCCGTTGGCCATGCGGAGGACGTCGAGGGCCTCGTCCAGCTGCTCCAGGGTGAGCTTGCCCGCGTCGACGTGGCCGCGTTCCAGGACCACCTCGCGGATCGTCTTGCGCTCCTTGAGCGCCTGCTTGGCGACCGCGGCCGCCTCCTCGTAACCGATGTAGCGGTTCAGCGGCGTGACGATCGACGGCGAACCCTCGGCGTAGGCCTGGGCCTGCTCGACGTTGACCTGCACGCCCGCGAACACCTTGTCGGCCAGCAGCCGCGACACCGCGGCCAGCAGTCGCGCCGACTCCAGCACGTTGCGCGCGATCACCGGCAGCATCACGTTGAGCTGGAAGTTGCCCTGCGAACCGGCGAACGCCACCGCCGCGTCGTTGCCGATCACCTGCGCCACCACCTGCAGGGTGGCCTCCGGGATCACCGGGTTGACCTTGCCCGGCATGATCGACGAGCCCGGCTGCAGGTCCGGCAGCGCCAGCTCGGCCAGCCCGGTGCGCGGGCCGGAGCCCAGCCAGCGCAGGTCGTTGGCGATCTTGGTGAGGCTGACCGCGACGGTGCGGAGGTCGCCGGAGATCTCCACCACCGAGTCCTGCGCGGCCTGCGCCTCGAAGTGGTCGCGGGCCTCGGCTAGCGGCAGCCCGGTGACCTCCGCAAGCTCCGCGGCGACCGCTGCGCCGAACCCGGCCGGGGCGTTGAGGCCCGATCCGACGGCGGTGCCGCCGATCGCCAGCTCGCCGAGCCGCGGCAGGCCGCCCTGCAGCCGCTCGATCCCGTAGCGCACCTGCGAGGCCCACGCGCCGGCCTCCTGGGCCAGCGTGATCGGCACCGCGTCCATCAGGTGGGTGCGGCCGGACTTGACGACCTCGGTCCACTCCGCGGCGCGACCCTCGATGGTCGTGGCGAGGTGGTCCAGCGCCGGGATGACGTCGGTGAGCACCGCTTCGGTGGCCGCGACGTGGATGGTCGTCGGGAAGGTGTCGTTGGACGACTGCGAGGCGTTGACGTGGTCGTTGGGGTGCACGTCGCGGCCGAGCCGCCGGGACGCCAGGGTGGCGATGACCTCGTTGGCGTTCATGTTCGACGACGTGCCGGAACCGGTCTGGAACACGTCGATCGGGAAGTGCGCGTCGTGGGCGCCCTCGGCGACCTCGTCGGCCGCGGCCGCGATCGCCTCGGCCACGTCGGCATCCAGCACCCCGAGCCGGCCGTTGACGCGGGCCGCGGCGGCCTTCAGCAGGCCGAGCGCGCGGATCTGGGACCGTTCCAGGCCCCGGCCGGAGATCGGGAAGTTCTCGACGGCTCGCTGCGTCTGCGCGCGGTACAGGGCGTCGACGGGAACCCGCACCTCGCCCATCGTGTCGTGCTCGATCCGGTAATCCTGTTCAGCCATACCGAAAGTGTCCCGCTGGAAGGGCCTCCCGGTCAGCGTGGCCCGCCCCACTCGGCGGCCGATCTGTGGCCCGGAGCACCCCAACGTCCTCACTGGACCGATGAAGGTGCCGCATCTCGCAGCGCCGGGAAAGCACGAAGGGCACCTTCGAGGAAGGCGCCCTTCGCGTCGGAGAAGATCAGCCGATGGTGGCGGCGATCCAGTCCTTGTAGGCCGTCGCGTCGGTGTAGATCGACGGGGCCGTGCCGCACACCGGGATCAGGCTGCCGAGGCGGCTGGTGACGCCGGTCAGCTTCCAGTCGCCGGGCTGGCCTTCGAGCTGCGGGCCGCCGGAGTCGCCGAAGCAGGCGTTGGCCAGCAGCTCGTTGCTCCCGGTGCAGATCTCGGTCGCGCCGTCGACCCCGCTCAGCGAGCACTGGCCGTCGGGGACGACCTTGGTCTCCAGCTCCTGCAGCTGCGCGGGCGGCTGGCCGCAGCCGCGGACCGGGCAGGTCACGCCCCAGCCGATGATGCGCGACGCGGTTCCGTCCGGGCCGGAGGCGTCGGCGATCTCGACCGGCGTCTGCGACACGGCGCGGTCCAGCTTCAGCAGCGCGATGTCGCCGTTGGGGTTCTTGGTGGCGTAGTCCGGGTGCACCACGATCTCGGCGACGCCGGCCTCGGTGCCGCCGGTGGTGTGGTCCGGGCTGCCGATCCGCAGACCGAGGTCGGCGGGGGTGACGTCCTGCACGCAGTGCGCGGCGGTGAGCACCCACTGCTGGTCGATCAGGGAAGCCCCGCAGCTGTGGTTCCCGGCGCGCTGCAGCGACGCCATCCAGTCGTACTGCTCGGTCGCGTCGTGGCCGCCGACGATCAGCGCACCCGGATCGTCCGCGGCGCTCGCGGTGGCGGGCAGCAGCCCGGCGCCCAGCGCGACGGCCGCGAGGCCGGCGAGCAGCATGGATTTCCTCTTCACGGGCAGTCCTCCCCGACGTGATCCCCTTTTCGGTGAACGTAAGGGCGGGTTCGCCGAACGGGTACCGCCAACTGCGGAAGCGAGTTCGCCGTTCTGGTGCAGCGCTCGCCGTGATGCGGACATCACGGCGGAGATCCGGCTAGCCTGGGTGTGTCCACACGGTCGACGACGAGGTGGTGGGCATGACCGCGGTGTCGCATGAGGTCGATCTGCTGATCGTGGGCGCGGGTCCGACCGGTTTGTTCGCCGCCTACTACGCGGGATTCCGCGGGTTGTCGGTGGCGGTGGTCGACGCGCTGCCCGAGCCAGGCGGCCAGGTGACCGCGATGTACCCGGAGAAGATGATCTTCGACGTGGCCGGGTTCCCCGAGGTGCGCGGCCGCGATCTGGTTGCCGCGCTGGTGAAGCAGGCCGGTCAGTACGCCCCGGAGTACCTGCTCGGCAGGCCCGCGACCGATATGTCCGATGTGGATGGTGGGCTGCTCGTCGGGGTCGGCGGGGGAGAGGCGGTGCGCGCCGGCGCGGTGCTGGTCACCGCCGGGATCGGCGAGTTCACCCCGCGTCCGCTGCCCGCCGGCGGCGACTGGGTCGGTCGTGGCGTCGTGCACTTCATCCCGGAGCTGTCCGTGCACAGTGGACACGACGTGGTGGTGGTCGGCGGCGGCGATTCCGCGTTCGACTGGGCGCTGGCCCTGCACCCGGTGGCCCGCAGCGTGACCCTGGTGCACCGCCGCACCCGGTTCCGCGCGCATTCGGGCCTGGTGGGCAAGGTCGAGGACCTGGGCGTCCCGCTCATCACCCCGGCGGAGGTCGCGGAGGTCCGCGGCGACGACACCGGCGTGCGCGAGGTGGAGATCGAGCTCGGCGACGGGCAGCGCCGGGTGCTGCCGGCGCAGACGGTGGTGGCCGCGCTGGGCTTCACCGCCGACCTGGGGCCGATCGAGGAGTGGGGCCTGGCGCTGGAGAAGCGCGCGATCCTGGTCGACAGCGCGATGCGGACCAGCCGGTCGCGGGTGTACGCGGCGGGCGACGTCGCGGCGTACCCGGGCAAGGTCAAGCTGATCGCCACCGGCTTCGGAGAGGCGGCCACGGCGGTCAACAACATCGCCGTGGAGCTCAACCCGGACGCCCACCTGTTCCCCGGCCACTCCTCGAACATGGGCTGACGAACACCAGGGCACGGCGCGGAATCGCGCCGTGCCCTGGTGAGTTCTCGGGTGGAGCGGAGCCACCCGAAGCGGCATCAGCCGCCGGTGTTCTGGTTGACCCAGTCCGCGTAGGCGACGACGTCGGTGTAGATCGACGGACCGGTGGCGCAGGTCGAGTCGCCGTTGCCGGACCGGCTGGTCGCGCCGATCAGCTCCCAGTTGCCCGGCGTGCCCTTGATCTGCGGGCCGCCCGAGTCGCCGTAGCAGGCGCCCGAGTTGCCGTTCGGGTTGTCCGTGCAGATCTCGCCCTGGCCGTCGATGCCGCTGCAGGTGCCGTCGTCGACGACCTGGGTGTCCAGCTCCTGCAGCGTCTGCGGAGCCGGGCCGCAGCCGGGCTCGGCGCAGGTCTGGCCCCAGCCGATGATCCGGGTCGCGGTGCCCGCCGCGCCCGAGTCGGCGGCGATCTTGATCGGGGTGGCCTGCAGCTGGCGGTCGAGCTGCAGCACGGCGATGTCGCCGGAGGGGTGCGTCTGCACGTTGGTCACGTTGGCCTCTTCGCCACCGCTGGTGTGGTCGTTGCTGCCGACCCGGACGCTGAACTGGCCGCCGCCCTGCACGCAGTGCGCGGCGGTGACCACCCAGTCGGGCTTGATCAGCGAGCCGCCACAACCGTGCTGGCCCTGCTGCTGCAGCGACACCATGAACGAGTACTCCTCGGTGGCGTCGTGGCCGCCGACGATGTACGGGTTGACGTCGCTGGGTGCCGCCACCGCGGGCAGACCGAGTGCACCGATCGCGCCGACCGCGGCGATGGCTCCGATCAGAACCGAACGCTTCCGCATGTCCGTCGAATCCTCCCGTGTGTCCGGCACCACTGGCCGGGCTGGGCACAGACGGTAAGCGGAGCCATCCCATCGGCGTACCCACGAAGGGATGAGGTCGATAACGTCGAAAGCGGTGACCCGCGGTCGAAACCGCAGGTCACCGCTCGGAAAACGGCTTCATTCCGGGCAATCGGCGAGTTTTTGCCAATTTCCCGGTGGTGTCACCCGCTCAGGGCAGCAGCCCGTGCAGCGGAGTGTCGCTCTCGCCGAGGTCGACGTCGGCGTACTCGCGCAGCTTGGACAGCTTGTGCTGGCCCTCGATCACCCGGACCGTGCCGGACTTGGAGCGCATCACGATCGACTGCGTCGTGCACCGGTTGGCGCGGTAGTGCACGCCCTTGAGCAGCGCGCCGTCGGTGATGCCGGTGGCGCAGAAGAACATGTTGTCGCCGCGCACCAGGTCCGAAGTGGTCAGCACCTGGTTCACGTCGTGCCCGGAGTCGCGGAGCTTCGCCCGCTCGGCGTCGTCCCGCGGCCACAGCCGCGTCTGGATCTCGCCGCCGAGGCACTTCAGCGCGCAGGCGGCGATGATGCCCTCCGGGGTGCCGCCGATGCCCAGCAGCATGTCGACGCCGCTGCCCGGCCGCGCGGCCGCGATCGCGCCCGCCACGTCGCCGTCGGAGATGAACTGGATGCGCGCGCCGGCCTCGCGGACGTCCTTGACGATCTGCTCGTGCCGCGGGCGGTCCAGGATGCACACCGTGACGTCGGAGACGTCGATGTGCTTGGCCTTGGCGACCCGGCGGATGTTCTCCGCGATCGGGGCGGTCAGGTCCACGACCCCGGCGGCCTCCGGCCCGACCGCCATCTTCTCCATGTAGAACACGGCGGACGGGTCGAACATGGTGCCGCGCTCGGACACCGCGAGCACCGCCAGCGCGTTCGGCATGCCCTTGCTGAGCAGCGTCGTCCCGTCGATCGGGTCGACCGCGACGTCGCAGTCCGGGCCTTCGCCGTTGCCGACCTGCTCGCCGTTGTAGAGCATCGGGGCTTCGTCCTTCTCGCCCTCGCCGATGACCACGACGCCGCGCATGGACACGGTCCCGATGAGCTTGCGCATCGCGTCGACCGCGGCGCCGTCGCCGGCGTTCTTGTCGCCGCGGCCGACCCAGCGCCCCGCGGCCATCGCCGCGGCCTCGGTCACGCGGACCAGTTCCATCGCCAGGTTGCGGTCCGGTGCTTCGCGGTGTCGTTCGGTGCTCATCGCGCCTCCCGGTGGTGAGCGGTTTTCAGGTTCCACTGCCCGAGGACGGCGGGATCCAGGCCCGCGCTCAGGCTCGTTGCCCCCGATCTTCGCAGATCGGCGGGCCCGTCGGAGCTCCCTCGTGGGGCAGCCCACTACTGCTCGGCCGCCTGGCGGGCCGTTGGTCGGCCGGTGAGAGCATGAGAGTCGTGGCCGAACCCCGCAACCAGCAACCGCCCGCATCCCGTCCGCCCCGGACCGTGTCGGCGATGGTGTTCGCCCTGCTGCCGATGGTGCTGGTGGCCTTCGGGATCGCCGGGCTGGCGGGGCAGTGCTCGTTCAACCCGGGCGGCCCGTCGATCCAGGGCGGCCCGGTGCCGACGGTCGACGTGCCCGCCGAGCTGCGGCGCGCGGCGGGGCGGGTGGACTTCCCGGTCCTCGAACCGAACCTGCCCGCGAACTGGCGGGCCAACGCGGCGAACGTGACCACGCTCGCCTCCCACGCGCAGGTCGTGCGGGTCGGGTGGCTGACCGGCGGCGGCCGGTACCTGCGCCTGGCGCAGTCGACGGCCGCCGAGGACGAGCTGGTCGAGAGCGAGACGCGGCAGGCGCCGCACGCCAGGGGCACGGTCGACGCCGCGGAGCGGCAGTGGGTGGTCTACGACAGCGTGCGCGGCGAGCAGGCCTGGGTGGCGGAGCGCGACGGAGTCCGGCTGCTGATCACCGGCAATGCCGACGAGGCGGAGTTCCGAGCCCTCGCCGAAGCGGCCATCAACGCCCCGCCCGGAGCCTGACCGGCCGAAGTTTCAATTGAGGTTTTTCCAACCTCGTTTTGCGTGGCGGTGTGGGTAGCGGAACCTCAGAGGCTCCCTGGTCTGTGGGTGCCCTGACTTATGTATGCCCAACCTCATCGACGTGCAGCTTTGCGATCCGCGGCTGCGGGCCGACCAGGATGAAAAACGCTCATTGAAACTGCAGTCGGGCACGTGCCCAGGCCCGAGCGCAGTTTCAATTGAAACTGTTGCACCCTGTGGTGGTATCCAGTGGGGAAAGTGCCCTGAAGTGCGCAGTTTCAATTGAAACTGCGTGCTGGGAGGGTGCGGCGAAGGCCTTGGTCAGTCCTGTTCGACGGCCGCCAGGGCTCGCTCCACGCGCTCGCGGGCTCCCGCCAGGTGGCGTTCGCAGACCGCGGCCAGGGCTTCGCCCCGCTCCCACAGCGACAGCGAGTCCTCCAGCGAGAGGCCGCCGGCCTCCAGCTGCTTGACCACCTCGGCCAGCTGGTCGCGGGCCTGCTCGTAGCCGAGCTCGGCGACCTCGGGGTGCTCGGCCACCGGGTCGAAGTGCTCGTCCTGCTGATCGTTCGCCGTCACGGGGTCGGACTCTCCACGTTGTTCTGCACGGACACCACCGCGGTGGCGATCGCCTGGTCGTAGCCGACGAACGCCTCCGCGAACTCGGCACCGTCGCCCTCGCGCACCGCGTCGTTGATGCGCAACTGCGCCTCCGCGACCCTACGGCGGTGCGCCGAAGCGGCCCACCACCCGGCCCCCACGTACCCGGAGGTGGCCTCGGCGAGCGCGCGCAGGCGCGACGGCAGGTCCTTGCGCTCGGCGGACTGGCAGCCGCCCAGCAGCGCGGCCCAGCAGCCGACGGCCGCGGCGTCCGCCGCCTCGGCGCAGCGGCGCACCTCGCCGGCCCCGTTCCGCAGCAGCGCCGAGCCGTCGGTCGCCGACCTCGCGACGCCGATGGTCAGGGGGAGGAACGATGGTTCCTGCTTCGGGTGCACGTTCTCAGTCCTGTTCAGCCTGCTCGGTCCGGTACGACTGCCTGGATCGCTCCGTCAACGACCCGCACCCGCAGTCGAGTTCCCGGTGGCGCCTCCTCGACCGATCGGAGGACGCCGTCCACGCCGTCCTCGACGCGCTGCACGATTGCGTATCCACGAGCCAGCGTGGCCGCCGGACCCAAGGTCGTCAAGCGAGATCGAGTCGCGGTCAGCGCGTGTCGCTCGGTGTTCAGGGCGGTGGTCATCGCGCGGCGGGTGCGGTCGCGCATCAGCTCGACCTGTTCGGCGCGCCGTTCCAGCGGCCCGATCGGGTCGGCCAGCACCGGGCGGCTGCGCAGCGCGTCGAGCAGCCGGCGCTCCCGGTCGACCCAGCCGTGCAGTGCGCGGCGGGCGCGGTCGCGCAGCTGGTGGATCCGCTGCGTCTCCTCGGCGACGTCCGGCACCACCCGCTTGCCCGCGCCGGTCGGCGTCGAGCAGCGCACGTCGGCGACGTGGTCCACCAGCGGCGAGTCCGGCTCGTGCCCGATGGCGCTGACCACCGGCGTGCGGCAGGCGGACACCGCGCGGCACAGCGCTTCGTCGGAGAACGGCAGCAGGTCTTCGACGCTGCCGCCGCCGCGCGCCAGCACGATCACGTCGATCTCCGGCATCCGGTCCAGCTCCTGCAGCGCCGTCAGGATCTGCGGCACCGCGGTTGAACCCTGCACGGCGACGTTGCGCACCTCGAACTGCACCGCGGGCCAGCGCAGCTGCGCGTTGGTCAGCACGTCGTGCTCCGCGGCCGAGGCGCGGCCGGTGATCAGCCCCACCCGGTTCGGCAGGAACGGCAGCGGCCGCTTGCGCGCCGGGTCGAACAGGCCCTCGGCCTTCAGCAGCTGGCGGAGCCGTTCGATGCGGGCCAGCAGTTCGCCGATGCCGACCGCGCGGATCTCGTCGACCCGCAGGCTCAGCGTGCCCCGGCCGACGAAGAACGTCGGCTTGCCGTGCACCACGACCCGGCTGCCGTCGGTCAGCGGCGGCTCCATCTTGCGCAGCATCGCGGCGGCGCAGGTGAGCGTCAGCGAGACGTCGGCGGACGGGTCGCGCAGCGTCAGGAACGCGGTGGCCGCGCCGGGGCGCAGCGAGATCTGGGTGATCTGCCCTTCCACCCAGATCGTGCCGAGCCGGTTGATCCAGTCGGCGATCTTGCGCGCCACGGTCCGTACCGGCCACGGCTCCTCGGGACTGGTCGGGGAACTCAGCGTCACTCCTCGGTGCTTCCCGGCCGCGTGGCCGGGGCCGCAGTCTCAGGCGAGACTGCCGGGGTCTTCTCGGGTCACTGGTTGCGCAGGCGGTCGAGGCGGTTATGGAGCATGCGGACGAACTCCGGCCGCTGACCGTGCCGCTGCTCGTAGGCCAGCAGTTCGGCCAGCTCCGCCTCGGAGAACGAGCGGAGCCGGCCCCGCAGCTGCGGCAGCGTCAGGTGATCGTAGTCGGGCAGCACCGACAGGTCTTCGGACAGCACGGCCGGCTCGGTCGGTTCGTCCTCGTCGAAGGTCGCCCAGGCGGGCTGCTCCTCAGGGGGGCGCAGCCCGGCGAGGGCCTCATCGCCCTTGATCGCCAGCTCGGTGATCTGCTGCTGGATCCGCATCGATGCCTGCAGCGCCTGGCTGGCCACGGTGACCGGCAGGCCGATCAGGGTGGCCGGCAGCTGGCGGGCCTGCTCGACGGCGGTGGCGGCGAGCCCGGCGGCGATCCGCACCGGCAGGGGGAACGATGACATGCGCCCAGCCTGCCGCACTCGGGCCCGCGAAGCCATCGCCTCGTCGCACGACTGTGATCTGGGGCAGGCTGCAGGACCGCCGCTCGACCGCGGACTCGGCTCGGCACCGGGTCTCGCCGCAATTTCCATTGAAATCGAACCTCTGATTTCCATTGAAGTTGCGGACGCCCGTGGTGAGGCGGCGGATGGAACTCCAGTCGGGGACCGCCGCACGACTGTGATCTGGAGCAGGCGGGCCACTGCGGGGCTGAGCTCATTGGGCGCGGTCCGTACCCTTGGCGGTATGACGACCTCGCCCGAGGCCACTGACCTCGTTGACCAGGACGCCCGGCCGGCCAAGCGGGTCCTGCTGGCCAAGCCGCGCGGGTACTGCGCAGGTGTCGACCGCGCGGTGATCACCGTCGAGAAGGCACTGGAGACCTATGGCGCGCCGATCTACGTGCGCAAGGAGATCGTGCACAACCGGCACGTGGTGGAAACGCTGTCCGAGCGCGGCGTGATCTTCGTGGACGAGACCGACGAGGTGCCGGAAGGCGCGCTCGTGGTGTTCTCCGCGCACGGCGTGTCCCCGGCGGTGCACGCGGAAGCCGCGCAGCGCAACCTGCGCACCATCGACGCGACCTGCCCGCTGGTCACCAAGGTGCACAAGGAAGTCAACCGGTTCGCCCGCGAGGACTACGACATCCTGCTGATCGGCCACGAGGGCCACGAGGAGGTCGAGGGCACCGCGGGCGAGGCCCCGGACCGCGTGCAGCTGGTCGACAAGCCGGAGGACGTCGACAAGGTCGAGGTCCGCGACCCGAGCAAGGTCGTGTGGCTGTCGCAGACCACGCTCAGCGTGGACGAGACGATGGAGCGGGTCGACCAGCTCAAGGAGCGGTTCCCGGGCCTGCAGGCGCCGCCGAGCGACGACATCTGCTACGCGACCTCCAACCGGCAGTACGCGGTGAAGGCGATGGCGCCGGAGTGCGACCTGGTGATCGTCGTCGGCTCGCAGAACTCCTCGAACTCCAAGCGCCTGGTCGAGGTGGCGCTGCAGGCGGGCGCGTCCGACGCGCACCTCGTGGACTTCGCGAACCAGATCGACGAGGCCTGGCTGGACGGCGTCACCACCGTCGGCGTGACCAGCGGTGCGTCGGTGCCGGACGTGCTGGTGCTGCAGGTGCTGGACCACCTGGCCGAGCGCGGCTGGAACCAGGTGGACGAGGTCACCACGGCCAACGAGAAGATCAGCTTCGCGCTGCCGCGGGAGCTCCGCAAGGACCTCGACGAGAACCCGGACAAGCCCAAGGGCGTCCGCTGACCGAGTAGCGAAAAAAGGGGGCATCCGCGCTGCGCGGATGCCCCCTCTTCAGTCCCGGCTCACCCGAACTGCTCGTCCCGTCGCGGCCGCCGGGGTCGCCGGGGCGGCTCCCCCTGCGGCGGCTCCGCCGCCCGCGGCCGCCCGGGCGCCTGCCGCGGGGCTGCGCCCCGCCGCGGCGGCACCGCGCGCCCGTCGCGCTCCGGCCGCGGCTCGGCTCCGCGTGCCCTGCCGGGCGCGTCGCCTCGTGCCCGGCCGGACGCATCGCCGCTGCGCGGCCGCCCGGGGGCCTGGGCCCGCCCGCGCTCCGCTTGGGCTCGCTGCGGGCGCGCTGCGTCGTCGGCGCGCGGTTTCCTGGTGCGTTCGCGCTCTTCGGGCCGCCGCTTCTTGACCTCTTCGGCCGGCTTCTTGCGCGTCGGCGCGACAGGGCGGCGCTTCTTGGTCGCCGCGTCGCTGTCCGCGATCTCGGGGCGGGGCCGGGTCCGCTGGGTAACGAACATGCGGACGAGGCCGATGCCAAGGGAGACGATGGTGGCGCCCGCCATGATCGGGAAGCTGCTGATCAGCGGTCGCGCGATGGCGAGCGCCTTGGCGGTGACGCCGGCGCCCGCGGTGATCCCGCTGCCGGTGATCAGTACCAGCAGCGGCATGACGATGGTGAGCACGAGCGGCGGTTGGACCATCGGTCCGAACACGCTGCGGCGTTTGACCAGCAGCACGGCCAGCACGCAGCCGACGAAGAAGCACGCCTTGAACAGGATGTCGGGCTGCGACCAGAGCAGGATGTCGAGGATTGTGCCGACCGCGGTCGGGACGGCAGCCAGCAGCACGGCTCCCCAGAGCGGCACGCCCTTCGCCCCGAATGCGGAGCGCGTCGACCACTGGGAGGCGCCGCTGCTGGGGGGTGGGGCGCTCTGGCTATCGCGGATCGCGGTCACGAGTCCCAACGGTAACGGTCCAGTACCCCGGGCCGAGAGCCCTCTTCCGGAACTTGCGAGTTAATGCACGTTGGGTTACCTGCGACCCCGCCGACGTGACCGCCATGTGATGTCGGTGCAGCCGAATGGATGCCCTGTCACTTGGGCGGGTGTGTGAACCTTGACACAGGTAGCGTGACCATTTTAGCGTCCGGGCAATCGTTTTCTCACGATTCGCGAGCGGCGTGACGGGGGTGCTATGAGCACGGCGCCACCGCTGGTCGAGATGACCGGCATAACCAAGCGCTATGGGGGTGTGCTCGCCTGTGACGGCGTGGACCTGGAAGTCCGCGCCGGCGAGGTGCACGCGCTGCTGGGCGAGAACGGCGCGGGCAAGAGCACGCTGATGAAGGTGCTCTCCGGCGACGTCGTCGATCACGCTGGGTCGATCTCGATCGAAGGCCGGGCGGTGCAGTTCGGCAAGCCGGCCGACGCGCAGCACGCCGGGGTCGCGATGATCCACCAGGAGCTCGACCTGGTGCCCGGGCTGAGCGTCGCCGAGAACCTCTACCTCGGCCGCGAGCTGCGCAACCGCTTCGGCGTGGTGGACCGCCGGAAGATGGCCGTGCGCACCCGCGAGCTGCTGCGCCGCACCGGCATCGACCTGGACCCGCTGCGGCCGGTCGGCGAGCTGCGCGTCGGCGAGCAGCAGCTGGTGACCATCGCCCGCGCCCTGGCGCTGGACGCGAAGGTGCTGATCATGGACGAGCCGACGTCGGCGCTGTCCAGCACGGAGGTCGAGCGGCTGTTCGCGGTGATCGCCGAGCTGCGCCGCGGCGGCACCGGCATCGTCTACATCTCGCACCGGATGGACGAAATCGGCCGCGTCGCCGACCGCGCCACCGTGTTGCGCAACGGCCGCAAAGTCGCGGAGTTCGACGCCCGGAAGCTGACCGCGGAGCAGGCCGCCGAGGCCATGGTGGGCCGTTCGGTGCAGACGATGTTCCGCGCCGAGAGCGGCGCCATCGGCGAAGAGCTGCTGTCGGTGTCCGGGTTCGCCGTCCGCCCGCGCCGGCCGCGGGTGGGTCGCCGGGAACCCGACGGCATCGATCTGACCGTGCGTCGCGGGGAGATCGTCGGGCTGTGCGGGTTGCTCGGCTCAGGTCGCACCGAACTGCTGGAATCGCTGTTCGGGGCGGGGTCCTCCGGCACGTGGGAGGGGGAGGTGTCCCTCGACGGGCGCCCGGTGCGGCCGAGGGGTCCGCACCGCGCGTTGCGCGAGGGCATCGCCTTCGTGCCGGAGGACCGCAGGAGCTCCGGGCTGGTGCTGGAGCATTCGGTGCTGGCCAACACGGTCCTCTCGGTGCTGGACCGGCTCGGCGTGGCCGGGCTGGTGCGCCGCCGCGCCGAGGTGTCCGCCACCGAGCGCAGCGTGCAGCAGCTCAAGATCAAGCTCGGCCGGATCCTCGACCCGGTCGGCACCCTTTCCGGCGGGAATCAGCAGAAGGTCGTCTTCGGCCGGATGTTGCTGACCGAGCCGCGGTTGCTGCTGCTGGACGATCCGACCCGCGGCGTGGACATCGGCGCGAAGTCGGAGATCTACCAGCTGCTCGGCGAGATCGCCGGACGCGGCATCGGGGTGCTGCTGGCGTCCTCGGAGCTGCCGGAGCTGGTCGGCGTGTGCCACCGGGTGGTGGTGCTGCGCGCAGGCCGCAGCGTGGCCGAGTTCGACACCGCCGACGTCGGCGAAGCGGAATTGCTGGCGGCCGCCATGGGCGAGGGCGTGGCGGTCGGCGGGGCCGGACCGGTCGTCGGCACCGGGCGGCAGAGCACTGGGGGAGGAGCGCGGTGAGCAACCAGACGGAGGAACGGCCCGCGGAATCCGTCGCGCCGCGGCGGACGAACGTCGTGGCCACGCTGTTCCGGTTCCA
Organism: Saccharopolyspora sp. NPDC045941; assembly: GCF_056431445.1. Lineage (NCBI taxonomy): Bacteria > Bacillati > Actinomycetota > Actinomycetes > Pseudonocardiales > Pseudonocardiaceae > Saccharopolyspora > Saccharopolyspora sp. NPDC045941. The sequence goes on from NZ_JBWKKU010000002.1 coordinate 91,091, forward strand.
GAGCTTCTTCGGCCTGGTCGCGGTGTTCCTGGCGGCGGTGGTCTTCTCGCCCCGCAACGACGGGCAGATCCTGTTCCTGACCAGCGACAACCTGTTCAACATCGTGCGCGCGGTGTCCGAGATCGGGATCATCGCGATCGGGCTGACCTTCGTGATCCTGATCGGCGGCATCGACCTGTCGGTCGGCTCGGTGCTCGGGTTGGCGGCGGTGGGTTCGGCCGTGCTGATGGTCGAGGACGGCTACGGCGTCTGGGCCACCGTCGCGCTGGTGCTGCTCGCGGGCATCGTCTTCGGCCTGCTGCAGGGCACCGCTGTCGCGTTGCTCGGCGTGCAGGCCTTCATCGTCACCTTGGCCGGCCTGCAGATCGCGCGCGGCCTGGCGCGGATGTGGTCCGGTGGCGAGACGGTGCAGATCTCCTACGGTGACGGGCCGGGCCAGGCGCCGATGCTGTTCTCCCTGCTCGGGGAGCGCACCTTCGGCGGCGTGGTGCCGATCCCGGCGCTGATCTTCGCGGTGGTCGCCATCGTCGCGATCCTGTTCCTGCGCGGCAGCGCCTATTCCCGCCACCTCTACGCCATCGGCGGCAACGAGAAGGCCGCCCGGCTTTCCGGCGTGCCGGTGAACCGGGTCAAGATCATCGCCTTCGGTATCGCCGGGTTCTGCGCCGCGCTGGCCGGGATCGTGCACGCAGGCCAGTTGAACGCGGGCAGCCCGAACGACGGAATCGCTTACGAACTCGACGGAATCGCCGCCGTGGTGGTCGGCGGCACCAGCCTGGCCGGTGGCCGGGGCTCGGTGATCGGCACCATCGCCGGTGCGCTGCTGCTCGGCATCCTGAACAACATCCTCAGCCTCAACAGCGTCAACACCGACCTGCAACTGCTGATCAAGGGCCTGGTGATCGTCGCGGCGGCGGCGTTGCAGCGCCTGCGACCGACGTCCTGAAACCCTCGTCCGGGAGGAAGCACGATGCGCAAGACAACGAAGTCCTTGATCGCAGTCACGTGCGCCGCGGCCGCGCTCGCCGCCGCCGGTTGCGGGACGACCAGCGAGAACACCGGGAAGGTGCAGGCACAGGACCCGACCCAGCACTGCAAGGGGCCGAACGAGAAGTACACCATCGGCATGAGCCAGGCCAACCTCGCCGAGCCGTACCGGGTCCGGATGGACGACGACATCCGCAAGGCGGCCGAGAAGGTGCCGCAGTTCGAGGTGCAGTTCTCCGACGCGGCCAAGGACAACTCCAAGCAGATCAGCGACGTCGAGAACTTCCTCACCAAGCAGGTCGACCTGCTGATGATCTCGCCGAACGAGGCCGCGCCGCTGACCGACGTGGTGAAGAAGGCCTACAACAAGGGAATTCCGGTCTTGGTGCTGGACCGGAAGGTCGACGGCGACGCCTACACCACCTACATCGGCGCGGACAACGTCCAGATCGGCCGGCAGGCGGGCGAGTACTTCAAGAGCACGCTGCTGCCGGAGGGCGGCAAGATCGTGCAGATCAAGGGGCTGTCCGGGTCGACCCCGGCCGCGGAGCGGGAAAAGGGCTTCAAGGAAGGCATCCAGGGCTCGCAGATCGAGATCGTGGCCACCGCCGACGGTGAGTGGGAGCGGTCGGTCGGGCAGCAGAAGATGGACGCGCTGCTCAAGGCGAACCCCGACATCAAGGCGGTCTACGCGCAGAACGACCCGATGGCCGAGGGCGCGTACCTGGCGGCCCAGGCGGCGGGCCGCAACGACCTGAAGTTCGTCGGCATCGACGGGCTGCCCATCCCGTCCGGCGGCATCAAGGCCGTCGAGGACGGCCGGCTGCAGGCGACCAACCTGTACCCGACCGGCGGCGCGGAAGCCGTGGAAGCGGCCAAGAAGCTGCTGATCGACTGCCAGCCGGTGGAGAAGGCGCAGACTCTGCAGACCGAGCTGGTCACCAAGGAGAACGCCGCCGAGGTCTACGCCCGGCTGAACCAGAGCTGACACCCGCGTCGTGAGTGGGCGTGGTCGCCGGGGCGGCCACGACCACTCACGACTGCGCGCTCGAGGCAATGCCAGACGCTATTGCGAATGATCGCGATTTCCGAATAATTCCATTGCCGGTAAGACTTTTCTCGTGAAAATCCCAATGAGGCTTTTCCAACCTCGTTCTGCGTGGCGGTGCGGGTAGCGGAACCTCAGAGGCTCCCTGGACTGTGGGTGCCCTGACTTATGTATGCCCAATTACACGGCGTCAGGGCCGTCCTCGCCAGGAAGCCTCTGAGAACCCGCGGCGGTGCCAGTGTCGTAGGTGGGCTATGCACCTGCGGCGCATGCGACAGCCCATCGACGTGCACCTTTGCGACCCGCGGTTGCGGGCCGACCAGGATGAAAAACGCTCAATACACCTGGATGGTGGTTGTCGGAGCCCTCGGATCCGGCAACCATCTTATTGAGTGAATTCGCTTCGCGGATTCTTCGACACCGCCCGTATCGGTTGGCTTCGCGGAGATCTCCTTCTTACGCTGCGCTCAATGCGCGAGTGATCTTTCAACCCCCGGAGCCGGACGAAAATCCATTCAGTCGCGCACCACCATCGGAAACAGCGTCCGCCACCGTCCGAAGTGGATAGTGGCGCGCGGGGAGGGGCGAGCACCATGAGAGACCGCTCAGCAACGCCGCCGGGAAATGGTCGTCGGCGCGCCCGCCGGCTCGGCGCCTACCTCGGAATCGCTTCGCTGGCCGCGGCCGCCGTGGTCGCGGACGCCGGATTCGGCCCGGTCCGCGCGGACGCGCAGCCGGCGGCGCCGGCCAGGGGCCCGGTCGGCTGGGACACGTACCGGAACCTCGGTGCGACGGCCCAGCTGCGCGGCGACGAGAAGTCGTTCCAGGCCTCCAGCTTCGACCGCACCGGTGGGAACAACGACGGATTCCGGGGTACCTACTCCTGCCTGCGGATCACCGACCGCGGATGCGTGATCGCCGAGCACGACGGCGCGGGGGAGATCACCTCGATCTGGTCCACCCGCGAACCCTGGGGCGACGTCACGGCGACCGGCAACATCGTGATCGAACTCGACGGCCGGGTGATCCTGAACGCGCCGCTGGTCGACGTGGTCAACGGGCGGGTGGGCGCGCCGTTCGCGTGGCCGCTGGTGGCCGGCGCCGGAGACGCCGCGGGTGGCGTCTCCATCAAGGTGCCGATGCCGTACCGCAATTCGATGCGGGTGACCGTGCAGCACAACCCGTACTTCTACCACGTCTCCTACCGGGCGTTCCCCAACGCGGACGGCGTGCAGGCCTTCAACCCGCACGATCCCGCCGGGGACGTGCTCGACCGGTTGCGCCGCTTCGGCGTCGCCGACCCGAAGCCCGCCGCCTCCGGCGCCACCCCGACCCGCAAGGACTTCGACCTGACGCCGGGTTCCTCGACCACGATCGCCCGGCTGACCGGGCCGCAGCAGATCTCCCAGCTCCGCGTGCGGCTGCCGCAGGTGGTGGGCAGCCCGCAGGCGGTCGACGACGGCTACGCCTTCGGGCAGGCCGGCGGCAGCCGGTTCACCATGCGCGTGGACCCGAACAACCAGGGCATCCGGCTGATCCGGCGGTACGACGCGCAGATCGCCGACCAGGTCGCGGACGTCTTCGTGGACGGCCGGCCGGTCGGGCAGTGGCGCGGCGGCCCGGCGCGGCCCGGCCAGTGGGGTGTGGAGTTCGTCGAGGTGCCCGCCGAGCTGACCGCGGGCAAGTCCGAGGTGCAGGTCTCCAGCCGCTTCGTGTCGTCCTCCTTGGACGTCAACGAGTTCCGCTACGACGTGCACAGCAAGGTGGGCGGCGAGTGGGTGCGCACCGACGTGCTCGACCTCGGGCCGGACCACCCCGGCGAGCAGAGCGCGCACGGCTACCGCATCGACAACGAGGTCTTCGCCCGGTCCAAGCTCATCGCCCGCTACCCCAACGATCCCGGCCAGGTCGCGGCCTCCGACGAGGTGCTGTCCACCGCCCGGATCCGCATCACCTTCGACGGGCAGACCACTGTGGACGCGCCGATCGGCGAGTTCTTCGGCACCGGCCTCGGCGAGTACGACGTGCGCAGCCTGATGACCTCGGTCGACCCGGGGCTGGACGGCTGGTACACGTCCTGGTGGCCGATGCCGTTCGCGCAGAACGCGGTGGTCGAGGTGGTCAACGGCGGCGGGATCCCGATCACCGGCGCGACCGCCGAGGTCATCAGCGCGCCGGCGGAGGTGGGCGGCAACACCGGGTACTTCCACGCCACCCACCTGCGGGGGAACACCGTGCCCGGGAGGGACTGGACGTTCCTGAACACCAGCGGGGCGGGCACCTTCTACGGCGTCACGCACACCATGCGCGGGCTGATCCCGCCGGGCGCGGCGGTGCGCAGCAACCAGCCGCACTCCCTCGGCACGAGCGCCGCCGTGAACCAGCGCAACTACCTGGAGGGCGACGAGCGGTTCTACGTCGACGGCTCCGCCGAGCCGGCGTGGCACGGCACCGGTACCGAGGACTTCTACGAGTCCGGCTGGTACTTCCGGGACGGCACCACGTTCTCGATGCCGCAGGTCGGCAACCCGTCGCACGAGATCGGCGCCGACGGCTGCCAATTCGACTGCACCGGGGCCTACCGGATCATGATCAACGACGCGGTGCCGTTCCGAACCGGCCTGCGGGCGGGGATCGAGCACGGGCCGGTCAACGACGAGCCGGGCGACTACAGCTCGACGACGTACTGGTACGGCGGCCGCGTGCCGGGTCGCCAGCTGCCGATCGCACCGCCGGCGCCCGCCCGGCCGCCGGAGACGCAGCCAGCTGCCCCGTCGTCGCCGCCGGAGACCAGCACCCCGCCGTCGTCGACCGCCCCGCCGGAACCGGGCACTCCGGAGGTGGGCACCCCGGCGACCACCGGCCAGGACGACGGCGAACGGCCGGCGGACGTCCAGCAGGTGGTCGACGAGGCCATCCGCCAGCACCAGCGCAACGGCTGAGCCCCGGACCGAGCGAACGGACCATTCACGCCTCCTGGCGAGGCGAATGGTCCGTTCGCTCTTGTCACGGGCGGGTGCTGCTGCCCCGGGTGACCAGGTGCGCGGACAAGGTGGTGGTGGTCATGTCGGCGCGTTCCCCGCTGATCCGGTCCAGCAGCAGCTGGGCGGCGATCGCGCCCATGTCGTAGGCGGGCTGGGCGACGACCGTCAGCGGCGGGTCGATCAGCGTCGCCCACGGCGCGTCGTCGAAGGCGACCACACCGATGTCCTGGCCGGGGCGCAGGCCCAGTTCGGCGCACGTCTCCAGCACGCCGACCGCCATCATGCTGTTCGCCACGAGGACCGCGTCCGGCGGATCGTCCTGGGTCAGCAGCGGTCGCGCCGCCTGCTTCGCCCCGGGCGCCTTGAACTCCGAGCGTCGCACCAGCGCCGCAGGGGCAGGCAGCTTCGCTGCGCGCAGCCCATCCCGGTAGCCGGCGAGCCGGTCGTCCGCGGTCAGCACGCCGCTGGGGCCGGTGAGGCAGGCGATCCGCCGGTAGCCCTGCTCCGCCAGGTGCAGAGTCGCCTCCTTGGCGGCGAGCCTGGTGTCGACCAGCACCGTGTCGCCTGCCGAGTTCGGCAGCGGCCGGTCCACCGCCACCACCGGCGTGTTGTTGCGGCTGAGCAGCTCGGCGCTGTCGCCGCGCCCGGTCGGCGACAGCAGCACCCCGGCCACCCGCTCCTGCAAGGCGACGTCGACGTACTCGCGCTCCTTCTCCGGTTCGTCGTCGGAGTTGCACAGCACCACCGAGTAGCCGGCGGCGTGCGCCACGTCCTCGGCGCCGCGGGCGATCGCGGTGAAGAACGGGTTCTCCACGTCGGAGATGATCAGGGCCAGCACCGCGGTCTCCTGCTTGCGCAGGTTGCGGGCCGGGCCGTTGGGCCGGTAGCCCAGCTCCGCGGCGGCCGCGAGCACCCGCGCGGCCAGCGCCGGATCGACGGTGCTCTTGCCGTTGAGCGCACGTGAAACGGTCGCAGTGGACACCCCGGCGCGGGTTGCCACATCACTGATCGTCGCCACGACTCCTCCTCGTGTGCCCGCTAGCCGAGTGACGGCGGGCTACCTGCCTTGACAGCCCGTGTCATGCCAGAATAGCGTCCGAGAAAACGATTGCTCGCCGTCTTCTCGGCAATTCCAGCGGCGGGCTTTCCCGGTCAGGCGATCCGCAGGGAGTTCACCGGTGGCGCCCACCGACGTGCTCCTCGCCGCCGGTTCTCCAGCAGTCAACGCCGCCTGTCAGTGAACTTGGGAGGAACTGTGGCTCGCATCGGCGTCGTCAGCATTTCCGACGGTCGTGACCACGTCCACGCCCGCATCGCGGATTTCATCCGGTCCAAACAGGATTCCCTGGTCCGGTCGCTGCAAGCCGCCGGGCACGACGTGGTGGTGGGCGACGACCTGGTCGCCACCAACGCGCTCGCCACCTCGGTGGCCCGCAAGGTGGCCGCGGCCGACGTCGACGTCACCGTCTTCTACTACTCGGTGTGGACGTTCCCGCACTTCACCATGCTCGCCGCGGACGCCACCCGCAGCCCGCTGGTGCTGGTGGCCAGCACCGATCCGACTGAACCGGGCCTCGTCGGCATGCTCGCCGCGGGCGGCGCGCTGGACCAGATCGGCCGCCGCCACACCCGCGCCTGGGGCGCGCCGGACGACGCCGAGCTGGTCGAGAAGATCGGCGTGCACGCCAAGGCGTCCGCGGCGGTGCGGTCGCTGCGCGGGTCGACCTTCGGCCGGTTCGGCGGGCGTCCGATGGGCATGAACACCGCGGTGGCCAACACCGACCAGTGGATGCGCAAGTTCGGCATCGACGTGGAGGAGATCGACCAGTACGAGCTGGTCCTGCGCGCGGACAAGGCGGACGCCGCCGAGGCGAAGAAGGCGCGCGAGTGGATCGAGCAGCACGCGGCGGGCGTGCACTACGACGGCAAGAAGCTGACGCCGGAGCTGCTGGAGCGGCAGATCCGCTCCTACCAGGCGATCCGGGACATCATCGCGGAGCGCAACCTGGACTTCTCCGGCATCAAGGCGCAGCCGGAGCTGACCGAGAACTTCGCGACCATGGACGTCACCGAGGCGTTCCTGAACGACCCGTACGACTGGAACGGGCCGAAGGAGCCGCACGTGTGCGCCACCGAGGCGGACATGGACGGCGCGCTGACCATGCAGCTGTTCAAGGCCTTGGCGGGCACCCCGGTGCTGTTCGCCGACGTGCGGCACTACCACGCCGACCGGGACATCTGGGACCTGTGCAACTCCGGCCAGCACGCCACCTGGTACGCCGCCCGCAGCGACGACCCGGCGGAGAACCTGGCGAAGGTCAACTTCTACCCGGAGGTGTTCTTCTTCCCGGCGGGTGGCGCGTCGGTGCAGCACATCGCGGCCCCGGGGCAGATGACGCTGGGCCGGTTGACCCGCGAGGACGGCGAGTACCGCCTGCAGCTGATGCTCGGCGAGTTCGAGGCGTACGACGACGAGACCAACCAGGCGCTGGTGAACCAGTCGACGCCGGAGTGGCCGCACGCGTTCGCGCGGCTGGACGCGCCGGGCGAGGTGTTCCTGTCGAAGTTCGGCGCGAACCACATCCACGCGGTGCCCGGCGACCACCGGGCGGCCCTGCGCGCCGTGGCGGATCAGCTGGACGTCCGCCTCGACGAGTGGACCCGGGGCTGACAACATCCCCTTCCGGTGCAGTTTCAATTGAAACCGCGGGCCTCCGGGGTGTCGGACCACGACACGCCGGAGGTTGTGGACAACTCCCGCAATTTCAATGGAAATCGGAGGTTCGATTTCCATTGAAATTGCGTACCGCACCGGGGTGGGGCAGCCCGGGGGGTGGTGCGGTCGGGGGTCTCCGGTGTTCCAGGCGTGCGAGTTGACGAGGAGGATCGCGCAGGTGGCCGAGAAGGTGTTGCTCGGGATCGACATCGGCACGGCGAGTTCCAAGGGGGTGCTGGTCGCCACCGACGGGCGCATCATCGCCCGCGCCAGCCGGCCGCACGAGACCTCCCACCCGCATCCGGGCTGGGTGGAGCACGACGCGGAATCGGTGTGGTGGGCGGACTTCCTGGAACTGGCCCGGGAGCTGGTGCCCGCCGCTGAAGGCCGGGAGATCGCCGGTCTCGGCGTCAGCGGCATCGGCCCCGTCCTGCTGCCCGCCGACGGCGACGGGAAACCCCTGCGGCCGGCCATCCTCTACGGCGTGGACACCCGTGCGACCGAGGAGATCGCGGAGCTCACCGAGGAGTTCGGGGCGGACGAGATCCTGCGCCGGGGCGGCTCGGCGCTGTCCAGCCAGGCCGTCGGGCCGAAGATCCGCTGGCTGGCCAAGCACGAGCCGGAGGTCTACGAGCGCACCGAGATGCTGCTGATGTGCAGCTCCTACCTGGTCCACCGGCTGACCGGCCGGTACGTGCTCGACCACCACTCGGCCAGCCAGTGTGATCCGCTCTACGACCTGCGGGCCCGCGACTGGTCGGCGGACTGGGCCCAGCGGGTCGCGCCGGGGCTGCCGCTGCCGGAGCTGGCGTGGCCGACCGAGGTCGTCGGGCAGGTCACCGCGCAGGCGGCAGCCGAGACCGGGCTGCCGGAAGGGCTGCCGGTCACCGCGGGCACCGTGGACGCCTGGGCCGAGGCCACCAGCGTCGGCGTGCGGGAGCCGGGCGACGTGATGCTGATGTACGGCACCACGATGTTCTTCGTCCAGGTGCTCACCGATCTGCAGCCGCACCAGGCGCTTTGGGGCACCTGCGGGGCGTTCCCCGACACGTACACGCTGGCCGCCGGGATGGCGACGTCGGGCGCGGTGACGCAATGGCTGCGCGGCCTCGTCGACGGCGATTTCGCCCAGCTCGTGGAGGAAGCGAGCAAGGTGCCCGCGGGCAGCCGCGGGTTGTTGCTGCTGCCGTACTTCGCCGGTGAGCGGACGCCGATCTTCGACCCGGACGCGCGCGGCATCCTGGCCGGGCTGACCACCAGCCACGGCCGCGCCGAGCTGTACCGGGCCGCGCTGGAGGGCATCGGTTTCGGGGTCCGCCACAACCTGGCCGCGATGGGCGAGGCGGGCGGCACGGCCCGGCGGCTGGTCGCCGTCGGCGGCGGCACCCAGGGCGGGCTGTGGACGCAGATCGTTTCCGACATCACCGGCCAGGAGCAGCAGATCCCGGCCGAGACGGTCGGCGCGGCTTACGGCGACGCGCTGCTCGCGGGCGTCGGCACCGGCACCGCTGTCGCCCCGGACGACTGGAACCCGGTGACGCGCACCGTCCGGCCGAACCCGGAGCACACCGAGCGCTACGACGCGTTCTTCGGGCACTACCGGGACCTCTACGACTCCACGGTGCGGATCGCGCACTTCCTGGCAGGTGAACAGCGCGCCGCGGACGAGCGCGACTGATCACCGAATGACGCGCCACTGATCTTGTTAAGCTCAGGCATTCGGGTGAGCTGTCACGAGATCGGGGAGGCGCGGGGCGGATGGCGGTGACTCGGCGTGTCCTGGCCGCCTGTTTCGTCTTGGTGACGTTGGTCGCAGCCGGTTGCTCCCGGGAGTCGGACGCCGACGAAGCGCCACGGATCGACGCCGCCGGCCGCGACCTCGGCGCGGCCAGCGTGCAGCGCGACCAGGTGTACGCGCAGCGCGACACCGGCGCGCTGAAGCTGGACCTGTTCCTGCCCGCGAAGCGCGAGACGCCGACCCCGCTGATCGTGTACGTGCACGGCGGCGGCTGGGACGCCGGGGTTCGCGCGCTGGACGCCGATCCCGCCGCGCCGGAGGCGCTGACGGCGCAGCGCCTGCTGGAACACGGCTACGCGGTGGCCACAGTGGACTACCGGTTGACCGGAGCGGCGCAGTACCCGGCGCAGGTGGTCGACGTGGCGGATGCCGTGCGCTGGCTGCAGGGGCGGGCCGGGGAGTGGCAGCTGGACGCCGACCGCGTCGGGCTGTGGGGCGCGTCGGCCGGCGGCCACCTGGTGTCGCAGCTGGGCGCGCTGACCGGTGCCCCGGACAAGCCGGGCGGCGGGCTGACCGGCGTCCGGGCGGTGGTGGACTGGTTCGGGCCGACCGACATGAGCGCCGAGGCCGAGGCGGCGCATCCGCAGATGCAGGAGTACGCGCGGCGGGTGATCAAGCAGCTGCTCGGCTGCATGCCGGTGGAGTGCCCGGCGCGGGCCGAGTCGGCGAGCCCGATCAAGAACATCTCCGGGGACGAGCCGCCGTTCCTGATCCAGCAGGGCACGGCGGATTCGCTGGTCCCGCTCGACCAGAGCCTCGACTTCGCGCGGGACCTGCGCAAGCTGGGCGTCACGGCGGAGATGCACCCGTACGAGGGCCTGGACCACGGCTTCGGCCGTGGCCCGCACAACACGCTGATCGTCGACACGGTCGCGGCCTTCGTCGAGACCCACGTCTGACCGGCCCTTCCGCGCCGCGGAGCGCCCGTTCCAGCGAGCCCGGTTCTGCCCAAGGGCCGTTTCAGGTGCGCGGCCCGCGTGGGACGTAGGGCGTCGATTTCGCGCGAAATCGCCACCGGGTCAGGCGCCGGCCACCTACGGGATCGACCGGACGGCTCCTCCCGGGGCTCGTGGGGCGCCTGATCTTGGGCAAAATCGGAATCCGCCCATCGCGGCCGAGCGGTGACTTGTGCCCGCACCTGCGGAGATGGGTGCTTCGGGAGTTCGATCCAGCTCCGGTCGGGTGCGGTCAGAAGCGCTCGGTCTCCCGATCCCGGACGAGCGGCTGCGCATCGAGCCCTTCCCGCGTCGGGAGCGAGCCGGTGACCAGGCCGTCTTCGTCGTGGCGGATGGTTCCGACGTCGCCGGAGCCCGCGGCTTCGGCCAGCGGCTGGATCGTGCTGCGGAACGACTCCAGCGCGTCGAGCTCGCGGCGGCGGGCCGAGACGAAGCGCTGCAGGTGCGTGCTGGAGAGGTTCACCGCCTCCACCGCGTTGGACGCCGCGCGCTGGGCGCGGACCGAGTGGGCGCGCACCTGCTCGATGTCCTCGGCGATCGTGCGCTCCGTCGCGGCGAACATCGACGCCGACGCCAGCACCGCGAAACCCGTTGGCCCGCAGAGGAAGACCCGCTTGCCCAGCAGCCAGGTGAGCAGCTGCGGGTCGGTGTCGAGGGCGGCGATCACGGCGGCGTCGGACGGCACGAACATGATCGAGCCGTAGATCGCGTCGGCCCACTTCTGGTAGCCCTTGCCCGCGAGTTCGGTGGCGCGGGAGCGGATGTTGCGGACGTGCACCCGCAGGGCGTCGGTGCGTTCTTCGGGGTCGTCGGTCTCCATCGCCTCGGCCCACACCGCGAGGCTCGCCTTGGCGTCCACCGGGACCTGGCGCCCGCCGCCCACGGACAGCACCATGTCGGGGCGCGCGGAGCCGCCGCCGGCGAGGTCGGTCTGCAGCGTGAAGTGGACTCCTTCGCGCAGCCCCAGCGACCGCGCGGTCTCCACGAGCACCTGCTCGCCGAGCTCACCGCGGCCGGTGATGGAGGCGAACGCGACTTCGTAGCGCCGCAGCGCGGCCTGCTGCTCGGCGGTGCGGGCGCGCTCGGCCTCGACCATGCGCAGCGCCTCGTCGGCTCGGCGTGCACTGTCCGTGTACAGCCGCCAGATCAGCATCAGCGCTGCCGCGACCAACAGCGTCAGCACGACGACGATGGTGATCAGGACGCCGGTACCCACATGAGCTCCGTCCGGTAGTGGCAGTGGCAGCTCAAATGATGGCGGACCGGCCCGACAACATCACGCACAGCCACGCTGTGAACGCGCTTCCGGCCGTCAAATCCGTTTCCGCTGGTCAGGCGGTGTGAGCGTGTTGTGCCGCCATGGCAGCACTCCACGTGCACGGGTGCTGACCTGCGGAAAGCGGCCACGAGGTGCACGACACGCCGAAGCGGCGTGGGGGGTCTGCGAAGTCAGGCGGGGGCGTCGATAGCTTGGGGCTCATGCGAGTGCTGCACACCTCCGACTGGCACGTGGGACGGACGTTCCACGGCCGAGACCTGCTCGGAGATCAGGAGGCCGTCCTGGGCGGGCTGGCCGACCTGGTCGTCGAGGAACAGGTCGACGTCGTGGTGGTCGCAGGCGATCTCTACGACCGCGCGGTGCCGTCGGGGGAGGCGGTGCAGACCTGCGTCCGGGTGCTCGGCAGGATCCGCGAAGCGGGCGCGCAGCTGGTGGTCACCTCGGGCAACCACGACTCCGCGGCCCGGGTCGGCGCGTTCGCCGAGTTCGCCGCCGCCGGCGGCCTGCACCTGCGCACCCAGATCGCCCGGCTGCACGAGCCGGTGGTGATCGACGACCGGCACGGCCCGGTCGCCTTCTACGGCATCCCCTACCTCGAACCGGACCCGGCGCGCCACGCCCTGCAGGCCTGCGCCGACGTGCCCGGGGCCAGCGCCGAGATCGAGTCGCGCGGCCACACGGCGGTGCTCACCGAAGCGATGAACCGGGTGCGCGCCGAACTGGCCGAACGTCCACAGGGGACTCGTTCGGTGGTGCTGGCGCACGCCTTCGTCACCGGCGGCGACAGCAGCGATTCCGAGCGCACCATCGCGGTCGGCGGCGTCGAGCAGGTGCCGGGCTCGGTGTTCGACGGCGTCGACTACGTCGCTCTAGGGCACCTGCACGGCCCGCAGCGGCTCGCCGAGCACCTGCGCTATTCGGGCAGCCCGCTGGCCTACTCGTTCTCCGAAGCGGCGCACCGCAAGTCGGTGTGGCTGGTCGATCTGGACGCGGACGGCCTGGCCGGCGTGGAGCGGCGCGAACTGCCGGTGCCCCGGCGGCTGGCGACGGTCCAGGGACTGCTGGAGGACCTGCTCGCCGAGCCGGAGCACGCCGAGTTGGAGGAGTGCTACCTCTCGGCGACGCTCACCGACGAAGTGCGCCCGCTGGAGGCGATGCGGCGGCTGCAACAGCGCTTTCCGCACGCCGTGCACCTGGAGTGGAAACCGGCGACCGGCCGCGCGACAGCGCCGTTGCACTACGCCGAGATCGTGCGCGGCCGCGACGACCACGAGCTCGCCGCCAGGTTCGTGGCCGACTGCCGGGGCAGCGACCCCAACGATTCCGAACGCGTGTTGCTCAACGAGGCACTGCGCGCGGTCGCCGCGGCGGAGGGGGCGAAATGAGGCTGCACAGCCTGGAAGTCACCGCGTTCGGCCCGTACCGCGACCACCAGGAGGTGGACTTCGACCGGCTCGGCGGCGATGGCCTGTTCCTGCTGCACGGCGATACCGGTGCGGGCAAGACGACACTGCTGGATGCGGTCGCCTTCGCCCTCTACGGTTCGGTGCCGGGCGCGCGCGGCGAGGTCAAGCGGCTGCGCTGCGACACCGCGAAACCCGACACCATCACCAAGGTCGTGCTGGAGCTGACGGTGCAGGGGCAGCGGCTGCGGCTGGAGCGCAGCCCGGAGTACCAGCGGCCGAAGAAGCGAGGTGACGGCTACACCACGCAGCAGGCGAAGGCCTCGCTGACCTGGGTCGACGGCGCGCCCACCGAGCAGCCGCCGGAGGGACTGACGCGCATCGACGAGGTCGGGCGCACGGTGCAACGCCTGCTGGGCATGACGGTCGACCAGTTCTTCCAGGTCGTGATGCTGCCGCAGGGCGAGTTCGCCAAGTTCCTGCGCTCGGACACCGCCGAGCGCGAGAAGCTGCTGGAGAAGCTGTTCGGCACCCAGCGGTTCGGCGAGGTCGAGCGCTGGTTCGTCGAACGCCGCCGGGAGCGCGGGCGCGGCGTCGAGGAGCAGACGCAGCGGGTTCGCGAGCTGCTCGCGCGCGTCTCGCAGGTCTCGGGCGCGGAACCGGATGCCGATGCGGACGAGCAGAACTGGTTGGAGGACATCGAAAAGCGGTCCCTCCGCGAGATGGAGGGCACGCGGGCCGAGCACTCCCGCCTGCGGCGCGAGCGGGAGGTGGCCGACGCGAAGCTGACCGAGCGCCGCGAGCTGGCCGAGAAGGTCCGCCGGGTGCGGCAGGCCAACACGACCCTCGCCGCGATCGGCGAACAGCAGGACCAGCACGACGCTTGGCGCGCGGAGCGGGAAGCGGCGCAACGCGCCGTCCCGGTGCTCGCGGCCCGGAATGCCGTGCTGCGGGCGGTGCAGGAGCGCGACAAAGCACGGGCTGCGGTAGCCGCTGCGGCCGCGAGCTGCGAGCAGGAAGCCGAAACACCGCTGGCCGAACTGCGTTCGCTCGCGGGCACCAGGCGGGAGGAAGCGGGTGGTCTCGCGCACCTGATCCCCGAGGCGCAGCAACAGGAAACCGACCGGCAGAAGCTCGCCTCCCTGGCCGATCGGCTGGCAGCGGACGAGACCCTGGAGACCGAGCTCGTCGGGCAGCAGGCCACCTTGCCCGACCGCATCGGCACCGCGCGGCAGCAGGTCGAAGACGCGAAGCACGCGGAGCTGCGACTGGAAACCGTGCAGGCGCGCGGCACCGAGGTCGCCGCGCTGCTGCGGACCGCGCGGGAACTGCCCGGCGCGCAAAAGGAACTCGCGTCGGCGACGGCCCGCGCGCAGCAGGCCATCGATGCCCACCAGCAGGCTCGCGACCTGCTGCAAGATCTCCGGGCCCGCAGGCTCGCCGGGATGGCCGCCGAACTCGCGGCCCGGCTCTCGCCCGGCGAGCCGTGCCCGGTCTGCGGATCGGCGGAACACCCCGCGCCCGGCGAACCGGTCGACGCCCCGGTGCGAGCCGAGGACGAGGACAACGCCCAAACCGAGGAGCAGCGCGCCGCAGCCCGGCGGGAAAAGGCCACGGCAGAAGCGCAACGAGCCCGCCAGCACCTCGACAACCTGGCAGAACGCCTCGGCGATCACACCGAGGCGGACCTCGCCGCCGAAATCGCCGAGCTCAGAGCCGAGCGCGACGCGCTCCAGAAAACCGCCGCGGAACTACCGCAACGCACCAAGAACCTGGCTGAGCTTGAAGAATCCACCGAGCGCCTGAGCGAGCAGCTGTCGAAGGTGCGAACCCGAGTCGCGACGGCCCGCAGCGAGCGGGCATCGCTTGCGACCACAGTGGACGAACGCGAGTCCAGGCTGCGCGAAGGGCGCGCCGACTTCCCGAGCATCGCCGACCGGCGAGCGCACCTGCTGGACATCGCCGGCCGCCTCGAACAACTCGCAGCGGCCCGGACGAGCAGGGACGACGCCGAACAGCGCCTCGCCGAACAGGAAACCGCCCTGGCCGAAGCCGCCACCGCGGCGGGCTTCGACAACGCGGCAGCCGCGCTGGCCGCCGAACGCGGCGACGACCGGATCGCCCAGCTCGCCGAGGCGCTCGCCGAGGTCGAAGAACGCGCCGCAGGCGCCCGCGCAGCGCTGGCCAGCGCGGAGCTGTCCGGCGTGGACGCAGACGCCGAGGTCGGCCTCGAAGAGGCCACCGAGGCCGCCGTCGTAGCCCGCGAAGCGGCGGAGCGCTCGGCCGCGTTGGCGCATCGCGCCGAGCAGCGGCAGCGCGACATCGCGCAGCTCGCGGAGCGGCTGCGCGGAGCGTGGGCGGAGCTCGGGCCGGCGTTGGCGGAGCACGCCGAGCTGGAGGCGTTGGCGGACGTGGTCAACGGACGCGGGCAGAACGCGCGGAAGATGTCGCTGCGCGCGTACGTGCTGGCCGCGCGGTTGGAGGAGGTGGCCATCGCGGCCACCCGGCGGCTGCAGCGGATGAGCGGCGGCCGGTACTCGTTCGTGCATTCCGACGCGGCCGGGGCGCGGGGCACCCGTGGCGGGCTCGGACTGGACGTGCTCGACGACTACTCCGGGAAGGTCCGGCCCGCGAAGACGCTCTCCGGCGGCGAGTCGTTCCTCGCCTCGCTTTCGCTGGCGCTCGGGCTGGCCGATGTGGTCGCCGCCGAGACCGGCGGCGCGCTGCTGGACACGTTGTTCATCGACGAGGGGTTCGGAACGCTCGACGCCGACACCCTCGACCTGGTGATGGACACCCTCGACGACCTGCGGGCCGGCGGCCGGGTCGTCGGCCTCGTGTCCCACGTCGAGGAGATGCGCCAACGGATCTCGGTGCGCCTCCGCGTCCGCAAGTCCCGCGACGGCTCCACCCTGGAACTCCAGACCTGACCGTACCGGGCACCGCGCCTCCGCCCGGTTTCAGAGGCCGTTTCAGAACGGCTCCTCCCGAAGGTGCCCGGTGCCTGGAACGGTGGCGATTTCGCGCGAAATCGCCGCTCTGCGTCCCACGCCTGCCCGCGCACCATCCTGAAACGGCCCCTAGGCAGGGTTGGGGCCGTGTGTCCCGCCGCGTTCCGCGGGAGGTTGCGATTTCAGGCGAAATTGGAGCCTCGTTTCGCCCGGTGTCCTGCGGAAGTGGGTTCCCGATTTCAGGCGAGATCGGGAGCCCGTCGGGCCGGTCAGGCGATGGTTTCGTGGGCGAGGAGCCAACGCTTGGCCGGAAGACCCCAGCGGAAGCCGCCCAGGGAGCCGTCGCTGCGCAGCACCCGGTGGCACGGCACGAACAGCGCCGCCGCGTTGCGGGCGCAGGCCGCTGCCGCCGCTCGGAACGCTTGGGGGCGGCCCGCCAGCGCGGCTAGTTCCGAGTAGCTCACGGGTTCACCGGCCGGGACCTTCCGCAGCACCTGCCAGGCGTGTTCGAGGAACTCCCCGGAGCGCTGCCGCACCGGAATCGCGTCGACCGCGCGCAGGTCGCCGGCGTGGTAGTCGCGGATCGCGCGGGTGACCGCGCCGAGATCCGCTGCTTCGCGCGGTGCTTCGGGCAGGAGCTCGCCGGACACCAGCGGCACGAGCTCGTCCAGGCGGGCCGTCCAGCCGGAGGCGAGGACTGCACCGTCGGCGTCGACCACGGCGGTGAACGGACCGGCCGGAGTGTCCTCAGTGGACCATGCGATCATGCTTCTCTCCAATGTTTCTGCGGCGGCCGGGTCACGAAGCGAGCTGCAACTGCGGCGTGCCGCTGGCCGCCGCCTCCCACAGGAGCACTCCGGCGTAGGAGCGCCACGGGCTCCAGCGCCGCGCATGCGCCTCGATCGCCGCGGGGTCTTCGGACAGCCCGAGGATCCCCGCGCCTCGTCGCAGCGCGAGATCACCGGTCAGCAGCACGTCGGGCGAGCCCAGCACGCGCATGGCGACGTAGCTCGACGTCCAGGGCCCGATGCCGCAGATGGTCTCCAAGTCTTCCCGCAGCTCGGCTTCGTCGCGTCCGGTGTGCAACGCGAGACCTCCGTCGGCGACGGCCGCCGCGACGGCGCGGACGGTTTCCGCCCGTCGCCGCGGCCCGGGCAGGACCTCCAGCGCTCGCTCCGCCAGAACCTCCGGCGTCGGGAAGAGCGTCGTCACCGCACCTTCCGGGTGGGCCAGCGGCTCGCCCAGCGCGGTGACGAGCCGCTCCGTCGTCTTGCGCGCCGCCGCCACCGAGATCTGCTGGCCGATCACGGCGCGGACCAGGACCTCCAGCCCGTCGACGCTGCCCGGCACCCGAACCCCGGGAGTCTGCGCGACGGCCAGCCGCAGCGCCGGGTCGGCGCCGAGCGCTTCGCCGATCGCGGCCGGGTCGGCGTCGAGGTCGAGCAGGCGCCGCAGCCGGGACACCGCGCTGCCGAGATCGCGCAGGTCCGTGAGCCGCAGCGTGCAGGCGACGTACTTCTCGTGCGGTCGGAGCGTGGCGATCCCGGTTCCGTACGGCAGGCGCAGCGCACGCGTGTAGTGGTCCGGCCCGGCATTTTCCAGGCCGGACAGCGCCCGTTCGCCGAGGAACCGCAGCACGCCCGCCACATCGCAGGGAGCCCGGAACGGCAGGCGCAGCTGGACGGCACCGGCGCTGCCGCGGACCTCGCTGCGCCGCTGCGCGCGGCCGCGCATCTCCGTCGGAGTCACGCCGAAGACCTCGCGCAGCGTGTCGTTGAACTGGCGCAGACTGGAGAAACCGGCCGCGAACGCCACGTCGCCGAACAGGATCGTGGTGGTCTCGATCAGGATCCGCGCCGAGTGCGCGCGGTGCGCCCGCGCCAACCCGAGCGGTCCGGCGCCGAGTTCGGCGGTGAGCACCCTGGTCAGGTGGCGTTCCGAGTAGCCGAGCTGGTCGGCGAGCCCGCGCACGCCGCAGCGGTCCACGACGCCGTCGCTGATCAGCCGCATGGCGCGGCCGGCGAGATCGGCGCGCAGGTTCCACTCCGGCGACCCCGGCACGGCGTCCGGCAGGCATCGGCGGCAGGCCCGGAAGCCGGCGGCCTGCGCGGCGGCGGCCGTCGGGAAGAACAGGCTGTTGTCGGGCTTGGGCGTGCGTGCCGGGCACGACGGGCGGCAGTAGATGCCCGTGGTGCGCACGGCGTGGATGAAGCAGCCGTCGAAGCGCGCATCGCGCGAGGCGACGGCCCGGAGTGCGTCCTCTGTTCCCACCAGCATGTCTTCGATGGTGCCAGCGGACCGGAGCCGGTACTAGCGGAAATCGGACACGCTGATGAAGCCCGATTCGTAGGCGAACACGACCGCTTGCGTGCGGTCCCGGGCGCCGAGTTTCGCCAGCACGTTGCCGACGTGGGTCTTGACGGTCTGCACGCCGATGAACAGCTCGGCGGCGATCTCGCCGTTGGACATCCCGCGCGCCACCAGGCGGAGGACCTCGGCTTCCCGCTCGGTGAGCTCGACCTGCGGGCGGCTCGCGCGGTGCGGCGCGGCAAGCCGGCGGATCGCGGCCGGGAACAGCAGCGATTCGCCACGTGCCGCGATCCGGATGGCCTGCGCGAGGTCCTCGGGCTGGCAGCGCTTGAGCAGGAATCCGGTCGCGCCGGCGCGCAGCGCGCTGTAGACGTGGTCGTCGTGCTCGAAGGTGGTGATCACGACGATGCGCGGCGGCTCCGGCACCGAATCCAGGATCGCGGTGGTGGCCTGGATCCCGTCGACCCCGGGCATCCGGACGTCCATCAGCACGACGTCCGGCCGCAGCCGCCGCACCAGCGGGACGACCTCGGCGCCGTCGGCGGCCTCCCCGACGACGGTCAGGTCGGGCTCGGCATCGATGAGGGCCCGCAGCCCGGAACGGATCAGCGGCTCGTCGTCGACGACCAGCACGGTCGTGGCTTCGCTCACGCCGCCGAGCGTATTGCGCCGCAGCCCGCCACGGGCGCGTCCCAGCGCGGACAGTGGTTTACCAGGGGAGACGAACGCGGAGCCGCCAGTCGTCGCCGTGCGCGGAGCCTTCCGCGTGGCCGCCGAGGGCCTTCGCGCGGCGCTTGATGCCGCTCAGGCCCAAGCCGTGGCCGGGAGTCGACGCCGAGCCCAGGGGATTGGTGATCTCCAGCTCCAGTGCGCCGGCGTCGATGGTGATCCGCACTGCGGCCTCCGCCCGGCCCGCGTGGCGCAAGGCGTTGGAGAGGCCCTCGCGCGCCGAGCGGTAGGTCTCGCGGCCCACCTGCGGCGGGACCGAGCTCGGGTCGCCCCGGACTTCGAGGCGCACCGCCAGACCGGCGAGCTCGGTGGAGCGGACCAGGTCGTCGAGGTCGGCCAGGTCCGGGTCGTCCGAAGTGGAGGATCGCAGGCTGCCCAGCGCGCGATCCAGGTCGGCGAGGGCGGTTCGCGTCGAATCCGCGATCACCGCGAGCGCCTCCCGGGCGAAGGCGGGGTCGCTGTCCAGCACCCGGTTCGCCGCACTCGCTTGCAGCGCAACGACGTTCAGCACGTGTCCGACCGAGTCGTGCAGCTCGGACGCGATCCGGTTCCGCTCGGACAGCTCCTCGACCTGCCGTCGCAACCGCTCGTGTTCGGACGGGCCCAGCAATGCCGGAGCGAGCCGGGCCAGCGCCGCGCCGACCGCCGCGACCAGGTGGAAGCCCGCGACGATCAGGCCCGCGCCGACCAGCGGTGCCCACCACTGCCCGATGCCGAGCGCCCGGTACAGCGGGATGCCGGCGAGCTCGGGCGGCGGGTGCAGCAACGGATCGGCGAGCAAGATCAGGATGAACGGCGGCACGATCAGCGTCAGCAGGCCGACACCGCAGCCGAGCACCAGGTGGACGACGAGCCAGCAGACGGTCCGCCACCGGTCCGGCCAGGTGGCGGCGGTGCTCGTCTCCGGCAGCCCGAGCAGCGCCTTCGCGGCGGCTCCCGACAGCGACCGCGTCGCCGGCAGCAACCCGGTGGCGACCACGGCGAGCACGACGAACGCGCTCTGCGCGATCCCGACCACGACAGGTGGAAGGCCGGGTCCGATGCCGGGGCCCAGCAGCGGCCCGAGCACTAGCCAGGCCACCGCCAGGTACGGGACGGCCAGGACGGCCCCGAGGATCAGGTGCACCCACCGGCGGTAAGTGGTTCGCGCGGTGAACGGTCTGATCAGGCGGGACGGCATGGCCACATCATCCCCGCGCGACCGGCACGCGAGCGCAGGTTCCGCACGGCTTGCGGCGCGTCGCTCGCTGGTACAGGTAGACGGACGGCCCGAGCACCAGCGCCCAGCACATCCAGCTCACGTAGAACAGCGCCCCGGGCCAGTAGTGCATCCCAGGAATCGCGTTCGCCGATGAGCCGGAGATCAGGTCGGCGACGGCGGTGGCGAAACCGGCCGGCCCCATCGTGAAGAGCAGCCCGGTGCCGAACCAGCCGCCGACGAGCAGCAGGCCTCGCGGAGTCGGGCGTCCGGCCAGGCCGGGGACCCAGCGCGGCCAGATCCGGCCCCACCGGTGCACGAGGGCCAGCGAGAGCACGATGCCGATCAGCGCGGCGGGCACGACCAACCAGCCGCTGGTGAACCCGTCCCTGGCGGGGTCCGGGTAGTCCAGCCCGATCGTGCCGCCCAGCGCCCAGTTGGTCTTGATCACCGGATAGGGCAGTGCGAACAGGACGCCGAGGTATCCGAGCCACGGCGGCGGTGGCGCGGCCGGGCCGCCGCAGCGACTACAAACCCCGGCGAGTGCCCGGACCCGCAGGACCGTCGCCCGGAACACCAGGATCGCGCTGGTCAACGCGAAGGCGCGAGTGGCGAACATCGGCCAGTCCGGCGGCAGGCTCATCAGGCCGGACAGCCTCAACAGGTCGAACAGGATGCCGCCGGCCGCCCAGAGCAGCAGCAACGCGGCAGCGCCGTTGATCGCGACGAGCGCGCGGCGGGCTCGCAGCGGCGAAAGCAGCAGCGCCGCGCCGAGCACGCCGGCCGCTGCGGCCAGCGGCGTCGCCCAGTCCGGGAGATCGACGATGACGAAACCGCGCGGCAGGAAGTGCCGCGATTCGAAAGAGAGGAAGGTCAAGGTCGACGCGATCAGCGCCGCCTGGCTCGATTTGAGCATCTGCGCTCCTGGTGGCTCGGGTGAACTCACCAGCAATGCTCGGGATCTCGCGGCCCGCGAACCTCCCGCCCGGGCTGGGGCGGCCTCCCTCGCGCGGGGGATTTCGATCGAGACGGGTGCATTTTGCGCGTTTCATCCCTATCGTCGCGGCATGGCTCAATCGAAGATCAGCACCAGGCGTGGCTTCAAGATCCTCGGCGCCGCTGCGGGCGCCGCGTTCGCCCTCGTGGTCACGGCCGGGTGCAACGACCCGGCGCCAGCCCCGGAGCAGCAGCAGGAGCAGCAGCAGGACGGCGACGACCAGCAGCAGGGCGACCAGCAGGACGGCGGCGACCAGCAGGGCGGCGAGCAGGACGACGACTGACGGCGCGGGGCGCGGGTGCACCCCGGCTGTGCATCCGCGCACCCCCGCGCGACCGGCCCCGATGCCGCCGCGAGCGAGCACCTAGACTTCGGGGTGTGAGTCTCACCCTCGGAATCGTCGGGCTGCCCAACGTCGGCAAGTCCACCCTGTTCAACGCGCTGACCAGCAACGACGCCCTCGCGGCGAACTACCCGTTCGCCACCATCGAGCCGAACGTCGGTGTGGTGCCGCTGCCGGACGAGCGGCTGGACAAGCTCGCCGAGGTCTTCGGCTCGGCGAAGACGGTGCCCGCCACGGTGTCGTTCGTCGACATCGCGGGCCTGGTCAAGGGCGCCTCCGAGGGGCAGGGGCTGGGCAACAAGTTCCTCGCCAACATCCGCGAGGCCGACGCGATCTGCCAGGTCATCCGCGTCTTCGACGACCCCGACGTGGTGCACGTCGACGGCCGGGTGGACCCGTCCAGCGACATCGAGACGATCAACACCGAGCTGATCCTGGCCGACCTGCAGACCCTGGAGAAGGCGCTGCCGCGGCTGGAGAAGGAAGCCCGCACCCACAAGGAAAAGCGGCCGGCCCTGGAGATCGCGCAGCAGGCCAAGGAGATCCTCGACTCCGGCCAGACCCTGTTCGCCGCGGGCCTGGGCAAGGACACGCCGGACCTGCGCGAGCTCAACCTGCTGACCACCAAGCCGTTCCTCTACGTGTTCAACGCGGACGAGGGCGTGCTGGCCGACGAGGCGAAGCAGAAGGAACTGCGCGACCTGGTCGCGCCCGGCGACGCGGTGTTCCTGGACGCCAAGGTCGAGGCGGAGCTCAAGGAGCTGGACGAGGAGTCCCAGCGCGAGCTGCTGGAATCGATCGGCCAGCCGGAGCCGGGCCTGAACGCGCTGGCCCGCGCGGGCTTCCACACGCTGGGCCTGCAGACCTACCTGACGGCCGGGCCGAAGGAGGCGCGGGCCTGGACGATCCGCCAGGGCTGGACGGCACCGCAGGCGGCCGGGGTGATCCACACCGACTTCGAGCGCGGCTTCATCAAGGCGGAGATCGTCTCCTTCGGCGACCTGATCGCGGCGGGCACGATGGCGGAGGCCAAGTCGGCGGGCAAGGTCCGCATGGAGGGCAAGGACTACGTCATGACCGACGGCGACGTCGTGGAGTTCCGCTTCAACGTCTGACTTCGGGGGGCGGGAAGTGGGCCTGGAAGACGACCCCTTCGCGTACGCGGTGACGAAGTCCGGAAGCGTGCGGGTGAGCCGGGGAGGCCGCGTCGTGGCGACGGTCTCCGGCGCCCGAGCGCAGCGCTTGATCGCGTCGCTCGGCGTCGGCGAGGAGTCCGACCAGCTGCCCCCCGCGAAGGTGACCGGCAACTACAAGCGCGGCAACGAACGCCGACCGAAGGCCTGACCTGACGCCCGACGCCGACCTGGCTGCTAGCGAGGGCGGCGTGGGGTGAGCCGGTCCAAGTCGATGCTGATCTCGAACGGCACTGGCCGCTGGAGGGCGCCGCGGAAGATGCCTGCCGGGGCGTAGATGCCGGTCGGCTCGTCGAGTTCGTAGACGTGCACTGCCGCTGATGCGTCCTCGTCTTCGACGTACCAGTAGTGCCGGATGCCCGCGTCGGCGTACTTGCGCAGCTTGACCGTTCGGTCGCGATGTGCCGACTCGGGCGAGACGACCTCCACCACCAGCAGCACGTCCTGCGGCTCGTACCAGGTCCGGTCCGGGTCGAACGGTGCCGTGGTGACCAGCAGGTCGGGCTCGGGCCTGTTGCGCGCGTCGAGCCGGATCGTCATCTCCCGCTCGACCTCGATGCCGGCGGGGGCCTGGCGGGAGAGCTCTACGGTCAGGCCGGTGACGAGACGGCCGTGCCAGGACCGCTGCGGGGTCATCATGAAGACGAGGGCTCCGTCGATCAGCTCGGTGTGTCGAGGCGCCTCGGGGAGGCGGTCCAGATCCTCCGCGAACCAGCCTTCAGCGCGCGGCGGGCGCATCCAGTCGGGCAGCGTGGTCATGGGTCAACGGTAGCGAGTCGGCGCGGTCGGGGCCACGAGCTACGCCAGGAGCTTGCCTACCGTTCGGTGGCTACGAGGTAGGTGGCGAGGGCCGTTCTGGTTTGTTGGAGGCACGTCAGGCGGTCGTCTATCGCCGCCAGTTGGGTTCGGAGGGTGGCCACGAGGTCCGGGCACGGTTCGAGGACCGGTAGCTCGCCCCTCGCGGAGGGCAGGACCGTGCGGATCATCTCCGTGTTCAGGCCCGCCGCCAGCAGGTTCCGGATCTGCGCGACGACCGTCAGCGCTTCCTCACGGTAGTAGCGGTAGCCGCTCGGCGCTCGTTCCGAGGTGAGCAGGCCCTGTTGTTCGTAGTAGCGCAGCCGGCGCTGGCTGACGCCGCTCCGGCGGGACAGCTCGCCGATCTTCATGAGATCCGGCTCACGCGTCGTTGACTCTGACATCACTGTCAAACTCTAGCGTCGGTGGCATGCGAAGTCAGCGGAGTGGGTGGGCCCTGGTGGCGCTGATGGCCTGCGTGTTCGCCGTGGGATCCGCCGAGTACGCGGTGATCGGCGTCCTGCCGGACATCGCGGCGGACCTGCGCGTGTCGGTCGGTACGACGGGCCTGCTCGTCACCGGCTACGCGCTGACGGTCGCGCTGGCCGGGCCGGTGGTCACCGCCGCGACCACGCGGCTGCCGCGGAAAGCGCTGCTCGTCGGCCTGATCGTCGTGTTCACCGCGGGCAACGTGCTGGCTGCGGTCGCCGACGCCTTCGGGCTGGTGATGATCGCTCGGGTGCTCGCGGCGCTCGTGCACTCGACCTTCTTCGCCGTCGGTCTGGTGCAGGCCGTGTCGGTGGTGGGCGAGGAGCGCCGCGGTTGGGCGATTGCGGTGGTGAGCGCCGGGCTCAACCTGGCGACCGTGCTCGGCGCGCCGCTGGGCACGTTCATCGGCCACGAGCTCGGTTGGCGCGCCACGTTCTGGGCGATCGCCGCGTTGAGCCTGGTCGCCACGGTGGTCGTCGCGGTCGCCGTGCCGTCGTCGCGGGCGGCCGGGGCCTCTTCGGCGCGGGCGGAGATCAGGGCGCTGGGCAGTCGCGAGGTGCTCGTGATCGTCGTGGTCACCGTGCTCACGCAGATCGCCCTCTTCACGCCGTACACCTACATCGCCACGATCCTCACCGGCGTCTCCGGTTTCGGGGCCGGGGCGGTGGCCTGGCTGCTGATGGTGTTCGGCGTGGGCGGGCTGCTGGGGAACCTGGTGGGCGGCCGGTTGGCAGACCTGCGGCCGTGGGGTTCGGTTCGCGGGCTGCTCGCCGGAATGGCCGTCGTGCTCGGGGTTTTCGGCCTGGTCGTGCGGGATCCGGTGGCCGCGGCGGCGGGAGTGTTCGTGCTCGGGGCGGTGAGCTGCGCGCTGATCCCGGCGTTGCAGGCCCGGGCGTTCGCTGCGGCAGCGGGCGCGCCGACCCTGACGGTCGCCGTGAACACCTCGGCGTTCAACCTCGGCAACGCCGGCGGTGCGTGGATCGGTGGCCGGGTGCTCGACGGCGGTGCCGGGCCGTACTGGCTCATCGGGATCGGAATTTTCGCCGCGCTGGCCGCGTTGGCGGTCACCGGCGCTCGGCGAACGGTTGATGTGAAAGGAAAAATCGATGTCTCTGTCCGTTGAGGTGCGTGGTTCCGGGCCCGGGCTGTTGCTGGCCCACGGCGCGGGTGGGTCGGCTGCGGCGAACTTCCCGTTCATCGACGAGCTCGCCGGGAAGCGCACGGTCGTCGCGCCGGACTACCCCGGCTCGGGCGGCACGCCGAAGGCCGACCAGCCGCTCGAACTGGACCGGCTCGTCGACGAGGTCGTCGCGTCGGCGGTCGACGCGGGCGTGGAAACCTTTGGCGTGCTGGGCTATTCGATGGGCACGACGGTCGCCGTCCGGGCGGCCGTGCGATACCCGGAGCGCGTCACGTCGCTGGTGCTCACTGCCGGATTCGCCGCCGCCGACCGGCACTTCCGGCTCAACCTGGACCTCTGGCAGCAGCTGCTCGACGGCCCGGACCGGGAAGCGCTCGCGCGATTCGTGCTGCTGAACTGCTTCAGCCCGGCGGCGCTGAACTCCATCGACGACTGGGACGAAGTGTTCCGGGGCACCGCCGACGGCGTGCCGGTCGGCACCGGCGACCACCTCGACCTGCTGCGCACCGTCGACGTCCGCGCCGACCTGCCGAAGATCTCCGTGCCGACGCTGGTCGTCGCGACCACCCAGGACACCTTGGTGTCGCCGCACAACTCCGGCGAGCTCGTCGCGAAGATTCCCGGCGCGCGGCTGGTCGAGGTCGACTCCGGGCACCTCATCGGTGCGGAGAACCCGAAACCGTGGCTCGCGGCGATCCAGGACTTCCTGGGCTGAGCCTCGCTCTGACCGCAGTTCGGCGACCCCGGCCACTTGCGCGGGGTCAGCCGAACGGTGTGGCCAGCAGCGGGATTCGGCGCAGGTCTTCGACCGTGCAGCGCAGGCCGGCAAGAGCGCAGTCTCGAACTCGATCCCCTGGATCCACGGCTCTTCCAAGGCCTCGGGCGCTTCGCCGAACTGATCGAGGAACTCCTGTTCGCCGGGGATGATCAGAGTCTTCACAGTAGTGAGCAGAAACGCACTCGCTCCGGACTGCTCACGGCACCAGCACGAGGCGGCCGCGGAGACCGCCGCGCGCGAGCCGCTCGTGGGCTTCGGCGACCTGGTCCAACGGCATGGCCTCGGCGACCCGCAAGGTGATCGTGCCGGACTCCGCCAGCGCGACCAGCTCGGCGAGACCCTTCCCATCGGCCCGGATCCAGTGGTTGAAGACGTGAGTGCCGCGCAGCGGGCGCGGCTCCGCGCCACCGACGAGCGCCGCGAACGCTCCGCCCGAGCGGACGGCGTCCAGTGCTTCTGCGCCGAGGGCTGCGGCGTCGATCGCCGCGTCCGCGCCGCCGGGCACCAGGCGGCGAACGGCCTCGCCCAGGCGGACGCCACGCGGCACGAACACCTCCGCACCCAGCTTCCGGACCAGCGTCTCGTCCTGTGCCGAGGCCGTTGCGACCACTCGCAGGCCGCGGGCCGCCGCGAGCTCCACGGCGAAGCCGCCGACCGCTCCGGCAGCCCCGGTGACCAGCAGGGTCTGGCCCGGATCCAGGGCGAGCGCGTCGAGGGCTTGGGCGGCGGTGAGCCCGCTGAGCGGCAGTGTTGCGGCTTCCACCAGGTCGATGCCCGCGGGCGCGTGTGCGAGCGCGTCCGCATCGAGCGCGACGTGGTCGGCCTGGGTGCCCAGCGGCACGTCCAGCCGGTCCGACATGCCGATCACGCGGTCTCCTGGCCGGAATCGGGTGACCTCGTCGCCGGTGGCCTCGACGACTCCGGCGGCATCCCAGCCGATCCCGATGACCTCGCGCGCCGGGAGCAGGCCCGCATCGGTGAGCGCACCGTTTCGGGTGGCCAGGTCGACCGGGTTGACCGTGGCCGCCGCCACCCGGATCAGGACCTGCCGCGGCCCGACCTCGGGCACGGCCACATCCGCGATCTCCAGCACTCCGGCTCCGCCGAACGCACGGATGACGACTGCTCGCATGGGGTTCTCCTGGTTCCTTAGCGTCTTGATGACAAACCTAGGGAGAGCTACTCTCCGTCAGGAAGTACGCACTTCAAGGTGCGTATCGCACGCAGACGGGAGTGCTGTGGCCACGCAGACCGCCGCGCAGAGGCGCGCAGAAGCCCGAACCGCGTACGACGCGTACCTCGCCGAGTGCCCGGCCCGGCAGCTGCTCGACCGGATCAGCGACAAGTGGGTGAGCCTCGTGCTCAACGCGCTCGCGGGCGGCCCGCAGCGCTACAGCGACCTGTCGCGCACGATCGCCGGCGTCAGCCAGAAGATGCTCACCCAGACCCTGCGGAACCTCGAACGGGACGGACTCGTGTCCCGCGCGGTGACTCCTTCGGTGCCGGTGCGCGTCGACTACGCGCTCACGGGGCTGGGGGAGAGCCTGCTGCCGGTGGTGCAGGCGGCCAAGGCCTGGGCGGAATCCCACATCGACGAGATCCACGCGGCCCGCACCGCCTACGACAGCCGCTGAACAACCCCGTTGACCAGCGCGAACCGGGGGCTCGACGTGCCCTCCGGTCCCAGGAAGTCCTCTGTGGAACGAGTCGGCGCCGTGCCGGTTCGATCGGCGAGCCCTTCTTCCGGCTCGCGATGCGGTTCGGTCGAGTTCCGGCCGCTGACGCCTGAGCCGGGCGGCGCGTTCGAGCCCGTCGAATTGGCCGGTTGACTGCTAGCGTGTCGAAGATGACCGCAGATCCGGTGCTGGTGATCGGCGCGGGCGTGCAGGGCCTGACGACCGGGGTCGTCCTCGCCGAGGCGGGCCGGCGCGTGCGCATCCGCACCGCCGACCGGCCGCAGGACACCACTTCCGCGGTCGCGGGCGCGATGTGGGGCCCGGCGATGCTGCGGCCCGCCGACCGGGTGTTGTACTGGGTGACCAGGTCCCACGCCGAGTTCACCGCGCTCGCCCGCGACGAGGGCTCCGGCGTGCACCTGGCCGCGGGGCGGATGGCGGCGCGGTTCGACCTCGGCGACTCGGTCCCGCCCGAGGCGAGGCTGATCCCCGACCTGCGCCCCTGCACACCCGAGGAACTGCCGGACGGGTTCGTCAGCGGCTACCGCGCGACCGTGCCGCTGATCGACATGCCGCGCTACCTCGACCACCTGGTCACCCGGTTCCGCGACGCCGGCGGTGACCTCCAGCTCAGTCCCGTCCCGACGCTGGCCGAGGCGGTCGCCGAATCCTCGACGGTGGTCAACTGCACCGGCGTCGGAGCGCGGGAACTCGTCGGCGACCCCGGCGTTCACCCGGTGCGCGGCCAGCACGTCGTGGTGCGCAACCCGGGGATCGACGAGTACTTCATCGAGCTCAGCGACTCCGGCGAGTTCACCTCGTACATGCCGCACGGCGACCGCGTCGTGCTCGGCGGCGTCGCAGGCGAACAGGACTGGAACTGCACGCCCCGCCGCGAGGACAGCGAGGGCATCCGGCGCCGGTGCGCCGCGGTGGAGCCGCGGCTGGCCGACGCCGAAGTGCTCGCGGAACTGGTCGGGCTGCGGCCCGGCCGGGAATCGGTGCGGGTGGAGGTCGAGCACTACGAAGGCGCGCGGATCATCCACAACTACGGCCACGGCGGTTGCGGCGTCGCGCTGTCCTGGGGATGCGCCTTCGAGGCCGCCGACCTCGCCGAAGAGATCGGCTGAGCCGCTCAGGACCTGAGCTGCTCCACGACGTTGTCGATCTCCTGGGCGAGCGACGTGTCGTTGGCCGTGATGCCGCCCTTCGAGTGCGTGGTGCAGTAGAACGTCACGGTGCGCCAGCGGATGTCCATGTCCGGGTGGTGGTTCTCGCTCTCGGCGATCTCGGCGATCCGGTTCACCGCCTGGATCGCCTGCGGGAAGTTGCCGAACTCGACGGTGCGGGTCAGCTTGACGCCGGACTGGGTCCACTCCGGCAGGTGCTGGAGCGCTTCGGTGACCTGGTTATCGGTGAGCAGTTCCGTCATACCGACATGGTGGAGGTTCGGCGCGCCGACCTCCACCCGGCGCCGCTCACGGGACGCGTCGCGGACGCTCCAAGTAGGTGCTGTCCGGATCGGTGAAGCCGTAGCCGCGGTAGAGGCCGTGCGCGTCGTCGGTGTGCAGCATCCAGCGGAAATCACGGCCGGGGCCGTCCTCGATCATGCCCTGCACCAGGGCCTTGCCGATGCCGTGGCCGCGCGCCTCCGGGAGGACGAACACGTCGGCCAGGTACGCCATGCCCACCCCGTCGGAGAACGCCCGTGCGAAACCGATCAGCCCGCCGTCCGTCTTCCGGTAGGCGCCGACGACGCGCCAGGCCAGGTCGATCTGCTTGTCGAGATCCTCCCGCTTGCGCCACTTGCCCCAATACGCCTGCGTGGAAAGGAAATCCCACACCGCGTCGCGATCGACCCTGGCCCGCGCATCGTCCACCTCGAACTCCATGCCCCGAGCGTATCGGCCCGGCCAACCGGTTTAGCCGGACGAGGTGTGCGGGCCGAGCCGCTTGGTGGCCCCATGAGGTGGCGTTTTCGCGCGAAACGGCGCACGACCGAGCCCTACAAGCAGGCGTGCAGCGCGGTCAGGAGGCGGTGCGAACGGTTGTCGAAACCCTCCGTTCGCATCAGGCACGGGCTGAAGGCGAACGCCACGCCCAGGCGCGGCCAGCAGCCGAACAGCGAACCGCCCGCCCCGCTGTGGCCGAACCCCGTGGCTTCCGGGCCGTAGGTCTCGATCGAGTCCTGCAGCTCGTAGCCCAGGCCGAAGGCCAGCGGCCGGCCGGTGCCCGGATCGGTGCCCCGGCTCTCCTCGCGGCGGATCCGGTCGAGCGTCCGGCCGCCGACGAGCTCGCCGGTCACCAGCGCCGAGTACACCGCGGCCATGCCGCGAGCGGACGCCATCGCACCGCCGCCCGGGCTGCCGCCGACCCACCACGCCGGGGTGTTCCAGGGCGCGTCATCGCCCAGCAGCGTGGGCGGATTCCCGTAGACCTTGTCGCGGTAGGCCAGGGCCTCCGGCGTGTTCAGCCGGTTCGCCACCTGGTAGTCGGCCGCCCGCCAGCGCCGCCCGGTGCACGGCCACTCGGACTCGGGCAGCCCCAGCCAGAAGTCGGCCGGAACCCGCTCCGCGACCTCGGCGCGCAGGTACTCGCCGACCTCCCGCCCGTCGACCCGCCGGATCAGCTCCGCCGCCAGCCAGCCGAAGGTCAGCGCGTGGTAGGCGGTGGTCGTCCCGACCGGCCACAGTGGAGCCTGCGCGGCCAGCAGCTCGGCCATCGCCCGGTTGTCCATCGCCGCCTCGCGGGTGACCGGCTTCGCCGGGTACGGCAACCCCGCCGAGTGCGAGAGCAGCTGCCTGACCAGGACGTCCTGCTTGCCCGCCGCGCCGAACTCCGGCCAGTACCGGACCACCGGCGCGTCCGGGTCGAGCGCGCCGCCGTCGACCAGCAGGGCGACGCCGGTGGCGACGATGCCCTTGGTGCCGGAGAACACCGGCATCAGGGTGTCGGTCGTCATCGGCTCGGTGGCGGCCTGGTCGCGGTGCCCGGCCTGCAGGTCGAGGATCTGCTCGCCGTCGCGGAAGACGGCGAACGCCGCACCCGCCGCATCGGCCGCCACCACCTCGGCGAACTCCTCGGCAACCCGCTCGAAACCCGCTGCGACCGACATCAGTTCTTCGCCTCCAGCTGGAAGTTGGGCGCGTCGCTCAACAGCGACCGGGTGTAGTCGTGCTGCGGCGCGGTGAACAGCTCCTCGGCCGGCGCCTGCTCCACGATGCGCCCGTTCTGCAGGATCGCGACCCGCTGCGCGATGTTGCGCACCAGCGCGATGTTGTGCGTGACGAACACCAGCGCCAACCCCATCTTCTCCCGCAGGTCCCGGAGCAGGTCGACGATCGCCGACTGCACCGAGACGTCCAGCGCGGAGGTGATCTCGTCGCAGATCAGCACCTCGGGCCGAGTGACCAGGGCGCGCGCGATCGCCACCCGCTGCCGCTCGCCGCCGCTGAGCTGGTCGGGGTAGCGCTCGGCGATGTCCGGCCGCAGCGCGGCGAGCTCCAGCGCCTCGATGACCCGCTCCGACGTGCTCTTGCCGCCGGAATCCCCGCCGAGCACCGAGATCGGCTGCGCCACCAGGTCGCGGACCCGGCGTCGCGGGTTCAGCGACTCGTACGGGTTCTGGAACACGTACTGCACCTGTCGTCGCTGCTCGCGGGTGCGCTTGCCGCTGCCGGCCGCCAGCTCCTCGCCGTGCAGCAGCACCGAGCCCTCGTGCTTCGGGTGCAGACCGGCCAGGCAGCGCGAGAGCGTGGTCTTGCCGCTGCCCGACTCGCCCAGCAGCGCGAGGCAGGAACCCGGCGACACGCTCAGCGAAACGTCTTGCAGCACCGGGGAATCGGTGTACCAGGCCCGGATGTTGCGGATCTCGAGAACCGGTTCCGCCTCGGCCGGAGCGGAATCCGACGTGCGAGCCGGTGCCACGAGACGCCCGGAACGCGGCTGCAGGCAGCGGATTTCGTGGCCGGGGGAGACCTCCTGCACCGGCGGAACCTCGGTGCGGCACTCGTCGGTCGCGGCAGCGCAGCGCGGCGCGAACGCGCAGCCGTCCGGGCGGCTCAGCGGCGACGGCGCTTGGCCGTCGATGGCCTGCATCGCCCGCTCGCCGTCCAGGTCCGGCACCGCGAGCACCAGGCCCGCCGTGTAGTGGTGGCGCGGCTCGTTCAGCACCTCGGCGGTCGGGCCGGTCTCCACGATCCGGCCCGAGTACATCACCGCGATGCGGTCGGCCAGCTCCGCGACCACCGCCATGTCGTGCGAGATGTACACGCCCGCCGTCCCGTGCCGCTCGCACATCTCGCGGATCGTGGTCAGCACCCGCTTCTGGGTGGTCACGTCCAGGCCCGTGGTCGGCTCGTCCAGCACCACGACCTCCGGGCGGCCGACGAAGGCCATCGCGATCGCGATGCGCTGCTGCTGACCGCCGGAGAGCTGGTGCGGGTACCGGCTCAGGAACTCGTCGTCATCGGGCAGCGCGACCTCGGTCAGGACCTGCTTGATCCGCCGCTTCGCCGCTTCACCGGAGACGTCGTGCACGCCCTCCGCGAGCTGCGTGTGCAGGCGCAGCGCCGGGTTCAGCGCCGAGCCCGGCGACTGCGGGATGTACGCGACCCGGCGGCCGCGCAGCGCGGCGGCCCGCTTCGGCGGCAGCGCGGTGAGGTCGGTGTCGCCGACGAGGATGCGGCCGTCGGCGATCCGGGTGCCGCGCTTGCAGTAGCGCAGCATCGCCAGGCCGAGCGTGGTCTTGCCGGAGCCGGATTCACCGATCAGGCCGAGGATCTCACCCGGCGCCAAGGTGAAGCTCACGTCGGCGACGATGGCGGCTTCCGAGGGCACGCCCCGGATCTCCAGTCCGGTGGCGTCCAGAGCAGCGGCGGTCATCGGCACCCCCAACGGGTCGGCGACAGGTCGTGGTCCGGGATCTCCCGCAATTTCAATGGAAATCGGACCTTCGATTTCAATGGAAATTGCGGATCACAGGTCGGCGGTGGCATCAGCGGGTCTTCTCGATTCCCCGGTCGACGCCCGCGACCGAGCGCGCCAGGCCGTCCGCCACCAGGTTGGTGCCGATCGTCAGCACCGCGATGGCGATCACCGGCAGCGCCACCGCCCACGGCTGCACCGTCAGCGCGATCCGGTTCTCGTTGATCATCAGGCCCCAGTCCGCCGTCGGCGGCTGCAGGCCCAGGCCGAGGAAGCTCAGCCCGGCGACCAGGCCGATCGAGTAGTTCAGCCGCAGCCCGAGCTCCACCAGCACGGTGCCGGTGACGTTCGGCAGGATCTCGCCGAGCAGGATGCGGACCCGGGACAGCCCGATCGCCTCCGCCGACTTGACGAAGTCGCGCTCGGCGACCGAGAGCGTCGCCGCCCGCACCACGCGCATCACCCGCGGCAGGTGGCTGCCGCCGACGACCAGCACCAGCAGCCACAGCTCCGGGCCGACGACGCTGACGAACAGCAGCGCCAGCACCACCTGCGGGAAGGCCAGCGCGATGTCGCCGAAGCGCATCAGCACCTCGTCCAGCCAGCCGCGCCGGTAGCCGGCGTACATGCCCAGCAGCGAGCCGAGCCCGACGCCGAGCAGCGTGGCCAGCACCGCCAGCACCAGCAGCGTCTGTCCACCGTGGAGGAACCGGGTGAGCACGTCGCGGCCCAGGTTGTCGGTGCCGAACCACGAGGTCGCCGTCGGATCGGAGAACGGGGTGTCCACGAACTCGGTGGCACCGTGCGGCGCGAGCAGCGGCCCGACGATCGCGGTCAGCACCACCAGGAGCGACAGCGCCAGGCCGATCTTGGTGCGCGGCAGGCGCAGCGCCGCCCGCCACGCGCCGACCGCGCGCGGCACGGGCGGGGCGGGAGTCGCTAGGGTTTCCTCGGTCTGCGCAGTCGTGGTCATCGCGCGGCGGACCTCACCTTCGGATTGGCGGCCAGACTCACCACATCGGCCAGCAGGTTCACGACGATGTACACGGCGGCGATGGCCAGGGTCAGCGTCTGCACCACCGGCAGGTCGCGGTTGTTCACCGCGTCCACCAGCGCGAACCCGATACCGGGGAAGCGGAACAGGAACTCGACGATGACCACGCCACCGGCCAGCCACGCCAGCTGCAGCGCGATCACCTGGGCCACCGGGCCGATCGAGTTCGGCAGCGCGTGCCGCAGGATCACCGTGCGCTCCGGCAGCCCCTTCAACCGGGCCTGCTGCACGAACTCGCTCTCCAGCACCTCGATCATGGTCGCCCGCATGATGCGCACGATGTACGGCGAAACCGCGAGCACCATCGTCAGCGTCGGCAGCACCAGCTGCACCGGATCGCTCCAGGCCGAACCCGTGCCGGTCATGACGTACACGGCGGGCAGCAGGTTGAGCATCCCGGTGGAGAAGACCAGCACCAGCACGATGCCGACCACGAACTCCGGCAGCGAGGCCAGCACCAGGCTGACCACCGAGGTCGCGTGGTCGAAGGCCTTGTCGCGGCGCAGCGCGCTGTAGGTGCCGACCAGGATGGACAGCGGCACGCTGATCGCCGTGGCGCACAGCATCAGCGCCAGCGAGTTGTTCAGCCGGGAGCCCAGCAGCTCGGCCACCGGCATGCCGTTGGCGTAGGACGTGCCGAGGTCGAGCCGGAAGATGTTGCCCAGCCACGAGAAGTACTGCACCCACATCGGCTCGTCGAGGTGCAGCTGCGCGCGCAGCGCGGCCAGCCGCTCCGGAGTCGCCTCGCGGCCCAGGATGGCGCGGGCGGCGTCCCCGGGCAGCGCCTGGGTGGCGAGGAAGACCACCACCGACACGGCCCACAGGATGACCACGCCGAGCAGGATTCGCTTGACCAGCATTCGATTCATCGGTCCGCCCTCACTTCGCCAGCCACGCGTGGCGGAAACCGTAGGAGCTCAACGGTGCGCCGCTCTTGTCCGGTTCGAGCCCGACGACCCGGACGCTGTGCGCGTCCAGCTGGTTCGGGAATCCCCAGATGATGTATCCGCCGCTCTCCCACTCGATCTGCTGGGCGCGCGCGACGAGCTCCTTGCGGCGCGCCGGATCGGTGGTGGCCCGCGCCTGGTACACCAGATCGTTGAATTCCGGGTGGTTCCAGTGGGTCTCGTTGTACGGCGAGTCGGGCAGGCTGCCGGAACCCGCCTGCGCCAGGAAGTTCCGGGTGAACCAGTAGTCCTGCGCGAAGTCCCAGGACAGGTACATGTCGCCGAAGAACTCGCCGGAATCGACCCGGCGGATGTTGACCGTGATCCCGGCGTCGGCGGCCTGCTGGGCGAACACCTGCGCCGCCTCCACCACACCGGCCGCGACCGGCGACGTCACCAGCTCCACGGTCAGGTTCTCCCGGCCCGCCTCGCGCAGCAGCTGGCGGGCCTTGGCCACGTCGCGGCCGCGTTGCGGCAGCGACGAGTTGTACAGCGGATCCGCCGGCGAGTAGATGTCGTTGCCGATCGTGCCGTGGCCGCCGAGCACCTGCTTGATCATCTGCTCGCGGTCCACGACGAGCCGGAACGCCTGCCGCACCCGGACGTCGTCGAACGGCGGCCGGTCCACCCGCATGGTGAACGGCACCCACGAGCCGGTCTGGGATTCCAGCAGCCGGAGGTTCGGGTCGGCGTCCAGCACCCGCAGCAGCCCCAGCGGCACCTGGTCGATGGCGTCGACCTGGCCGCCGAGCAGCGCGTTGATCCGTGCCGTGTCGTCCGGGAAGTCGATGATCACGACCTCGTCCACGTACGGCTCGCCGTCGCGCCAGTAGTTGCGGTTCTTGGTGAACAGGCTCTGCTGGCCGGGTTCGAAGGAGTCGTAGGCGAACGGGCCGCAGCCCACCGGCCGGTTCGGGTCGTAGCCGACCGGGACGATTCCGTTGGCGTACTCGGCGAACTGGTCGGGCAGCGTGACGTCCGGGCGGGACAGCGTCAGCCGGACGGTGCGCTGGTCCAGCGCCTGCATGGCGTTGAGGTCAAGCGAGCTCAGCCCCACTGCGCCGTTCTTCGGGTCCGCCGGGTCGGCGATCCGGCGGAGGGTGTGGATCACGTCCTCGGCGGCGAGGGTCTTGCCGTTGTGGAACTCGACGCCCTCGCGCAGCCGGATGGTCCAGGTCATCGCCTGCGGATCGGACTCGACGGATTCGGCCAGCGCGGGCTGGATCTGGTAGTCGGAGTCGAACCGGAGCAGCGTGTCGTAGAGCTGGAAGATGCGTGCCTGGTCCGGGTGGGTCACGGTGGCGTGCGCGTCCAGGGTGTCCTTGCTGGACCCGCCGACGATGCCGACCCGCAGCCGGCCGCCGTACTGCGGCGGACCGGAGGGGATCGGCGCCTTTCGCACCGCGCCGCCCGCGCACCCGCTGACGACGGCGCCCGCGCCCACTGCGCCGGCGCCCACTGCGACGTACCGGAGGAAGTCGCGACGACTGGGGCCGGCGTTCGACTGTCCTCTGCTCGGCATCCGGCGGAACCTCCTGTGTCTCGCGGGGCGCGCGGCACCCGTCGGCGCGGACTGGCGCCGGTGATGCGGCCGCTGGGGCGGCGCTGGAGCCTCTCGACAGCGCCCCGCTGGCGTTGCGTTTTGACCTATGACTGATTGATCAGTCAATCGATCGCATCGACCTTTGCCGACGCGGTGGAGGCTGTCAAGCCGCCATGTACTGGGTCAATATGTCAAGACCAGGGTCGTCGGTGACGGTCCAAACGTTGCCGGCTCTTGCTACTTTCGCAACGATTGATCATGTCGTCGAACCGCGTTTGGCCATGGGTTTCGCCGGTGCCGGGCGGCCCCGGAGAGCGCCTCGGAGACGCCGGGGGCGACGTTTTTCGCAGGTGGTTCTCCCGGCGTTAGCCGTCCGATCGGATGGCGACCAGCATCACAATTCGC
Organism: Saccharopolyspora sp. NPDC045941; assembly: GCF_056431445.1. NCBI lineage: Bacteria > Bacillati > Actinomycetota > Actinomycetes > Pseudonocardiales > Pseudonocardiaceae > Saccharopolyspora > Saccharopolyspora sp. NPDC045941. The sequence goes on from NZ_JBWKKU010000002.1 coordinate 127,737, forward strand.
CGGGTCCGGTCCATCGCCCGGTGTGGCCGACCGGATCCGGGCGGTGATCGCGGCAATCGGTCTTTCCGTCCATTCCCGTCGATTCGGCTTCCGCGATCGGTTCGTTTCGTCGGCTTCGGCGCGCCGCCGACCGCGCGGACGACCGGCAGCGGCGCCCCGAGCCGGCCCGAGGCTGAGATCCACCTGAGAAAGAAGCTCTCAGCTGAGAACCGACTGAGATTTCCCTGCCACCGCGGTCGGCGGATCGGCATGCTTGGGCCATGGTGCCGCGGGTGTTGGTGGTGGACGATGAGCCGGGAGTTCGTGCCGCGCTGCGCCGCGGGCTGTCCGCCGAGGGCATGGACGTGACCATCGCGGCCGACGGCATCGATGCCCTGCGCCTGGCCCTGACCGGTGCCTTCGACGTCGTGGTGCTGGACGTGATGCTGCCCGGCCTGTCCGGTTACCGGGTGCTGGAGCGGATGCGCGCCGACGACGTGACCACCCCGGTGTTGTTGATCTCGGCGAAGAACGGCGAGGTCGACCAGGCCGACGGGCTGGATCTCGGTGCGGACGGTTACCTGGTCAAACCCTTCTCCTTCCTGGTGCTGGTCGCGCAGGTGCGCGCGTTGCTGCGGCGGCGCGAAACCGCCGGGCGGCAGGTGAGCCTGCGGGTCGGCGATCTGGAGATCGACCGCGCCGTTCGCGAGGTGCGCTGGGCGGGCGAGTCGATCGCCCTCTCGCCGAGGGAGTACGGACTGCTGGTCGCGCTGGCCAGCCACCCGGAGGCCGTGGTGCCCAAGGACGACCTGCTGCGCATGGTCTGGGGCGAAGAGCAGTTCGTCACCCGCAACGTCGTCGAGGTCTACGTCGGTTACCTGCGCCGCAAGCTCGCCGCGGCCGGCGCCGGGGAACTGGTGCAGACCGTGCGCGGTCAGGGCTACCGGGTCTGCGCCGAACCGGCATGATGACGCGCCTGCGCAGGTGGTGGCACCGCCGCACCATCCAGTTCCGCACCAGCGTGGTGGCCGCCGTCGTGGCGTTGATCGGACTCGGCGTGGTCGCGCACGTGAGCACCGGCGTCGTCAGCTGGCTGCTGATCGACTCCGTCGATGCGGACCTGCAACGCACCGCCACCGCGACCGCGAACCGGCTCGCCGCCGGCGCCTCGCCCGCCGCCGTCGCCGCCCCCGACATCCGGGTGCTGGACACCTTGGGCGCTCCGCTGGACGGGCTGCCCGAGTCGAGCCTGCACGGCTGGCAGATCGACGAGCTGCGCGCCGGCGACGGCGTGATCGACTTCGAGCCGCCCGCCGAACTGCACCGGTGGCGCGGCGTCGTCGTGCCCGATCCGACCGGCCGCCCGCTGCTCGTCGCGACCGGGGCGCGACTGGTCGGGTTCACCGACACCGCGGGCAAGACCGGCCGGCTGCTCGGCTTCGGCTCGATCCTCGCCGCCGCGCTCGTCGGGCTCGCCACCTGGCTCGTGGTGCGCCGCTCGCTGCGCCCGGTCGAACGGATGCGGATCGCCGCCGCCGGGCTGCCCGAGGGCGAGCGGCTCCCGGTGCCCGCGGCCGTCGACGAGATCCGAGCCCTCGCCGAGGAGCTCAACACGATGCTCGCCCGCCGCGACGCGGACACGGAACGGCTGCGGCGGTTCACCGGCGACGCCGCGCACGAGCTGCGCAACCCGGTCGCGTCGATCCGCGCTCAGGCCGAGGTCGCCGTGATGCACCCGGACCCGGAGCTCGCCCACGAGACCCTGCAGGACATCGCGCACGAGGCGCAGCGCCTGTCGGTGCTGGTGGAGAGCCTGCTCGCGTTGGCGAGGGCCGAGCGCGGCACGGTCGCCCCGGGGCAGCCGGTCGACATCGGCACGGCGGTGCGGGCCGCCGCCAACCGGCTTGAGCTGCCGGGCTCACCCGGCCTCGGACCGCGGATCGAGGTCGAGATCCCGGCCCGGCCGGTGCTGGTCCTCGCCGATCCGGCGGAGCTGTCGACGGTGCTGGACAACATCGTCGGCAACGCGCTGCGCTACACGCGCACCCTGGTGCGGGTCTCCGTTTTCGCTGATGGCATGGGCTCCTCCGGGGTCGGTTGGGTGCGGTTGGTGGTGGACGACGACGGCCCCGGGATTCCGGTCGAGCACCGCGAGCGGGTGTTCGACCGGTTCCACCGGGTCGAATCGGACCGGGCGCGCAGCACCGGCGGAGCCGGGCTCGGACTCGCCCTCGCGGCCGAGGCGGTGCGCCGTCGCGGCGGAACGGTCCGCGCCGCGGAGTCGCCGGACGGCGGCGCTCGCGTCGTGGCGCGCTGGCCGCGGTACGCGGCCGACGGCTGAGCGGACGCACCCCGCGGCGGTGCCGATTGCGGGAACCGTCTGCGCTCGGATGCCGCCGCGACGCGGTCGTGCTCGTCGCGCTCCCCGTCGGCACCGCCTCCGGCCAGGCGGTGGTGGTTGACCCGACCGGGTGGGGCAAGATGTCTGCACGTGTCGGTTTTGCGGAGCACGGGACTGATCGAGGCGCCGGTGGCCACGGTGGGCGCCGCCCTGCGGCACACCCGGACCGCCGAGGTCGGACTCGCGGCCCTGGGCGTCAGCGGCCGCGCCGCCACCCGTCCGGCCGCGTTGCTCGTGCCCGGCGATGAGATCGTCTTCCGCACCAAGATCGCCCGCCTTCCCGTCGATCTGACCACTCGAGTCGTGCGCGCCGATGCCGACGCGATGAGTTCCGTGCTGATCTCCGGCCCGCTGCCGGAGTTGCGCCACGAGTCGGTGCTCGCCGAGGTCGGCCCCCGGACGCTCCTCACCGACTCGCTGCACTGGACGACGCCGTTCGGTCCGCTGGGGAGGCTCGTCGACGTCGCCGTCGTCCGCAGGTTCGCGCTGGACGTGCTGGCCGCGCGCATCGCCGGCGCGCGGGAACTCGCCGAATCCTGGGCGACTCGGCCAATCGTCGTCGGCACCGCAATCGTCCACAAGGGACGATTGCTGGCGCAGCAGCGCAGCTACCCCGCCCCGGACGCGGGCCGCTGGGAGCTGCCCGGCGGCCGGGTCGAGCCGGGCGAGGACGAATCCGCCGCGGTCGTCCGGGAATGCCAGGAAGAGCTCGCCGTCGAAGTCCGCCCGACCGGTCGCGTCGGCACGGACGTCCCGCTCAGCAACGGCATGCTCCTGCGCATCCACGCGGCCGAACTCGCCGACCCGATGGCGACCCCGAAAGCCGTGGAACACAGCGAAGTCCGCTGGGTGGAGGCGGACGAACTGGCCGGGCTCGACTGGCTCGACGCCGACCGGGTCCTCGTCCACTCCCTCCGAAACCTGCTGGCCGGAACCTAAAGCTCCAAGAGCTCGATGGGATCGAACGACAGCGGGAACGGCAGCTCGGTCTCAAAGGTCTGGCCGTCCAGCGCTTTGGCATGATCGCGGTAAATGCCGTCTTCCAAGCGCAGCAGCTCTACCGAAACGCGCTCGCGTTCCCTGGCGATGTCAACTCGCATGAAGTATGGAATGCCGGCCTTGGCGTATTCAGCAGGTTTGTCCACGTAGTCGTTCCGGCGGCTCGACCTCGACACGCACTCACCGATGAGCAGGACGGCTTCGGGTGAGATCCAGACGCGTCCACGTGCTGGTTCACGAAGCACGGCGAAGTCGGGTTGTGCCCACCGCATCGACGAAATCTTTGGCATCTCGACGTTCAGCGTGGTGTAGGCATTGCCACCGAGGCGACGTGCAGGCGTACGCATCCGGAGGTAGAGCTCATCCGCTGCGTAGACATTCGCCGAACCTTCGTAGGGGCTCACTATCAGCTTCCCGTCCAGGCACTCGTACTTAGCCGGGGGCATCCCCGGAATCGGTAGGTACCTTTCGGCAAGCTCAGGCGTCCACAGGCCGTCCAGGTCGACGAGCGGATCGAACGGGGCGTGCGGGTCGAACGATGGTGCAGCCACGGCGGCACTCCTCTCGACCAAGAACGCGGTGTTGCCTTCCATCACAGTACCCATGGGTCCAGGCTGCCGATACTGATCAGCTGTTCGCCAGGTGATCCACTCGAACTGGTGAACGAATGCACAGGTGGCACAGGGTGCCCGCGGTCAGGTCGCGGGCACCCCGTGCTCCGGCGGATCAGCGCAGGCCGGTCACGCGCAACGCGGCCTGCAGCCGCGGCTGCGCCCGCTCGCTCGCCCGCTTCGCCCCGTGCGCCCGGATGCGGTCCAGCTCCGCCGCGTCCTCCAGCAGCTCCCGGGCGCGTTCGCGCACCGGTCGCAGCTCCTCGATCACGGCGTCGGCCACCGCCTCCTTGAGCTCCGCGTAGGTGCTCGCCGATTCCGTTGCGGCGTAAGGGCTTGTGTCGTTGCAGGCGGCGAGGATCTCCAGGAGGTTCGCCACCCCCGGCCGGCCGTCCGGGTCGTACCGCACCTCGTCGAGGCCGTCGGTGACCGCGCGGCGGAACTTGCGGCGGATGACGTCGGGCTCGTCGAGCACGAAGACCACGCCGGGGGACTGCTGGTTGGACTTCTCCATCTTGCGCGCCGGGTCGGCGAGGTCCCGGATCCGCGCCGCCGTCTTGGGCACCACGGCCTCCGGGACGGCGAACACGTCGCCGTAGTTGGCGTTGAACCGGCGGGCGAGCGTGCGCGCCAGTTCGACGTGCTGGTCCTGGTCGCTGCCGACCGGCACCTGGGTGGCGCCCTGCAGCAGGATGTCGGCGGCCATCAGCACCGGGTAGGTCAGCAGGCCCACCCGCACCGACTCCTGCCCGGCGCCCCGCTCCTTGAACTGGACCATCCGGGCGGCTTCGCCGTAGGAGCAGGTGCATTCCAAGATCCAGTTCAGCGTCCCCAGCTCGCCCGCCAGATCCGACTGCACGAACAGCGAATCCGGGTCGATGCCCGCCGCGAGCAGCACCGCGAACTGCTCGCGGGTGAGCGCGCGCAGCCGCTGCGGCCGGTGCGACGTGGTCATGGCGTGCAGGTCGGAGACGAAGAACAGGTCCGCAGGTTCGCGCTCGGCGGCCCACCGCCGCACGGCGCCGAGGTAGTTGCCCAGCTGGACGTGGCCGGACGGGGTGATCCCGGACAGGCGGGTCATTGGTCTCTCCTGGGGTCCTGGGCCGCTGCCCCGGGATCGACCTCGCACCGCTCGGCCGCCCGGAGGGGCGGCCGATGGTCTGCGTGTCAGTGCACGACGATGCTGGGCCGCCCTCGGACGGCCCACCACATGTTCGACATCACGCGCACGCGGCAATGTTACCGCTTGGTGATCGGCAGCGGTCAAGTGGAAGGGCTACCGTGAAAGAATGTTTGTAGTGCTGCTGCAATACACCGCGCCAGAATCGGATATCGACGGCCAACTGGTAGATCACTACGAATGGGTAACCCAGCATTACGATGCCGGTGACTTCATCGCCGCCGGCCACCGCCACCCGCGCAGCGGCGGAGTGATCATCGCCAGGGCGATGTCCCGCGGCAGGCTCGACGCGATCCTCGCGACGGACCCGTTCGCGCTGCACAAGCTGGCTCGTTACGAGGTCATCGAGTTCGCCGCGCTGCGGACGATCCCAGAGTTGGCGAAGTACGCCGACCCGTTGTCCACGGCCGCCCGGAAGTAGCCCGGAGGACGCCTCGCAACCGCGGCGGGTGCCGCGGTCAGATCAATTCGCGCTATTTCTTCTTTGCCGATTTCTTGACCTTCTTTTGCGCTTTCTTGACCTCTTCCGCCTTGGCCTCGCGCAGCAGGTCGCGCAGTACCACGATGGGGCAGCTCTTGCAGGGCGGCTGCGACCGACAGCATTTCTTCTTGACCTTGATGGTGCCTTTGCCCACGGTTTGTTCTTTCGGTGCCGAGACGGGGTTGGGCACAGGCTAGGCGAACCTAACCTGAAATGGCGAACTTGATGTTGGGCGCCGGCCCCGGGTGTTGCGCTGAGCACGCGGCGGCCGGTCCCGCACGAGGTTGCACTACCCTGGGAGGAGCCGCGCGTCGACGTGCGCGCCTCCGCCCCGGGGTGGTGGCGCCCGATCAGCTCCGCAGCTGCGGCGCAGTGGAGCCGCGGCACGGTGCCTTGCGGATCGTCCCGCACCCGGACCAAGTCGACGAACCCCGCCGCGCCCATCTGCGCCGATCCAGGAGTACCCGCGTGTCCGCCACCAGCGTCGCCGCCCCCATTCGCAGTGATCTGCGCAACGTCGCCATCGTTGCCCACGTCGACCACGGCAAGACCACCCTGGTGGATGCCATGCTGCGGCAGTCCGGAGCCTTCTCCGAGCGCGCCGAGCTCGTCGACCGCGTGATGGACTCCAACGACCTGGAGCGCGAGAAGGGCATCACGATCCTCGCGAAGAACACCGCGGTCCGTCGGGAGACCGACGCCGGCCCGGTGACCATCAACGTGGTGGACACCCCCGGCCACGCCGACTTCGGCGGCGAGGTCGAGCGCGCCCTGTCGATGGTGGACGGGGTGCTGCTGCTGGTGGACGCCAGCGAGGGCCCGCTGCCGCAGACCCGGTTCGTGCTGCGCAAGACGCTGGCCGCCGGGCTGCCGGTGATCCTGGTCGTGAACAAGGTCGACCGCCCGGACGCCCGCTGCGCCGAGGTCGTCGAGGAGGCCCACGACCTGCTGCTGGAACTGGCCAGCGAGCTCGACGGCGAGGTCGAGCTCGACATGGAGGCGATCCTGGACCTGCCGGTCGTCTACGCCTCCGCGCGCGCCGGCCGGGCGTCGCTGGCCCAGCCGGTTGACGGCGGGCTGCCCGACGAGGAAGACCTCACCGCGCTGTTCGACGTGCTGTTGAAGCACGTACCCGCGCCGACCGCGGACACCGAGGCTCCGCTGCGCGCGCTGGTGACGAACCTCGACGCGTCCTCCTTCCTCGGCCGGATCGCGCTGTGCCGGATCCACTCCGGCACCTTGCGCAAGGGCCAGACCGTCGGCTGGTGCCGCGCCGACGGCACCGTCGAGAAGGTCCGGCTGACCGAGCTGCTGATCACCGAGAACCTCGACCGGGTGCCGTGCAACGAGGCGTCCGCGGGCGACCTGGTCGCCATCGCCGGTATCCCGGACATCACCATCGGCGACACCCTCGCCGACCCCGACGCCCCTGAGCCGCTGGCCCGGATCACCGTCGACGACCCGGCGATCTCGATGACCATCGGCGTCAACACCTCGCCGCTGACCGGCCGCAACGGCGGCACCAAGGTCACCGCGCGGCAGGTCAAGAACCGGCTGGACGCCGAGCTGATCGGCAACGTCAGCATGAAGGTGCTGCCCACCGAGCGGCCGGACGCCTGGGAGGTGCAGGGCCGCGGCGAGCTGGCGCTGGCCATCCTGGTGGAGACCATGCGCCGGGAGGGCTTCGAGCTCACCGTCGGCAAGCCGCAGGTGGTCACCCGGACCATCGACGGCCAGCTGTGCGAGCCGTTCGAGCGGCTGACCATCGACTCCCCCGAGGAGCACCTCGGCGCGGTCACCCAGCTGCTGGCCGGGCGCAAGGGCCGGATGGAGACCATGGACGGGCACGGCACCGGCCGCATCAAGCTGGAGTACGTGATCCCGGCCCGCGGCCTGATCGGGTTCCGCACCGAGTTCCTCACCGAGACCCGCGGCACCGGCATCGCCAACCACGTCTTCGAGGGCTACTTCCCGTGGGTGGGCGAGCTGCGCACCCGGCACACCGGCTCGCTGGTGGCCGACCGGGCGGGCTCGGCGACGACCTACGCGCTGATCCAGCTGGCCGACCGCGGCAGCTTCTTCGTGGAGCCGGGCAACGAGGTCTACGAGGGCATGGTGGTCGGGGAGAACCCGCGCGCCGAGGACCTCGACGTGAACATCACCAAGGAGAAGAAGCTCACCAACATGCGGTCCTCCACCGCGGACGAGCTGGAGCGGCTGGCCAAGCCGCGGACGCTCGCGCTGGAGGAGGCGCTGGAGTTCTGCTCCGGCGACGAGTGCGTCGAGGTCGGCCCGTCGGCGATCCGGGTGCGCAAGGTGGTCCTGGACAGCACGACCCGCGCCCGCGAGCGCTCCCGCGCCAAGGCCCGCGACAACGGCGTCAACTGAGTTCAAAGACGCCTTCTCGCTGTGGGATCCCAGACATCGTGATTGGCAAATTCACAATGTCGGGGCTGTCCTCGTGAGAAGGCGTCTGAGAACCCGCGGCGGCGCCGGTTGCGAGGGTGGGCGACGCGTGCGCCGCTTCGAAGACAGCTGAGCGCCCGGTCTGGGCTCGTTGTGGGATTTCCGACACGTGCGTCTCGGTGGTGGCTCGAACGTCGGCCGCCGCCGAGTCCGCTCGTGCTCGTCCTCGCCGTGACCCGGGATTTCGCCGAATCGCGCGCAGCGCGGGCCGTCGGCTAGCACACTGGGCCATGACCCCGGTGTCGATCATTTCGGCGACGGCAGGAACCATGGAGGGCTCTCGCGCGTCTTCCGCACGTGCGAGCCGCCCCGGGTGGGCCGGGGTGTTCGGGGGAGCAGACGTGAGGGGAGGTCCGGCGTGTCCCAGGGTCGACGCCGCCCACTGGCAGTGGTCTCCCTGCTGCTGACCACCGTCAGCGTGGTGGCTGCCTGCACGAATGCGCCCCCGCCGCCGCTGGTCCCGCAACCGCAAACCCCGACGACCAGCGCGCCGACGACGAGCGCGCCGCCGACGCAGCCGATGCCGGTGGAGGTCGTCGTCGGTGTCGACGAGCTCGAGGGCGGGTTCAACCCGCACACCCTCGCCGACCTGTCGCCGACGAGTTCGGCGCTGGCCAGCCTGATGCTGCCGTCGGTGTTCCGCCCGGGGGCCGACGGCAACCTGCAGCTGGACGGCACGCTGATGGAATCGGCCGAGCTGGTGCCGGACGCGGAGAAGTTCACCGTCCGCTACCGGATCCGGCGGGAGGCCAACTGGTCCGACGGCGCGCCGATCGCCGCCGAGGACTTCGTCTACCTGTGGGAGCAGCTGCGTTCCCAGCCCGGCGTGTCCGATCCGGCCGGCTACCAGCTGATCGACGACGTCGCGTCGCGGCAGGGCGGCAAGACGGTCGACGTGACCTTCGCCAGGCCGTTCCCCGGCTGGCAGACGCTGTTCAACAACCTGCTGCCCGCGCACCTGCTCAGGGACGCGCCGCGCGGCTGGGCGACGGTGCTCGACGACGGCTACCCGGCCTCCGGCGGCCCGTTCGCGATCCGGCAGATCGACCTGGACCGCGGCGAGATCATCCTGGAGCGCAACGACCGCTACTGGGGCCCGCCCGCGCAGTCGGACCGGATCGTGCTGCGCGCGCTCGACAGGGCGCGCCAGGTCGAGGCGTTGCGCAGCGGAGACAGCCACCTCGCCGTGTTCGGCGCGGACCGGGGCACCATGCAGTCGCTGCGGGACCTCGGCGACGCGGTGCAGCTGATCACCGTGCCTCGCCCGGCCACCATGGAGGTGCTGCTGCGGCACGACAGCCGCGAGCTGGCGGACGTCAAGGTGCGCCGGGCGGTTCTCGCGGCCCTCGACCGGCCCGCGCTGGTCGAGGCGGGCACCGGTGGCGGGCCGGCGGATCAGCTGCAGGCGCACGCCCAGGTGCTCGCGCCGTCCGAGCGCGGTTACACGCCGACCGAACAGGGGTTGCCGAACCGGCCCGATCCCGCGCAGGTCGAGCGGCTGCTCGGCGAGGCCGGTTACCACCGCACCGGCGGGGCGTGGTTGCGAGACGGCCGACCGCTGAACCTCGTCATCGCGGCGCCGTTCGAGCACGAGTCCTACATCCGGATCGCCGAGGCGACCGCGCAGCAGCTGCGGGAGCAGGGGATCCAGGCGACCGTGGTGACGCCGACTGGTGATCAGCTGTTCGGCGAGATGCTGTCGGCGAATCCGCGGTCCGGGGAATCCGGCGGTGCGGGTTCGGTGGACATGGCGATCGCGCCTCGGCCGGCCGGCGGTGATCCGGCGGCGATGATGGCCTCCTCGTACGGCTGCCCGGGCGTGGCCGCGGACAGCGAGAAGCCGTTCCCGTACAACGACGCCGGCTTCTGCGACGAGCTGCTGCAGCCGACGATCGACGCGGCGCTGACCGGTCAGGTGCCGTTCCCGGAGGCCTCGGCGGTCGTCGAGCCGGTGCTGTGGCGCGACGCGGTCGCGCTCCCGCTGTACCAGCAGGCCCAGGTGATGGCGCTGCGCCGGGAGGCCACCGGGGTCGAGGCGGGCAACGGCCTGGCCGGGCCGTTCTCGACCGCTGCCAAGTGGATCGGAACGCCTGCCGATAACGACGGCTATTAATGACCGCGGTCCGGCCACCCAGCGGACATGCTGTCGCTGAGCTGCGAGAACGTCGACCCATTCGGCTCGCGGGCGGATCGGATCCGGGTGGTTGCCTCGATCGGGGTGCGCCGTTCGCGGCGCGCCGATTCGGGCGTTCGGGGTAATGCGGCTACCGTGCGCAGTGTGGTGTGCGCCGCAGATTAGGCTGGACCGGTGACGCTGACGGCCCCACCGAGGTTGCTGCTGGTACACGCGCACCCAGACGACGAAACCCTCTGGACCGGCGGGACGATCGCCCGCTACGCCGCCCGCGGCGTGCAGGTGGTGGTGGTGACCTGCACCCTCGGCGAGGAGGGCGAGGTCATCCCCGAGAGCCTGCGCGGCCTGGCTTCGGACCAGGCCGACCAGCTCGGCGGCTACCGCGTCGGCGAGCTGCGCTCGGCCTGCGCCGCGCTGCGGGTTGCCGATCACCGGTTCCTCGGCGGCATCGGCCGCTGGCGCGACTCGGGAATGCTCTGGGAGCAGCCCGGTCAGGCGGGCGCGCTGCCCGACGCGCACCCGCGCGCCTTCGCCGTCGGTGACCTGCAGGAGCAGACCGATGCGCTGGAAGCCGTGCTGCGGGAGGTGAAGCCGCAGGTCGTCGTGAGCTACGCGGCCGACGGTGGCTACGGCCATCCGGACCACGTCCGCGCCCACGAGGTGACCGTCGCGGCGGCCGCGAAGGTTCCCGACGTCCAGCGGGTGTTCTACGCGGTCCCGTCCCGTGACGAGCTCGCGAAGGGGCTCGCCGGTCTGGCGGAGGCCGCGGATATGCCCTTCGAGCTGCCCGAGCCGCACGAGCTGGCCAGCGTCGAGGACGAATCGATCACCACGGTCGTCGACGTCTCCGAGCACCTGCCAGCGAAGATCAGCGCCCTGCGCGCGCACGGCACGCAGGTGAAGGTGTGGCTGGATCAGTGGCACAACGGCGAGGGCGTGGCGGCGTACGCGCTGTCCAACGGCGTCGCTCAGCCGATCGTGACGACCGAGCACTACGTGCTGGCGACGGGTGATCCGCAGGGCTGCCAGGCCGATCTCTTCGGCGGGCTCGGGGTGAGCGGAACCGAGCCGGTGGGCGACCGTTGACCGCGCGTGACCGCGTGCTGCTCGGTTCTCTGCTGCTCAATGCCCTTCTGCTGGCGTTGATCGAGCTGTTGTTCCTCCCGTCCTACATCGGCTCCGTGCAGTTCCCGGTCACCGCCGCGCTGGCGGTGGTGACCACGCCGCTGCTGGTGGCCGAGGCCGCGCGGATCTCGCCGCGGCGCCGGATCGCCGGGGCCCCGTTGCTGGTGTGGTTCGCGACGGTTTTCGTGTTCGGCCTGTTCGGGCCGGGCGGCGACATCGTGCTGCTCAACGACTGGCGCGCCCTGCTGCTGATCGGTGGCGGCGCCCTGCCCAGTGCGATGATGCTTGGAATCGTGCTGGGCAAGAACGCGAAGCGACATGGCTGAGGTGCTGACCGACGAGCGGATCGCGGCGGTGCTGCGGCCGTTCGTGCGGGCGACCGCGCCGGTGCTGGACGCGCTGCGGGAGTCCGATCCGCTGCGGCTGCGCGGCCGGTCCGGCGATCTCGACGCAGACGGGGCGTTGCGTAAGGTCCTGCGGCAGCTGGACGGGATGCAGGTGCCGGGAAGTTCCGCGTGGGACGCGATGTCCGTCGAGCAGCGCTGCGACTGGTGGGCCTCCCGGGTCGGGCGGTTCCTCGCGCTGGTCGCCGGGCTGCCCCGGTTCGGCGGCGTCATCACGTCGCGGCTGCCGATCCGCAACGCGCTGGGCATCACCGGCCAGGGCCTGGTCCTGTGCGCCATCGCCGCCGAGCACGGCGTGACCGATCGGGCCGTTAAGGTGCAGCTGATCGCGGAGGTGCTGCTGGGGCGCGAGTTGTCGGACGAGCTGGCTGCCGGGCGCGCCGAGGACGACGAGCGGGTCTCGGAGCTCACCGAGGACCTCGACGCCGCGCGGCGCGAGCACGGCCGGGCGACGCCGAAGGCCGTCGTGCGCACGGTGTGGCGAATGGCACGTGCGCTGTGGGAGATCGATTCGGAGCTCGACAAGCGGCCGCAGGGCCGCTTGCACCACGAGTTGCTCGGCAGCATCCCGGTCGTCGGCGTCGTGGGCGGTTACCTGGGAGAAAGATCCGCCCTGCGCAAGGTGGGGCGGCTCGGTGCGCAATGGCTGCGGCGCAATGGTTTACGGCGTTAACCCCGGCGTCGTAGAGTCGGTCCGGCTCTCGCGCTGTGGGACCAGTTACGTGTCCGAGGTGGGTACGAGAGATACTGTCAGCAGTCGCCTCAGGAGGTTCCTGAGCGCGAGTAGGACAACGCTTCGAGCAGGAGAGCAACCGTGACCTACGTGATCGCCGAGCCCTGCGTCGACGTGCTCGACAAGGCATGCATCGAGGAATGCCCTGTCGATTGCATCTACGAGGGCGGGCGGATGCTCTACATCCACCCCGATGAGTGCGTCGACTGCGGTGCCTGCGAACCGGTCTGCCCGGTGGAGGCCATCTACTACGAGGACGACGTGCCGGAGGAGTGGGCCGCTTACACCAAGGCGAACGTGGACTTCTTCGACGAGCTCGGCTCGCCGGGTGGTGCGGCGAAGGTGGGCAAGGTCAACAAGGACGTCGAGCCCATCACCAGCCTGCCCCCGCAGGGCGAATGAGTTCCGCGACCGGCCCGGGTGCTGCGGCGCCCGGGCTTCGGGGCCCGCAGCTGCCGGACTTCCCGTGGGATTCGCTGGCGTCCCAGACCGAGACGGCCCGGTCGCACCCGGACGGCATCGTCAACCTGTCGGTCGGCACGCCGGTCGACCCGGTGCCGGAGAACCTGCGGCGGGCCCTGTCGGCGGTGGCCGATCAGCCGGGCTACCCGGCCACGCACGGCACCCCGGAGCTCCGGGAGGCCGCCGTCGCCTCGATGGAGCGGCGCTACGGCGTTTCCGGCCTGGAGCCGGACGCGGTGGTGCCGACCATCGGTTCGAAGGAACTCGTGGCCTGGTTGCCGACGCTGCTCGGCGTCCGGCCCGGCGACCTCGTCGCGATCCCGGAGCTGGCGTACCCGACCTACGAGGTCGGCGCGAAGATCGCCGGCGCCGAGGTGGTCCGGCTCGCGCCCGGCGAGCTGCCGCCGGCCGGTACCCGGCTGCTGTGGCTGAACTCCCCGTCCAATCCGACCGGCCGGGTGCTGGACGCCCAGCAGCTCGCCGACTCGGTGCGGGCGGCGCGGGAGCTCGGCGCGGTCGTCGCCTCGGACGAGTGCTACCTCGCGCTCGGGTGGGACGCCGAGCCGGTTTCGGTGCTGCACCCCTCGGTCAGTTCCGACTTCCGCGGCGTGCTCGCCGTGCACTCGCTTTCGAAGTCCTCGAACCTGGCGGGGTATCGCGCCGGGTTCTTCACCGGTGATCCGGACCTGGTGCGGGGCCTGCTGGAGCTGCGCAAGCACGCGGGGATGATCGTCCCGCGGCCGGTGCAGGAGGCGATCACCGCAGCGCTGAGCGACGACGCGCACGTGGGTGTGCAGCGCGAGCTCTACGCGGCGCGGCGGGCGGTGTTGCGGCCCGCGCTGGAGGCGGCGGGGTTCCGCATCGAGCACTCGCAGGCGGGCCTGTACCTGTGGGCGACCCGCGGCGACGATGCTTGGCAGACGGTGGCTTGGTTGGCGCAGCGGGGAATTCTCGTGGCGCCCGGCACCTTCTACGGTCCGGCTGGGGAGCGCCACGTCCGCATCGCCCTGACCGCGTCGGACGAGCGCATCGCCGCGGCCGCCAAGCGCCTGAGCGAGTGATCCGCTGGTCATCGTGAGTACTTTGGATCGCTCTAGCGGTCCAAAGTACTCACGAATCCTCAGGCGTCAGATCTCAGCGGCTGCGGCGTCGAGCGCTTCCCACACCGGCCACCACTGGGTGCGGCGCTCCGCTTTGCGCGCCTGCTCCCGCTCCACCAAGCGGCCCGCCACGAATGCGACCGCGGCGTCGACGTTCTCGCCGAAGTCGCGGAGGAGGCCGCGAACGCGGTCTTCAGCCACGCAGGCGTCCTGGTGCTCTCCGAGCACGTCCTGGAACTGCTTCGCCGCCTTGATCAGCTGCTGCATCGGCTTGCCGAACGCCGGTTGCGCCAGTTCCGCCGTGTAGCGCACTCGCTTGCCCCGGATGCGCAGCGCGTGGAGCTCGTCGTCGGCGGGCGCTTCTGGCAGCCGCGCAACGGATTTCCGGACCTTGCGGAACTGGCCGAGGACCAGCCTGCGCAACTCGCGTTCGGTGTCCACATCGGACTCCGACGTCGGCAGTCCGGCGCGGAGCGAGTCCGAGATCGAGCGGAGCAGGGCGAGGTAGCGGTCGCTGTCCAGCGCCGCGAGCATCTCCACCCGGGCCAGGCCGTGCGCGGCCTCCAGACCGGAGATCAGCCGGGCCGCCGCGGCGTGTTCGTCGGCCGGGAGATCGGCGCTCTCCGCGCGCAGCCGCTCCAGCAGCACGTCGAGATCGCGAACGGGGCCGAGGGCCCTGCCCAGCCAGCCCAGCTCCGCGCGCAACGGCTCCGACCAGTCCCGGTCCAGGAACCGCCGACCCGACCGCAGCATCGCCCGCATCCGGCGCACCGAGACCCGCATCTGGTGCAGTTCCTCGGGATCTTCGCCCTGCCGGGTGCCGGGGTCGTGCGAGATCAGGGCGCGCAGCCGGGCGTCCAGCCCGGCCCTGATGTGCTCGGCGAGCGGCGCCCGCCGGTCTGCTGTGCGGGGCTCGGCGGGCAGGTCGACGACGCCCGTGAGGTCTCGTCGTTGCCAGCTGATGGCCATTGCCCATGATAAAACCGGCCGCCCCGGCCGCCGCCTCGTCCATCCAGCGGATCCCGCCCGCAGGAAGCGCGAAGGGCACCCCGGCCGGTGGTCCCTTCGCCTTGCCTCGGGTCAGTCGTTGGCGTGCAGCGCCGCGTTCAGCTCGATCTTGCCGCCGGTCCGGGCGGTGACCTCGATCGTGCCGGTGGTGGAGTTGCGGCGGTACAGCAGGCCGTCCGAGCCGGACAGCTCCAGCGCCTTGGTGATGGTGCCGTCCGGCAGCGTCACCTTCGTGCCCGCCGTGATGTACAGGCCCGCCTCCACGACGCAGTCGTCGCCCAGCGAGATGCCCACCCCGCCGTTGGCGCCGATCAGGCAGCGCTCGCCGATGGAGATGACCTCCTTGCCGCCGCCGGAGAGGGTGCCCATGATCGAGCCGCCGCCCCCGACGTCCGAGCCGTCGCCGACGACGACGCCCGCCGAGATCCGGCCCTCCACCATCGACGCGCCCAGCGTGCCGGCGTTGAAGTTGACGAAGCCCTCGTGCATCACGGTGGTGCCGCTGGCGAGGTGCGCGCCCAGCCGGACCCGGTCGGCGTCGCCGATGCGGACCCCGGACGGCACGACGTAGTCGACCATGCGCGGGAACTTGTCGACGCTGTAGACGGTGACCGGGCCGCGCGCCCGCAGCCGCAGCCGGGTCGCCTCGAAGCCCTCCACCGGGCACGGACCGTGGTTGGTCCACACGACGTTGGCGAGCAGGCCGAACATGCCGTCCAGGTTCTGGCCGTGCGGGCGGACCAGGCGGTGCGACAGCAGGTGCAGGCGCAGGTAGATGTCGTGCGCGTCGACCGCTTCGTCGGAGAGGCGGCCGATCTCGGTGCGCACCGCGATGACCTCGACGCCACGGGCCTCGTCCCGCCCGAGCAGGGCGGCCCCGGCCTCGCCGAGGGACTCGGCCGCCTCCTCGGCGGACAGCCGCGTGCTGCCGGACCGCCCCGGCTCGCCGAGCTTGACGGTCGGGAACCAGGTGTCCAGCACCGTGCCGTCGTCGGTCACGGTGGCCAGGCCGACGCCGTGGGCGCCCGTGGTCTGCGGGTCGGGAGACTGTGCACTCATACCCGAAACGGTAATCGGCGCAGGTGGCGGCGGCCCGCAGGGGTGGCCGCCACGGGTGGCGCCGACCGGGTGCCGCGCCGTCTTCGCGCGAAAGCGGCGTCAGCCCTTGGCGGCGGCCAGCAGGTGGCAGCCGGTGGTGACCATCAGGACCGTGTTGGCGGCGGTGCCGAACTGGTAGACCGCGCCGTACTGGTCGTTGCCGATGATCTCGTGGTCGCCGCTGCGGTTCACGATGATCTCGGGCTCGCCGAAGCCGTACTCGGCGGTGATCTCCTGGACGATCTCCACCGCGAGCGACCACTCCGAGTCGGGCAGGTTGCCCGGCGCCCGCCACGACTCCAGCACCCGGCTCTCCGCCTCGTGGACGTCCGGGAATTCGGTGCAGCCGGCCCGGCTGACCGGGTCCGACACCGCCCACTTCAGCGGCCCGACCTCGATGTTGAGCCGGTCCAGCAGCCGCTGCTGCATCTGTTCGTAGCGCTCGCTGATCTCCTCGATGCTGGGGCGCTGGCGGAGCAGGTTGCGCGGGTCGTCCACGATTCCCCCGTACGGTCGGGTGCTGGCGGCGGTCGCCTCAGGAGATCATGCCGGAGATCACGTCGCCGATCCCGCGACCGTCGTCCTTGACCGCCCGATCCGGCAATCCGGCGACCACCGTGCTCATGTTGTACTGGCTCGTGCTGTCCGGCGCGAAGTAGCTGCTGTGGCCCTCGACACCCTTGCCGTGCCCGGATTCCTCTGCGGACAGGCCGGTCATCCCGTCCAGGTGACTGGGGTCGCCGCCGAAGCGACCCAGGTCGGCCACCCAGTCGTTCTTCGCCTCGATCCGGTACGAGTGCCCGGCCGGCACGTTGAGGTCCTCGACGTCGTCGGTGCCCACGCCCGGCGAGCCGGAGAACACCGCGTCGTCGACGCCGTGGCCCTGCTCCTGCATCGCGTAGCCGGTGATCGTGGAGCCGTAGGAGTGGCCGATCGCGGTCAGGTGCGGATCGTCGTCCCGCGAGGCGTTGATGCCTTCGCAGAAGGAGGCGAGCTTCTTGCCGCCGTCCTCCGCGAGCTTGGCGGTGGCCACCGACCGGTCCGGGTCGGTGGCCTCGCTCCGCTGCGGGAACTCGGTGCCCACCCAGGTGACCGCGGCGACCTTGCCGCCCTCGCCGTGCCGGTCGCCGCGTCGCGGATGCCGCCGTCCTCGGTGATCTCGAAGCCGTTGGCGCGCGCCTGGTGCTCCGTCGTGTCGAGCCGCTTCTTGATCTGCTCCACCTCTTCGGCGGCCTTGCCGACGGCGTCGCGGACGCCGTCGACCTCGGCGACCAGCCGGTGCAGGTCCTTGCCGAGCTCGGCGTGCCGCTTGGCGGAGTTCTCCGCCGCCTCGCCCGTCCAGCCCTCCGGGTTGCGTGCGGCGTGGAGGTCGTCGTCGAGCCCGACCAGCTCGTCGCGGCGCTTGCCGAGGGTGCGGAAAACTCCTCCAGCGCATCGGGTTTCCAGCGACGCACGTCGGCGAACGACACCATGGAGCGGTTTTTGCCTTTCGGAGCGGGAGATCACGCGGTCGGCGGCCGCGGGCGGGATCAGCCCTTGGCGGACTGGAGGAGGTGGCAGCCGGTACGCAGGCTCAGGATTGTGTTCACCTTGGTGCCGAACTGCAGCTGCGCGCCGAACTCGTCGCGCATCTCGACCTTGTGGTCGCCGGGCCGGTTGACCACGATCTCCAGCTCCTTGAAGCCGTACTCCTTGGTCACGTCGATCCCGATCTGCTGCGCCCGCTCCCACTGGGCGTCCGGGATGTTGCCCTCGTAGGCCCAGGTGTCCAGGCTGTGCTCCTCGGCGCCGTCGACGTGCGAGAGCTCCTTGCCCTGGCAGGCGGCCTGGCCGGGGTCGCCCTTGTTGATCCACGGCGTCGCCAGGCCGAGGTCGGTGGACAGCCGGTCCCGCAGCTTCTGCTGCATCTCCTCGTAGCGGGCGGTGATCTCCTCCATGGACGGTCGCTGCCGCAACATGCTGAGTGGGTCTGCCACGTTTCCCCCGTCGGACGGTTCGGGTCCGCTCGCGCAACCGGCGGCGAGCAGACCGCAGAGGACGAACAGGACGAGCTTTCTCATGAGAAGAAGTCCTTGATGCCGGACACCGTTTTCTCGCCCAGGTCCTCGGCGCCGGACACCGTCTTCTCGCCGAAGTCGTAGATCGCGGAGCCGGCTTCCTGGGCCTGGTGCGGGACGTAGGAGATCACATCCCCGACGCCGTTGGTCTTGCCCTCCACGGTGTTGCCCGGGAGGCCCGCGACCACCGAGGCCATGTTGTGCTGGCTGGTGGTCTCGGTGTCCAGGTAGTCGCTGTGGCCCTCGACGCCCTTGCCCTCGTTCGACTTCTCGGTGGACAGGTCCTTGAAGCCGTCCACGTGGGACGGGTCGCCGCCGAACCGGGCGAAGTCCGCGACCTGGTCGTTCTTGGCCTCCAGCCGGTAGGCGTGGCCCTCGGGGACGTGCAGGTCCTCGATGTCGTTGGTGCCGGCGCCGGGGGAGCCGAAGATGATCGCGTCGTCGACGCCGTGGCCGCCGCCCTGCAGGGCGTAGCCGGTGGTGGTGGAGCCGTAGGAGTGGCCGATCGCGGTCAGGTGCGGGTCGGTGTCCCGGGACTCGTTGATGCCCTTGTAGAAGTTGTTCAGCTTCTCGCCGCCTTCCTGGGCGGAGTTGGAGCTGATCACCGAGTCTCCGAACACGTCCGTGTCCTCGGACTTCTGCGGGGCTTCGTAGCCGAGCCAGGCGACCGCGGCGACGCTGTCGTCCTTGCCGTTGCGGAGGAGCTCGGCCTTCGACTCCTTGACCAGTTCCTGCATCTTCGAGTCGTAGTTGCCGAGGCTGCCCTGGACGGTGGTCCCGTAGCCGGGCGTGTACACCGAGACGTGGTCGGCGGTGTCGACGTTGCCCACCCCGACGGCGGCCTTCATCCGCTCGCCGCTGCTGTCGAGGACCAGCAGCTGGCGCGGCGGGTCCTCCTTGGCGATGGTCTTCTCGACCTCGTCCAGCGATTTGATCTTGTCGTTGACCTGCTGGAGCTTTTCCTTCTCGTCCTCGGAAACGCCGCCCTGCTCCAGCTGCCGCTCCTGCTGTTCGAGGTCGTTGCGCACGTCGTCGATGCGGCCGCGGTTGGCCTCGTCGCGGACCTCGGCGGGGATGCCGTCGCGGTTGCCCAGCCATTCGGGCGGGTTCTCCCGCAGCGCCGCGCGCTGCTCGTCGGACAGCGACTTCCACCATTCCGCCGCCGCCTTCGGCGAATCGTCCTCCGGCTTCCCGGCGGAGGCGGCGAGGGCCTGGATGTCGTCGGTGTTCGCGGCGTCGGCCAGGGAGTCGCCCTTGCCGGGCTCGATCTTGTCCTGCTCCGCGGAGGTCAGCGCCTTGGCGAGCTCGGCGTCGGCCTGCTCGGCGTCGTCGAGGATCTTCTCGATCGTCTCGACGAGCTTGTCGCGGACCTGGATGCGATGCTGCTTGACCTGCTCCAGCTGGTCTTCCGGCACGTCCTGGGGCGGCTTGACGTCGCGGACGCCGCCTTCCTCGGTGATCTCGAAGCCGTTGGCCTGCGCCTCGTGGTCGGCCTGCTGGATCTGCTGCTTGATCCTGGCGACGTCGTCGGCCGCCGCGGCCACCGCGACCCGCACGGTGGCGACCTCGGCCACCAGCGAGCGCATGTCCGACACCAACTTCTCGTGCTGCTTCGCGGAGCCGTCGGCGGCTTCGCCGCTCCAGCCCTCCGGATTCTTCGCGCCGTCCAGCTCGTCCTGCAGGTCGACGAGGTCGTCGCGGCGCTTTCCGAGGTCGTTGTGGACGGAGTCGAGGCCCTCCGGCTTCCAGCGGCGCACGTCGGCGAAGGACACCATGTAGCTGCCTACCTCCCGGCCTGCGTGCCGGCGCGGTCGATGTCCGCCGCGCTCGACTCGTCGGACTGCTGGTACCCGTCGGCGCTCGCGGTCAGCGATTCGCCGTGCTGCGCGGTGGCCTGGCTCCAGGACTTGATCGCCTTGTCCCAGCTCTGCGCGACCTGCTTCGACGCCCCCTCGGACTTGCCCCCGGGCATCGCCTCGGCGATGTCCTCGGCCGGCGGCCCCAGCTTCACCTGACCCGCCTGCTCGCCCGCCGACTTCGCGCTCGCGCCGGCCTTCCTGAGCGCATCGGGATTGACCGTGTAGTCCATGCCCACCTCCAGCGGCGGAAGCCTAGCGTGGTGATCACGGCTTGGATGGTGGTTGCGCGGATCCGGTTCCCACCTGTTCACAAGCCCGAACCGCTGGTCCCGACGCTATCCGGGCGTCCGGGTAACCTCCGGGGCGTGACTGCGTCGTTGGATCTCACCGCTGACCCCGTCGAACTCACCGCCGCGCTGGTGGACATCCCCAGCGTCTCCGGCGGGGAGAAGGCCATCGCCGATGCGGTGGAGCAGGCGCTGCGCGACCAGGCGCCGCACCTCGAAGTGGTGCGCAACGGCGACGCCGTGCTGGCGCGCACGAACCTCGGCCGGGATTCGCGAGTGGTGCTCGCCGGGCACCTGGACACCGTGCCGATCAACGACAACCTCCCGGTGCGGCGCACCGGTTCGGGCGCCGAGGAGGTCCTGCACGGCTGCGGCACGGTCGACATGAAGGGCGGCGACGCGGTCATGCTGCACCTCGCCGCGACGCTCCCGGAACCGCGGCACGACCTGACGTTCGTGTTCTACGACTGCGAAGAGGTGGAAGCCGAGCGCAACGGCCTGAACCGGATCGAGCGGGAGCTGCCGGAGTGGCTGGCCGGCGATCTGGCGGTGGTGTGCGAGCCGTCGAACGCCGCGATCGAGGCGGGCTGCCAGGGCACGATGCGGGTGGAGGTACGCACCACCGGCGCCCGCGCGCACACGGCCCGCGCGTGGATGGGCGTCAACGCGATCCACGCCGCGCAGCCGGTGCTGCAGCGGCTGGTCGAGTACACGCCGCGCAACCCGGTGATCGACGGCCTGCAGTTCCGCGAGGGTCTGCAGGCGGTGCGGATCGAGGGCGGCGTCGCGGGCAACGTGGTGCCGGACTCGTGCGTGGTGACGGTGAACCACCGGTTCGCCCCGGACAAGTCGCTGGCGGAGGCCGAAGCGCACCTGCGCGAGGTCTTCGACGGCTTCGAGGTCGCGGTGACCGACGGCGCCCAAGGCGCCCTGCCCGGCCTGACCTCGCCGGCGGCGGCGCAGCTGGTCGAGGCGTCGGGGTCGGAGCCGGTCGCAAAGCTCGGCTGGACAGACGTGGCGCGGTTCGCGGCCCGGGGACTCCCGGCGGTGAACTTCGGCCCGGGCTCGCCGACCCTCGCGCACACGAAGCAGGAGCACGTGGCGACCGCGGAGATCCGCCACTGCGCTGACGTCCTCCGCCGCTTCTTCGCCTGACGTCCGCGCTGCGCGCGCTCAGGCGATGCCCAGCATCGACTCCTCGTCGCTGTCCGCGCTCTCCGCGTCGCGCGGCCTCCTGCCGTCGGCGGCCGTGCGCTCGCGTTGTCGCGGCAGCTCCGCCGCCGGCTCCGATGCGGGGAGCTTCGCTGCTTCGCGCTCCGCGTCGGCGAGTTGCGCTGGTCCGCGCTCCGCGTCGGGGAGCTCCGCCGGCTTTTCGCTAGGTGCTTCGCCCGTCGCACCGATGCGCTTCGCGGTGTCGACGAACTGGAGGAGCTCGACCGGGAACGGCAGCACCAGGGTCGAGTTCTTCTCCGCCGCCACCTCGACGACCGTTTCCAGCAGGCGGAGCTGGAGCGCGGCCGGGGTGTCGGCCATGACGTGGGCCGCGTCGGCGAGCTTGCGGGACGCCTGGAACTCGCCGTCCGCCGAGATGACTCGCGAACGCCGCTCGCGTTCCGCTTCGGCCTGGCGGGCGATCGAGCGCTTCATGGATTCCGGCAGCGAGACGTCCTTGATCTCCACCCGGTCGATGTGCACGCCCCAGCCCAGCGCGGGGCTGTCGATCATCAGCTCCAGGCCCTGGTTGAGCCGTTCGCGGTTGGACAGCAGGTCGTCCAGGTCGCTCTTGCCGATGATCGAACGCAGCGAAGTCTGCGCGACCTGTCCCATGGCGAAGAGGTAGTCCTCGACGTTGACGATCGCGCGCGCCGGGTCCTCGACCTTGAAGTACACGACCGCGTCGACCCGGACGGTCACGTTGTCGCGGGTGATGCCCTCCTGGGCGGGCACCGGCATGGTGACGATCTGCAGGTTGACCTTCCGCATCCGGTCCATCACCGGGACGATCGTGGTCAGCCCGGGCCCGCGGGTCAGCTCCTGCAGGCGGCCGAAGCGGAACACCACGCCGCGCTCGTACTGCTTGATGACCTTGACGCTCGCGGCGACGTAGACAACACCCAAGGCGATGATGAGGATCAGCAGTTCGATGAGCATGGCTGGCTCCCGGGCTCGACTTCTGGCCTTGCCCGGCGACCCGTCCCCGGCGCCTGCGTAGATCGGGTGATCTGCGTGGTGTGCACGGCCGGCATCGCCGGCACCACTAGATCTTTTCTTCGTATCGTACGCCGCCGCACGCTCGTGTGAATCCCTCGTGAACAGGCATTTCCCCGCTCGGCGCGGTGGCCGGGCAGGCGTCGGCGGCCGAGGGCCCGTGCGTACTCTCGACCACATGACGATCGAAGGCCCGTGGGGCGAGCCGAACGGCTCGGAGCGCCCCCAGGAGAAGCAACGCGGACCCGTGGTGCTGCGCCGGTCGAGGTTGCGCGAACCCACCACCACCGACCAGCGGCTGCTGGACTCGCGCGGCCCGTCGGACTGGGTGCACACCGATCCGTGGCGGGTGATGCGCATCCAGTCCGAGTTCGTGGAGGGCTTCGGCGCGCTAGCCGAGGTGCCGCGCGCGGTGACCGTGTTCGGTTCGGCGCGGACGCCGCGGGAGCACCCGGAGTACGCCACCGGCGTCGAGCTCGGCGCGGCGCTGGCCAAGATCGGTTGCGCGGTGATCACCGGCGGCGGCCCGGGCGCGATGGAGGCCGTCAACCGCGGCGCGTCGGAGGCCGGCGGGCTGTCCATCGGGCTCGGCATCGAGCTGCCGTTCGAGCAGGGCCTCAACCCGTGGGTGGACCTCGGCGTCAACTTCCGCTACTTCTTCGTCCGCAAGACGATGTTCATCAAGTACGCGCAGGCGTTCGTCTGCCTGCCCGGTGGCTTCGGCACCATGGACGAGCTGTTCGAGTCGCTGACCCTGGTGCAGACCAAGAAGGTCACCAAGTTCCCGGTGGTGCTGTTCGGCAAGTCCTACTGGCAGGGCCTGTACGACTGGATCCGCGACAGCATGCACGCCGCGGGCAAGATCGGCGACAAGGACCTCGCGCTGCTGCACCTCACCGACGACATCGACGACGCGGTCAGCATCGTGCAGGAGGCGTACGAGGCGTGGGAGGCCACTCATTGAGCAGCGTTGAGCCCGAGGAGACCACTGTGGACATCGCTGTCTGCGTCTACTGCGCGTCGCGCCCGGTGCCGCAGCAACATCTGGACCTGGCGGCGGAGGTGGGCACCAAGATCGCCAAGCGCGGCTGGTCGCTGGTCTCCGGTGGCGGGCGCGTGTCGATGATGGGCGAGGTCGCCCGGGCGACGCGGGCCGGCGGCGGCCGGACCATCGGCGTCATCCCGCGCGCCCTGGTGGACCTCGAGGTCGCCGACACCGATGCCGACGAGCTGCTGGTCGTGGACACGATGCGGGAGCGCAAGGGCCTGATGGACGCGCACGCGACGGCGTTCCTCGCGCTGCCCGGCGGCATCGGCACCTGCGAGGAGCTGTTCGAGATCTGGACCGCCCGCTACATCGGCATGCACGCCAAGCCGGTCGTGCTGCTCGACCCGGACGGCCACTATCGCGGCCTGCTGGACTGGCTGCACGGCCTGGTGGACACCGGATTCGCCACCCAGCACTCGCTGGACGCGCTCACGGTGGCCACCGACGTCGACGAGGCGCTCGACGCCTGCGCCGCAAGCCGGGAACCGGGTGCCTGAGGTTCCGCCACCCGCACCACGACGCAAGTCGATCCGTGTACCTCCAACGGCCGATGGCGTGCCAGGATCTGGGGTTGTGCAGGCTCTCCGGTTCCGCGACAAGGACATGCCCCAAGACCGACCGCTGGTGATGGCGATCGTCAACCGCACCCGCGACTCGTTCTTCGACCGGGGGCGGACCTTCGCCGCCGATGCGGCCACCGCCGCCGTGGACCGGGCCGTCGCCGACGGCGCGGACATCATCGACATCGGCGGGGTCCGCGCCGGGGCGCAGGGCGAGACGGTGGACGCCACCGAGGAGATCGAGCGGGTGGTGCCGTTCGTCGCCGCGGTCCGGGAACGCCACCCGGACCTGGTGATCAGCGTCGACACCTGGCGGCACGACGTGGCCCGGCAGGTGTGCGAGGCCGGGGCGGACCTGCTCAACGACACCTGGGCGGGCGCCGATCCGCTGCTCGCCGAGGTGGCGGCCGAGTTCGGCGTCGGCGTGGTGTGCTCGCACACCGGTGGCCTGCCGCCGCGCACCGACCCGTACCGGCCCCGCTACGCCGACGTGGTCGCCGAGGTGACGGCCGAACTCGTCGAGCGGGCGGAGCGGATGGTGCGGCTCGGGGTGCCCGCGCACGGCGTGCTGATCGACCCGACCCACGACTTCGGCAAGAACACCTGGCACGGCCTGGCGCTGCTGCGGCGGGTCGGCGAGCTGGTGGCCACCGGCTGGCCGGTGCTGATGGCGTTGTCCAACAAGGACTTCATCGGGGAGACGCTGGGCGCGGAGGTGACGGAGCGCCTGGAGGGCACGCTGGCGGCCACCGCGATCGCGGCCTGGGGCGGCGCCCGGATCTTCCGCGCGCACCACGTGCTGGAGACCCGCCGGACGGTCGAGATGGTCGCGGCCATCGCGGGCACCCATCCGCCGGACCAGGTCCTCCGCGCCCTCGCCTAAGGCTTCGTGACCGCTCGATCCGGTAGAACCGGCGTCGGCGCTCACGAGGCGGTGAGCGGTTCAGAGGTCGCCGACGGCCCGATTGAGCAGCTGGGTGAGGATCGTGATCGGCACGTCCGGGCGGACCTCCCGGAGCACCGGGGCCAGCCGCAGCCACCGGGACTGGACGCGCGGCGGGCTCGGCGGCGTCCTGGTCAGCTCGTCGACGAGCTCCTCCAGCCGCCACTGCGCCTCGTCCCGCTCCATGCTCGCCTCCGGGTGCTGGTCGATCACGTCGACGAGCATCGCGAGGTACGAGCGGAGTTGGTCGAGGGCCTGCTGTCGCGGGGCGAAGGTCGTCTCGGCGTCGAGTCGCGAAGCACCGGTGGTTTCCTGGGCGCTGTCGTTGGACACGGCAATCGGCTCCTGATCGCTCGCCCGGTACATCCGACATCGCAGTGTGGCGGGAATCGAGTGCTGTCAACGGATTTTCGGGTTTGCGCCACCCGAACGGCGCACTGTGATGGACGTCATTCGGAGTCCGTATCGCGAAAGGACCTAGGTCCTCTTGCGGAAGGCCGGTGACAGTGGTCGCAAATGACCGTAGAGTCGCTACTTGTGAAGGCTGATGCGCTCCGCGGCCACCTGGACGCCCTGCTGCTGGCCACGCTCGACGGCAGGGCCTTGCATGGTTACGCGATCATCGAGGCGCTGCAGGAACGCAGCGGCGGCGCCCTTGATCTGCCCACCGGGACGGTATATCCGGCGCTGCGCAGACTGGAGCGCGCCGGCTACGTGCAGAGCACCTGGAGCACCGTCGGCGGGCGGCAGCGCCGCACCTACCGCCTGACCCAGACCGGCGTGCAGACGCTGCAGAACGAGCGCCGCGCCTGGCGCGAGTTCACCTCCGCCATCGAGGGCGTGCTCGAGGCCGCACCCGCCAAGACCTGACCGTGGCCGCGGCGGTTCGCCGTTCGTGCCACGATTGACGACCGTGGCTAGTGCGCTCATCTACCTGTTCGTGGTGCTCGCGGTCGCTGCGGTGGCCTACCTGCTGGCTTCGCTGGTCTTCGGCCGCGGCGAGCAGCTCGCGCCGCTGCCGCCGGGCTCGACCCCGACCCGCCTGCCCCCGGCCGGCATCGAGGGTGCCGACGTGCGCGCGTTGCGGTTCCAGCAGGTCCTCCGCGGCTACAAGGCGTCGGAGGTGGACTGGGCGCTGGAGCGCCTCGCCGGGGAACTCGACGAACTGCACGGCCGGATCGCGGTCCTGGAGCGGCAGCTCGACGCCGCAGGCGAGCAGCTGCAGGAGGCCCGGGCCGGGCGTCCCGACGAGCCGGAGGGCTGATCGGTGGGCCCGGTCGAGCTGCGGCTGAGCGTGCCGGTCGAGGCGCCGCCCGAGGTGGTGTGGGCGGCGGCGACGGACTGGGCGCGGCAGGGCGAGTGGATGCTGGGCACCGAGGTGCACGCGCTCGGCGGCCCCGACGGGCCCGGCGCGCAGCTGGTGGCGGTCACCGGCTTCCGCGGGTTCGGCGTCGTGGACCGGATGGAGATCGTCGAATGGCGGCCGCCGCAGACCTGCCGGGTGCGCCACCACGGACGGCTGATCGTCGGCGACGGCGGGTTCGACGTGGTCCGGTGCGGCAATGCGGCGTCGACGTTCCTGTGGTGGGAACGGCTGGTGCTGCCGCCCGGCGGCGCGCTGGTCTGGCCGGTGGTGCGGCCGGCCTTCGTCTGGGGCATGCGCCGGTCGCTGACTGCTTTCGCGGCGTTCTGCCGCGGCTATTCACGCGGCGGGGAAACCGGCTGATCCCGGTGCCGCGGCCGTCGCATATCTCGGCCCCACGACGCGCTGGGCACCACCTGTCGGCGCGCAGGCCGACGTTTCCGCTGGTCACGGGTCGTGAGCGTTTTGGAGGCTGCTTTGGATGTCGTGGTGTTGAGCTGAGGTAGGGCGGGTTGTTGTCTTGAAGCGGCGCAGCCGCTTGGCCCATCTACGCAACCGGCACCGCCGCGGGTTCTCAGGTGTCTTCTCGCGAGGACAGCCCCGACGTGGTGAATTGGCATTCATGAGTCGGGGATCCCACAGCGAGAAGGCGCCTGAGGTTCCGCTACCCGCACCGCCACGCAGGCCGAGTTTGGAAACAGCCTCTACAGCAGCCCAAACCACTCATGACCCGGGGGTGCCTCAGTGACCGGTGAAGTGGGGGGTTCGCTTCTCGACGAACGCCGCGACGGCCTCCCGGTGGTCGGCCGTCGCCCCGGCCTCCGCCTGCGCTCCCGCCTCCACGGCGAGCGCCTCGGCCAGACCTTCGGCGGCCGCCGCCAGCATCGCCTCCTTGATCCGGGCGTAGGCGCTGGTCGGTCCGGCCGCCATCCGCTTGGCCAGCTCGGTGGCCGCCGCGACGGCTTCACCGGCGTCGACGACCCGGTTCACCATGCCGATCCGCAGCGCCTCCTCGGCGGCCACCGGCTCGGCCAGCAGCAGCAGTTCCATCGCCCGGCCGTAGCCGATCAGCCTCGGCAGCGTCCACGACGCGCCGGAGTCCGTCGACAGCCCGACGTTGGCGAAGGCCATCAGGAACTTCGCGTTCGCCGCGGCCACCCGCAGATCGCACGCGTAGGCCAGCGACGCGCCCGCCCCGGCGGCGGTGCCGTTGACCGCGGCGATCACCGGCTTCGGCATGCTCGTCACGGCCCGGATGATCGGGTTGTAGTGCTCCTCGACCGTGTTCAGCGGCGCCGGGTCGCCGGAGTTCAGCAGCGCGACGTGCTCCTTGAGGTCCTGGCCCGCGCAGAACGCCTTCCCCGCGCCGGTGATCACCAGCGCGCGCACCGAGTCGTCGGCGGCGGCCTCCCGCAGCGCGGTGATCAGGGCCTGCTTGAGCTCGACGTCGAGCGAGTTGAACGACTCGGGGCGGTTCAGCGTGAGCAGGCGCACACCTGCGGTGTCCTCGGTCAGCAGCACGTCGGTCACTTCGCACTCCTCTTCCTGCGGTCCGTTGTGTCGGGTCGCGAGATCGCCGCTCGACTTTCCAAAGTGGACTCCGGGGGTCGCGCGAAGTCCCGAGTAGACAGTGTTGTGGCTGGTCGCCCGGGTAGTGGTCGAGCGCCGCGGGGGCCGGTCCGGCGCCGGGCGCGGACCGTCGGCCCGGAAGCGCCGACGGTCGCGCCGGAATGCACCGGAACAGCCCGCACGGGACGTGAGTCTGCCAGCCCCCGCGGGCATTCGACCAGCGCACGGGCGACACGAGTTGATCGGTTCGGTTTCGTCCCCGCCTCGCGATGGGGGAGAATGGGGGAGGACCCGAGCTGGTTGTGGCGACCAGCGGGGGAAGAGTTCACGGAGGGAGCACGCTATGGCGGCCATGAAGCCCCGGACCGGTGACGGTCCCCTCGAGGTGACTAAGGAGGGACGCGGCATCGTGATGCGCGTCCCGCTTGAGGGTGGTGGGCGGCTCGTCGTCGAGATGTCGGTCGAGGAGGCCAAGAACCTGGGCGACGCCCTGGAGTCGGCCACCGGCTGAGGCCGCCGGCCGGCGGTCGGGGTAGCGGCGCTGCCCCCAACGCCCGAGGCGACAACGCAATCGAGTCGACGACGAGTGGCGAGCTTCTTCGCCGCGGTCGGGCCCCGGTGTCATGGGTGGCACCGGGGCCGTCGTCGATGGCAGGCAAGTCCTCGCCCCGCCCCCGTGATCGTCCGGGGTCCTTCGTTCGGGCGCGCATCGTGACCGGACGTGCGAGGACGGTAACTTCTACAGCTGTCGTTGAACTCGTTCCGGTTCAGCCGTTTCGAGGACAGGCAGTCGAATGCGCGCGGCCAGCCGTGCAGGAAGGTCTTCTCGTGTCCGGTTCTTCAGTGTTCCGCTCCGCCCAGCCGGTCCGCGACGCGGACCCGGCGCTGCCCGCCATCCCGACGTCACTGGTCGAAGTGGACGTCGTGCGGCAGTGGCGGGACGGCGTGCCGGGCGCGGTCGCGGTCTTCGACGGCGAGTCGGGCCCGGACCTGGCGACGGCAGCCGAACCGTTCGATGTGGACATCGCGGTGCTGCAGGCCGTAGGCGCTTCCTCGTCGGCCGGTGACGTCCGCGCGCTGCCCCTGCCGTCGGGTGGCGTCGGTTGGGTCGTGGGTGTCGGCTCGGGCGAGCCGGTGAAGTGGCGCAGCGCCGGCGCCGCGCTCGCACGCGCGCTGCGCGCGAGGCTGGACCAGGCGGCGGAGTCCGACGACGAGGTCGGCGACCTCGGGGACGCCTCCGACGCGGACTACCTCCAGATCCGGCTGCCCGACGACGTCGACGGCGAAGCGGTTTCGGCGCTGACGCTGGGCTTGGCGCTGGGCGGCTACCGGTTCCGGGTGACCGCCAAGCCGACCCCGCCGCGCCTGCGGAAGGTCTTGCTGGTGGCGCCGGAAGGCGCCGACGTGGCGGCGCTGGACGAACAGGTCCGGCGCACCCGCGAGCTGGCGGCGGCCACCGCGCTGGCCCGCGATCTCGCCAACGCTCCCTCGAACATCAAGGACCCGGCCTGGTTCACCGGCGTCGCCGCCGAGCTGGCCGCCGACGTGCCGGACCTGACCGCCGTGGTGCGGGACGAGAAGTGGCTGGCCGACAACGGTTTCGGCGGGATCCTCGCGGTCGGCGGCGGTTCGTCGCGGCCGCCCCGGCTGCTGGAGCTGACCTACCGGCCGAAGGACGTCGAGGGCCCGCACCTGGTGCTGGTCGGCAAGGGCATCACCTTCGACACCGGCGGCATCTCGATCAAGCCCGCCGAGGGCATGCACCTGATGCGCACCGACATGTCCGGCGGCGCGGCGGTGATCGGCGCGCTGCTGACCATCGCCCGGCTGGAGTTGCCGGTCCGGGTGACCGGCCTGGTGCCGTCGGCGGAGAACCACGTGTCCGGCAGTGCGTACCGGCCCGGCGACATCGTCCGGCACTACGGCGGCACCACGACGGAGGTCGGCAACACCGACGCCGAGGGCCGCATGGTGCTCGCCGACGCCCTCGCCTACGCGGTGGACCGGCTGGAGCCGGACCTGCTGGTGGACGTCGCGACGCTGACCGGCGCGATGAAGGTCGCCCTGGGCCTGCGCACCGGCGGGCTGTTCGCCACCGACGGCGAGCTGGCCGATCGCGTCCGGGAGGCCGGGCAGCGGGTCGGCGAGGCATGGTGGCGGATGCCGCTGCTGGAGGACCACGCGGAAGACGTGAAGGGCCGGCTCGCGGACGTGAAGCAGACGCCGCCGGGGCCCGGCGGCATCACGGCGGCGCTGTTCCTGCGCGAGTTCACGGGCGGCCTGCCGTGGGCGCACCTGGACATCGCGGGCCCGGCCCGGGCGGACAAGGACTACGCGGAGGTGGTGTCGGGAGGCACGGGCTTCGCGGCCCGAAGCCTCGTCGCCCTCGCCGCAAGCTTCTCGAACTGACGAACAACGCCCTCGAACCGATCTCCCCAGAAGATCTCCACAGAGGATCTCCTCAGAGTGACCTCTTCGGAGTGATCTCTTCAGGGTGATCGCTCGGTGCGGTGAGTGGTTCCGCAGTTTCCATTGAAACTGCGGAACCACGGCGTGTCGGGCCACGACACACCGACGGCTGTGGACTACTTCCGCAATTTCAATGGAAATCGGACCTTCGATTTCCATTGAAATTGCGCAGGGTGAAGTCGCGGAAGGTGCGGACCGCCGGCGGAAGCGCCCGGCCCGCCGGCCAGGCCAGGCCGATCGTGCGGTGCGCCGGTGGATCCAGCGGCACCTCGACCGTGCCCGGCGCCGGGCCGTTGTCGCCCGGCGGCAGCAGCGCCACGCCGAGCCCGGCGGCGACCAGTCCGCGCACTGTGTCGACCTCCTCGCTCTCGAAGGCCAGCCGCGGTTCGAAACCCGCGCGTTCGGCCAGGCCCGCGAAGATCTGCCGGAGTCCGTAGCCGGGGCGGGTCGCCACGAAGTCGTCCCCGGCGAGCTCGGCCAGCCGCAGCCTGCGGCGCCGGGCCAGCCGGTGCCGCGCGAACAGCACCGCGACCAGCGGCTCTTCCCGGAGCGATGCGGTTTCCCAGTGCGGATCGTGCTCCGGCAGCGGCGAGACGACGCAGAGGTCGATCTCGCCGGACCAGGCGCGCGCGAGCATGCTGTTGCGCGGCCCCTGCACGAGCCCGAACCGCACGTGCGGGTGCACGTCGCGGAACTCGCGCAGCAGCGGCGGCACCAGCGTGCTGCCCATCGTGTGCTGGAACCCGAACGTCACCTGGCCCCGGTCGGGGTCGATCTCCTCGATCACGGCCCGGCAGCCGGCCTCCAGCCCGCGCATCGCGTCTTCGGCGGCCGCCGCGAGCAGGGCTCCGGCGCGGGTCAGGTGGATGCCGCGACCCTGCCGCACGATCACCGGCGTGCCGAGTCGATCGCCCAGCTTGGCCAGCGCGCGGCTGACCGTCGGCTGCGGGACGCCCAGGGACTCCGCTGCTCGTGTGAGATGGCCCTCGGCCGCGACCGCGCGCAGCAGGGCGAGCGACGGGGCGAGGTGGGCCGCTAGCTGCGACGAGTCGTCCGGCTCGGCTGATTCATTCACCACAGCATCAATCATGCGGCATTCTGGCATTGGACGCATTAGTCGGAGCTACTTACGTTCGAGCACGTGACCGCAGTCGACCCGGCCCGCATCCGCAAGATCCGCATCGCCCTGCTGCTCGGCGCGCTGGCGATGTTCGCGCTGCTCTACGCGCCGCAGCCGGTGCTGCCGCAACTTGCCGAGGTCTTCGCGCTGAACCCAGGCACGGCGGCGCTGCTCATCTCGGCGAGCACGCTCGGGCTGGCCGTCGCGGCGATCCCGCTCGGCACGCTGTCGGAAGCGGTCGGCCGTCGCCGCACGATGATCGCGGCCTTGCTGACCGCCGAGGTCCTGGGCTTGCTGCTGCCGTGGGTGCCGTTCTTCCCGGTGCTCGTGGCCGTTCGCCTGGTGCAGGGTGCGGCGATCGCCGGCCTGGCCGCGGTCGCGGCCGCATACCTGGCCGACGAGACCGGCGGCGAGCAGCTGGGCACGACGATGGGGCTCTACGTCGCGGGCACCACCATCGGCGGCATGGGTGGCCGGCTCCTGGGCGGCGTGGTCGGCGACTTCGCCGGCTGGCACGGCGGACTGCTGGCCGTGGCCGTGCTCGCCGGGGTGTGCACGGTGCTGTTCGTGGTGCTGCTGCCGGCCGAACGCAATCACCAGCGGCAACCGCTGCGCTGGAGCCCGCTGCTCGGCGGCTTGCGCGCCGCGCTCAGCGACCCGGTGCTCTACGCGCCGTACCTGGTCGCCGCGCTCGGCATGGGCGCCTTCGTCACCGTCTACAACGTGCTCGGGTTCCGCCTCGCCGCACCGCCGCTGCTGGTGCCGCCGGCGCTAGCAGCGCTCGCGTTCCTCGCCTACGCCGCGGGAACGGTCACCTCCACGCTGGCCGGGCGCGCCGCCGATCGCTGGGGGCGCATAGAGGTGCTGCTCGCCGGCCTGGCGGTGACGGCGCTGGGTCTGCTGCTGATGCTCGCCGACAGCCTGCCCGTGATCGTGGTGGGCCTGGTCGTGTTCACCGGCGGATTCTTCGCCGCGCACTCGGTGGCGAGCGGATGGGTCGGGGCGCGGGCCTCGGCATCGGCCCGCGGTCAGGCGTCCGCGCTGTACCAGTTCGCCTACTACGGCGGCAGCAGCGTGGGCGGCGTGCTGGGCGGCGCGGCCTACGGCTCGTGGGGCTGGTCCGGGATGACGGTCCTGCTGTGCTGCTGGCTGGCGGTGGCGGCGGCCGGGGCGTGGCTCATCCGCACGGCGCCCAAGCGCGTCGCGGTCGAGGTCTGATCAGGTCGCGTCGGAGTCGTACGGCGGGCGCTCACCCGGCGCGAGCGGGCGCTGCTCGGGCTTGGGCGGGTCGGCCGGCTTCGCCTGGTGCCCGTTGCTGCCGTTGCCGTTGAGGCCGTCGAGCGGGTTCTCCCCGTCGAAGAGGTGCTTGGTCACGGCCGTGCGCGGGTTGAAGTTGCGGATGCCGCGCAGGTCTTCCAGCGGTTTGCGCAGCTCGTCGAACTCCGGGCCCAGCTCGGACTTGATCTGCTCGCGGGCTCCGGTCGCGTACTCCTTGACCTGGCGGACGGTCCGGCCCAGCCACGCCGCGCCTTGCGGCAGCCGCTCCGGGCCAAGGATGAACAGCCCGGCCACGACGAGGACCAGGATCTCGAGCCAGCCGACGCTTTCGAACACCTCTCGACTACCTCCGGGTCCTCCACGGCTCGCGGACCAGCACCGCGCGCTGCCAACGCATCCCCAGGGTACCGACCGGCTGATCCGGGCAGGAGGGCGAACTGGCCCAGCACGCCGCCTTCACGAACTGTTAGCTGCTCGTTCGGCTCGCCGCACCGCAAGCGGTGCGGCCCTTGCGGCGGGATGGCATTCCCGGGGTTGCGCGGCTCGCGGTTTCCACTGGTCACCGAGGTCGTGAGTGCTTTGGTTCGCCATAGCAGCCCAAAGTGCTCACGACCACGATGCCTGGCGAAGCCTGTCCCCGGGGGCCGTCGTGCCGCTGGCAAAACCGCGAAACTTCCCGCCCGGCCGGACCAGGCGGAACCCGCCGTTCACCGCAGGGTCACGTCGAGCACCAACTCGCGGCCCTGCCGCACCACGGTGACCGGCACCCGCTCGCCGACCTGGTGCCGGTCGACGGCCACGATCAGCTCGTCGGCGCCGGCCACCTTGCGCTCGCCGACCCGGATGATCACGTCGCCCTCGGCGATCCCGGCCGCCGCCGCGGCGCTGCCGTCCTGCACGTTCTGCACCTGGGCGCCGTCGGCGAGCCCATCGCTGACCGACTTGGCGTTGACGCCGAGATCGGCGTGCTGCACGTTGCCGGTGCGGATCAGCTCCTCGGCGATGCGCCGGACGTCGTCGATCGGGATCGCGAAGCCCAGCCCGATCGAGCCGCCTTCGCCGCCGGCCCCGAGCGTCCGGATCGCGCTGTTGATGCCGACCACCGCGCCGTTGCCGTCGACCAGGGCGCCGCCGGAGTTGCCGGGGTTGATCGCGGCGTCGGTCTGGATCGCGTCGATGACCGCGTTGGTGTCGGTGCCCTCGCCGGCCAGCCGCATCGGGCGGTGCACCGAGCTGACGATGCCAGTGGTCACGGTGCCCGCCAGGCCCAGCGGCGAGCCGATGGCGATCACCTCGTCGCCGACCGCCAGCTCATCGGAGCGGCCGAGCTGGGCGACCGTCGGGTTGGACACCTCGACCTTGATCACCGCCAGGTCGGTCTTGACGTCGCGGCCGACGATCCGGGCGGGCACCCGGGTGCCGTCGTGGAAGACCGTGGAGACCAGCGCGCCCGGCGTGTCGGCGGCCATCGAGATGACGTGGTTGTTGGTGACCACGTAGCCGTTGCCGTCGATGACGACCCCGGAGCCGCTGCCGCCCTGCGCGCCGACGCGCACCTCGATCGACACGACGGCGGGGACCACGCGCTGCGCAACCGCGGCGACGGTGCCCTTCGGCCGGTCCTTGCCCTGCTCCACCTCGGCCAGGGTGACGTCGGGATTGGTGAGCGGATTGCCCTCCTCGGCGGTGATCCGGCCGAGCAGCCCGCCGGCCAGCCCGATGAGCAGGGCCACCACGGCGAGGATCACGAGCGCACGCGGGTGCACCCGTCGGCCGAACAGGACTTCGCGGGCGCTGAGCAGCGGGCCGGTTTCGGTGCTCTCGGGCTTCTCCTCCTGCTCCTCACCGAGTGCAGGTGGACCGATCATCGCGCCTGCGGCGGGGTTGCGCCACGGGTCGCTCTCGCCGGAGTTCCACAGCGCCGGCTCCTCGGCCGGCTCGGGCGCCATCGGCTGCTCGCCGGGCGCGCGCTGGAGCTTCTCGCTGCTGGCCTGCGGGCGGCCGAACGCCTTGGACAGCGCTTCCGGCGGGGGCGGACCCTGCTCGATGCCGCGCGTCGGGACGTCGCGCCGATTCGGGTCGAAGCTGCCGGTCACGCCCTTCGGGCGGCCGAACGTCGAGCTCTGCGACGGGTCGACGGCGGGGCGCTGCAGCGGGCGCGGTGCGAGGCGGGGCGGGGATGCCTTGCCGTTTCGCATGGGGCGGTCCGCCGCGGCCGGCACTCCGCGGGCGGGGCTGGCCGCGCCCTGCCACGGATGCACGGGTTCGGCTGGCCGTCCGTTGGGACCCTGCTGGCCTGCTTCGGGCTGATCCCGGCGCTGCTGGTCGGCGTCGGGGCCCTGTGCGGGCGTTCCTGGCTGGTCGCTCATCGCTCCCCGGGCATGCGGTCGGAACTCGTCCGTTCGAGTGGATCACACGGGCGAGGAGCCCGTGCCACCGGCATGTGGACGCATCGCCGGCTTGCCCATTTTGCCGGGCGACCGGTGAAGTTCGTGTGGGAGCGGGCTAAGTGGTCCGGCAGGATCAGTTCCCCGGCGGCGCGCTCGCCGAGGTGCTCGGAACCGGGGCCTCGGACGAGGGCTGCCGGCTGGGGGACGGGTCGCGGGGCAGGTCTTCGCGCGCCGACGCCGGGATGACGGCGTTGGTGAACGCGCCGCCGGGCAGCGGGCTCGGTACGCCCGGCACCGGCTGGCCGTCGTCGTCCGTCGGCAGGTTCATCAGCGCGAGCGCGCCCAGCACCAAGCCGGAGAACACCACGCCGGCCCCCTGCCGGGTTCGGCGGCCGACCCGCCGCGCCGGTGCCACCGCGGCATCACCGGCAAAAGGGGGCACGCTGCCGAGGGGTTGCTGGCTGCCGCCGAGCGGCCGCGAGGATCCGAGCGCCGCCCCGTCGCCGAACCGCTTCGCGCGGGCCGGGCGGGTCACGGCGACCAGCTGGCCGTCCTCGGTCAGCGCGAGGCCGTCCGGCTGGCTGGGCAGTTCTGCGTGCGCCGGGATGGCCTGCAGTGCTTGCAGGAACTTCGGCGAGATCGACGGCGTGCCGGCCGCCCGAACCGCGGCGCGGGCCTGCCGCTGGGCGGCGGCGTCCGAGGTGCACGCTGGGCAGTGGGCCAGGTGGGAGACGGCGCGATCATGGGCGCTCGGGCTCAGCTCGCCGTCCACCAACGCGACGATCGCGTCCAGCGCGAGGTGCTGCTCCGGCAGCCCCCACCCACGCAAAACCGTCATTCGTCAAACCTCCCGGGCATGCTCGCGGCGAGCTTCCAAGGTGGCCTTCAACATCTGGCGCCCGCGGTGAATCCTGCTGCGCACAGTACCCAGCTTCACGCCCAAGGTGGCACCGATCTCCTCGTAGGAGAGCCCCTCGACGTCGCAGAGCACCACCGCCGCCCGGAACTCCGGCGGCAGTTCGTCCAGCGCCGCCTGCAGGTCGGGGTCGAGGTGGGTGTCGTTGAAGACCTGTTCAGGGCTCGGGCCACCGCCGGGCAACCGGTCGGTGTCCTCGGGCAGGCCCTCCATGCGCAGGCGGGACCTGCGGCGGGCCATGTCGAGGAACAGGTTCGTGGTGATCCGGTGCAGCCAGCCTTCGAACGTTCCCGGCTTGTACGACGCCAGCGACCGGAACACCCGGATGAAGGTCTCCTGGGTCAGGTCCTCGGCGTCGTGCTGGTTGCCGGTCAGGCGGTACGCCAACCGGTAGACCCGGTCTGCGTGCTGCCGGACCACCTCGTCCCACGTCGGAGGGGTCCAGTTGACCTCTTCCGCGGCGGGCGAGACGGTGCTCTGTTGGACACTGGGGGCCACACTCATCGGCTGTGTTGCCATTGGGCGAGAAGCCACCTCCTGTGCGGTTGCATCTCCAAGAACGAACATGTCGCCTCCGTTGTTCCCGGCGGTGTCGTCAAGGAGACGCCGATGGGTGTCGGTTATGACGTGTCTACTCTCGTATGCGCTGGTGAGGTAGCGATTAAAGACGCCTGAGAACAGGCTGAGAACCTGACGTGATGCGGGTCGCACCGCCGGCCCGCCGGAAACGGCCCCCTAACGATGTCGGCCGCCCGGGTCACGGCGGCGGGCAACGTCGATAACCTTTCGCGTTGTGATACCCGAGACGCCGGTGGGTGCCGGGCCCGTGGGCCGGAACCAGGTGCGATCCGGCGCGCCGACGGACACCTCGGTCGGGGCGTCGTCGCTGCACGTGCTGCGCTTCCTGGCGGCGGCGTTGCGGGCCAAGGCCGCCGTGGAGGTCGGCACCGGCTCGGGCGAGAGCGCGCTGTGGTTGCTCCAGGGCATGATGCCGGACGGCGTGCTGACGTCGATCGACGCGGATGCGTCCGCGCAGCGGACGGCGCGCGCGACGCTGCGGGAGGCGGGCGTGCCGACCGGCCGGACGCGGCTGATCGCCGGCCGCGCGATCGAGCTGATGCCGCGGCTCACGGAGGGCGGCTACGACCTGGTGTCGGTGGGCATCGCGACCACGGACTACCCCAGGTACCTCGAGCTCGGCGTCCGCCTGCTGCGCCCGGGCGGCGTGATCGTGTTCGCGGGTGTGCAGCTGGCCAGCCCGGACGCCCGGAGCGCGCTGGCCCTGGCGCTGCGCGACCTGGTCCGGGCCATCCAGACCGACGAGAACCTGGTCCCGGTCACGCTCCCGACTGGTCCGGGCCTGCTCGCGGTCGCCAAACGCGCGTGACCCCGGACACCCGCCTCGACCTGGTCCCCGGCACCCGCTTCCGCCTGGTCCCAGGCACCCGCCTCTCGAGATGTCGACCCTCTCCCGACCGGAGTACCCCCGATGGGGTGATGATCCGCAATTTCAATGGAAATCGGACCTTCGATTTCCATTGAAATTGCGGATCAACGTCGGCCGGAGCGTCAGGCGGGGGAGACGGAGAGGAGCTTGCCCGCGAGGCCGCGGGCCCGGGTGGACAGGCGCTTGGCGATGTCGTTGAGGACCACCGCCGCGGGCGAGTCGGGGGCTTCCAGAACCAGCGGGGTGCCGTTGTCGCCGGCTTCGCGCAGGCGCGGGTCCAGCGGCACCTGGCCGAGCAGCGGCACGTCCGAGCCGATCGAGCGGCTCAGCGACTCCGCGACCAGCTGGCCGCCACCGGAGCCGAAGACCTCCATCCGCTGGCCGTCCGGCAGCTCCATCCAGGACATGTTCTCCACCACGCCGGCCAGCCGCTGCCGCGTCTGCATGGCGATCGCCCCGGCCCGCTCCGCGACCTCGGCTGCCGCCTGCTGCGGGGTGGTGACGACCAGGATCTCCGCGTTCGGGATCAGCTGGGCGGTGGACAGCGCCACGTCACCGGTGCCGGGCGGCAGGTCGAGCAGCAGGACGTCCAGGTCGCCCCAGAAGACGTCGGACAGGAACTGCTGCAGCGCGCGGTGCAGC
This sequence comes from Saccharopolyspora sp. NPDC045941, assembly GCF_056431445.1. Lineage (NCBI taxonomy): Bacteria > Bacillati > Actinomycetota > Actinomycetes > Pseudonocardiales > Pseudonocardiaceae > Saccharopolyspora > Saccharopolyspora sp. NPDC045941. Next base: position 166,074 of record NZ_JBWKKU010000002.1, read on the forward strand.
ATCGGCCCGCGCCAGACCACCGGGGTGTTGCCGGGGGTGAACATGCCGATGGAGATGACCTTCACGCCGTGCGCCTGCGGCGGCATGATCATCTTCTCCACCTGGGTGGGCTTGCCGCCCGCGCCCAGCATCCGCGGCACCGAGTGGCCGTAGATGTCGGCGTCGACTACGCCGACCGACAGGCCGCGCTTGGCCATCGCGACCGCGAGGTTGACCGTCACGCTGGACTTGCCGACCCCGCCCTTGCCGGATGCCACGCAGTAGACGCGCGTCATCGAGCCGGGCTCGGCGAACGGGATGCGCGGTTCCTCGGCGCTGCCTCGGAGCATCTTGCGCAGCTCGGTGCGCTGCTCGTCGCTCATCACGTCGAGCTCGACCTGCACCGAGGCGACGCCTTCGACGGCGGACACGGCATCGGTCACCCGCTGCGTGATCGTCTCCCGCATCGGGCAGCCCTGGACCGTCAGGTACACCTCGACCGCAACATCGCCGTCGGGGCCGATGGACACGCTCTTGACCATGCCCAGGTCGGTGATCGGCCGACGGATCTCCGGGTCCTCGACCTGGCTGAGGGCCTTCCGAACGGCGTCCTCGGTGGGCGCGGACTGCGTACTGGTCACGGTTACCTCGGCAAGCTGGAGTTGCGGACGTGGTCGGTGGTCGCTTCGCTGGGCGCCAGCCTCGAAGAGTCTCACACCCCGTTGCTGGCAATCCCATGCTACGGACCGGTAGTCCGGCGCGGACAGGGCTGCGGGCCGTGGCATCGCGCTGGTCAGTGGGGCGAGCGGGACAGAATGTGATTCTTGTTCGGGGGCGCTGCGCAGTCAGGCGAACGCGTTCCGTAATATCAATCTTCGTGGCCGAGACGGCTCTTGATCGATTACCGACTCGAAGTGAATTGTTGGCGTACCGCAGTTTCCTCCGCGCGCACGCCAGGGTCACGCGCTGCCTGGAGGGCGACCTGATCGCCGAGCAACGGCTCACGCTCGCCGCCTACGACGTCCTCGAAGCGCTGGCAGAAGCCCCGGAGCAGCGGCTCCGGATGACCGAACTAGCGGATGTCGTGCTGCTGTCGCGCTCCGGCGTGACCAGGCTCGTGGACCGCCTCGAACGGCTCGGGCTGGTGCGTCGCGTCCGGGTCGATTCGGACGGGCGCGGGGTCCAGGCCGTGATCACCGAACGTGGCGAAGCACGGTTGCAGCTGGCGGCGTCGACGCATCGCACCGGCGTGGCGCGGTACTTCCTGTCCGCCACCGCGGGGGAGCTGGAGGCGCTGATGCGCACCTGCGAGCGGCTGGCCGACGGGGGTGTGCCGTCGCCACCGGGGCAGCGTGCGCAAGCATGAGGGCGTGCACGATGCGAACTCCACGGCTCCCGAACGGCTGATCCGCGCGGTCGGCCTGGTGCGGTTCGCGGACCGGCGGTTGCTGCTGGTCCGCGCCGACTACCAGGACGCGTTCTACCTGCCCGGCGGCAAGATCGACCCGGGCGAGACCGAGGTGCAGGCGCTGCACCGGGAGGTGCGGGAGGAGCTCGGCGTCGGCCTGGTGGGGGCGGACTTCCTGGGCCGCTACGTCACCGACGCGGTTGGGCAGGGAGACGGGGTGCAGGTCGAGCTCATCTGCTACACGGGTGAGCTGGACGGTGCCCCGGAGCCGGCGGCCGAGATCGCGGAGCTCGCCTGGTGCACCCGCGAGGAGTACGCGGCCCACGAGGTCACGGCCCCGGCGATCGTCGCCCTCTTCGCCGACCTCGACCCGGCCTGATCCCGGTTTCAACTGAATCCGCGGGTTCCCCGCGGTGTTCCGCAGTTTCAATGAGCGTTTTTCATCCTGGTCGGCCCGCAGCCGCGGGTCCGTAAAGCTGCATGTCGATGGGCTGTCGCATGCGCCGCAGGCGCATAGCCCACCTACGACACTGGCACCGCCGCGGGTTCACGGTGCCCACCCCTTCGGGGTTCCCTCGGCGAGGACGGCCCTGACGCCGTGTATTGGACATACATAAGTCAGGGCACCCACAGTCCAGGGAGCCTCTGTAACTCCCGCAGGGGGGCCGCCACCCGCACCGCCACGCAAACCGAGGCTGGAAAAACCTCAATGGAAACTGCGGATCAGGCGTCGTCGGGGTCTCGGGAGCCGGTGCGGGCTCGGCGTTTCTCCGCCTCGCTCTGCAGGCCCGGGAGTTCTTCGCGGAGCCGGTCCAGTTCGCTGCGCAGGTAGTCGCGGGTGGCGACCTCGCCGATCGCCAGGCGCAGCGCGGCGAGCTCGCGGGCCAGGTAGTCCGTGTCCGCCTTGGTCTGGGCCGCTCGCGCCCGGTCTTCCTCCAGCGAGACCCGGTCCCGGTCGTCCTGGCGGTTCTGCGCGAGCAGGATCAGCGGAGCGGCGTACGAGGCCTGGGTGGAGAAGGCCAGGTTGAGCAGGATGAACGGGTACGGGTCCCACTGCAGCCCGACCGCGAACAGGTTCGCCGCGATCCAGGCGATCACGAACACGGTCATCCAGAACAGGAACTTGCCGGTGCCGAGGAACCGGGCGATCCGCTCCGAGATCTGCCCGAACACCTCCGGGTCGAAGGAGACCGCGAACCGGTGCGGCGGGCGGGGTTGGTCGAGTCGGCGGCGGGTCAGCAGCTCGGGCATCAGTGCGCCTCCCGGTTCGTCGGCCGGTCGGTGGGGCCGGGCTCCGGTCCGGGAAGCCCGCTCTCCCGCCAGTTCTCCGGCAGCAGGTGGTCGAGCACGTCGTCGACGGTGACCGCGCCGATGAGGTGTTCCTCGTCGTCCAGCACCGGCCCGCACACCAGGTTGTAGGCGGCGAAGTAGCGGGTGACGTCGGTCAGCGACGCGCTGGCCGGGAGGCTCGCCAGGTCGGTGTCCAATGCGCCGGCGACCAGGGTCGACGGTGGTTCGCGGAGCAGCCGCTGGATGTGCACGCAGCCCAGGTAGCGGCCGGTCGGCGTGGCCGACGGCGGGCGGCAGACGAACACCAGGCTGGCCAGCGCCACCGGCAGGTCGGGGTTGCGCGCCATCGCCAGCGCCTCGGCGATGGTCGCGTCCGGCCCGACCACGATCGGCTCCGGCGTCATCAGGCCGCCCGCGGTGTCGGACGAGTACGCCATCAGCCGCTTGACCGGTGCGGATTCCTCCGGCGCCATCAGCCCGAGCAGCCGCTCCTTGTCCACTTCGGACAGTTCGGCGAGCAGGTCGGCGGCGTCGTCCGGGTTCATCGCCTCCAGCACGTCCGCCGCGCGCTCTTCGTCCAGGTGTTCCAGAAGGTCCTTCTGGTCTTCCTCGGGCAGTTCCTCGACGACGTCGGCGAGCCGCTCGTCGTCCAGCGCCTCGGCCACCTCGTAGCGGCGCTTGGTCGGCAGCTCGTGCAGGGTGCTCGCGACGTCGACGGCGCGCATGGTGTCGAACATGGCGAGCAGCTGCTGCACGCCCTGCGGCTTGCCGGTCAGCTCCGCGACGGCCAGCCCGGTGACCTGGTCCCAGTCCAGCACCTGCGTCGGGCCGCGCCGGCCGAGCCGCCCGGTGCGCTCCCGGACCGCGAGCTTGGCCAGCTGCCAGTCGCGGGTGCGGATCTGCTCCATCGCGACGTCCACCAGGACCGCGGGCGCGTGGGTGGAGTCGATGACGACCCGGGCGTCCAGCAGCTGGCCGAGCACCAGGAGCTCGTTGGGGCGCTGGTGGAAGTGCCGCAGGTTCACCGAGCCCGTCGCCAGCGTCACCGCGCTCGACTCGATCCGGGTGACCCGCAGCATCGGCACGAAGATCCGGCGCCGGGTGGGCAGCTCGAGGACCAGGCCGAGGACGCGCGGCGGCTGCCGCCGGACGCTGAGCCCGGCGACGACGTCGCGCACCCGGCCGATCGATTCCCCGTCCGGCCCGAACACCGACAAGCCGGCCATCCGGGCCGCGAAAACCCTGGTCGCGGCTGCCACGTGGCTCAGGCTATGCACTCTTCCGGTCGCCCGCCGCCCGAAGATCGGCCCTGTGCCGCCGGGCACTTGTCCGGTTCCGGCGGCGGGGTGCGTGGTACACACGCAACGACTCGCGAGGCCAGAGGAGGACGACGTGGACGGTCGACGTGCCCGGCGGAGCTGTCTGGCGGTGCCGGGCTCCAGCGCGAAGATGATCGACAAGGCGCGCGGGCTGGCCGCCGACCAGTTCTTCCTGGACCTCGAGGACGCGGTCGCGCCGCTGGCGAAGGCCGAGGCGCGGGACCGGATCGTCGGCGCGCTGAACGAGGGCGGCTGGGGCGAGAAGATCCGCTCGGTGCGGGTCAACGCGCTGGACACCGAGTGGACCTATCGGGACGTCGTGACCGTCGTGGAGGGCGCGGGCGCCGAGCTCGACTCGATCATCCTGCCGAAGGTGAGCACCCCGGAGCACGTGCGCTGGCTGGATCTGACGCTGACGCAGATCGAGCGCGCCACCGGGCTGGAGGTCGGCCGGATCGGCATCGAGCCGCAGATCGAGGACGCCCGCGGCCTGGTCGAGGTGGACGCGATCGCGGCCGCCTCGCCGCGGGTGACGGCGCTGGTCTACGGGCCTGCCGACTTCATGGCGTCGATCAACATGCGGTCGCTGGTCGTCGGCCACCAGCCGCCCGGCTACGACGTCGGCGACGCCTACCACTACATCCTGATGCGCATCCTGGTCGCGGCCCGGGCGGCCGGGGTGCAGGCGATCGACGGGCCGTACCTGCAGATCAAGGACGTCGACGGGCTGCGCGCGGTGGGCGGCAGGTCGGCGGCGCTGGGCTTCGACGGCAAGTGGGTGCTGCACCCGGCGCAGGTGGACGCGGTCAACGAGCTCTTCTCGCCGCGGCAGGAGGATTACGACCACGCCGAGAACATCCTGGACGCCTACGAGTGGCACACCTCGGCGGCCGGCGGGAAGCGCGGCGCGGCGATGCTGGGCGACGAGATGATCGATGAGGCGTCCCGGAAGATGGCGCTGGTGATCTCGGGCAAGGGCCGCGCGGCGGGCATGGCCCGGACCGACCGCTGGACCCCGCCGGAATCCTGATCGCGGGCGGCGGTTTCGCGCGAAAACGCCGCCCAACCCGACCGCGCGACCCTCGAACGGCTTTGCCGCTGCGACGCCGCAAGCCCGCCTGCCGCCACCCCGAACAGCCGCTGCGGTGATGCGGAGTGCTCGCGATCCGGCGCCTGGCGGGGAGGCGCCGGGCGGGTGGTGGTGATGCGCCGTCCGGGGCTCGGTGCGGTGGCGGACGGGTTGAGTTCGCCTGTTGGAGATCGGCCGTGGCGGCAGGCGCGGTAGGTTCCGGGTGAGATCCGCAGGCGTCGATCGAGAGGGCGGGCTCCGAGGTGGCCACCGCGGCAGCGGAGAACGAGCAGGAACTGCGCTTGGCGCTGGCCATGCGCGGCGGCGCGAGCATGGCCGTGTGGATCGGCGGCGCGGTCGCCGAGATCAACCGGCTCCGCGAGGCGGTGGCGGATTCGCGGGCGCCGGCGGACGACGATTCGACGGGCACCCATCCGTGGGCGTCGCTGGCGAAGCTGTCCGGCTACGACGCGGTCGCGGTCGACGTGCTCGCCGGGGCCTCGGCCGGCGGCCTCAACGCGACGTTGCTGTCCGCGACGCTGGTCTACGGGATGCCCTTCGACCGGATGCGCGAGGTGTGGGTGCGGTTGGGGGACGTGGAGGCCATGTCCCGGCCGGTGCCGAAGTTCTGGCAGCACCGCCCGCCGTCGCTGCTGGAGGGCGACCGCTACTTCCGCGCCGAGCTCGCCGACGTCATCACCGACAACGTGCCCGCGGCGGCGGAGCACCCCGGCCACCGCGCCGACCTGCTGCTGACCGCCACCCTGCTGGACCCGATCCTGGAGCGGCGCTTCGACGGCCGGTCCGGGCCGATGCTGCAGGAGCGGCGCACCGCGTCGTTCCGGTTCCGGCACCAGGGCAGGGCGGGCGATCCGCTGTCGGACTTCGGCGCGGGCGACGACTTCGCGCCCACCGTGCTGCGGCTCGCCCACGCCGCCCGCTCGACGTCGTCGTTCCCGTTCGCCTTCGAGCCCGCGCAGGTGCGCTCGTCGCTCGGCGAACCGCCGGACGGCGAGCCGAACATGATCGGGCTGTTCTCCGAAACGGTCGCCGATCCACTGCTCCCGCCGTTCCGGGTGATCGACGGCGGCGTGCTGGACAACATCCCGGTGACCGCGGCGATCGATGCGATCTCGGCCGCGCCGGCGGACCGGCCGACGCACCGGTGGCTGCTCTACCTGAACCCGGATCCCGTTGCCTCGCACGGACAACGCCGCGAGCCCGGGTTCGCCGTGCCGGTGACCGCGACGGCCCTGCGTGCCCGGCTGTCCCAGGAATCGCTGCTCGCCGACCTCGACGCACTGGACGAGCACAACCGGCTGGTCGCGCGAACCGCCTTGCGCCGCAAGGCTTTGTACGCGCCGCTGCGGGTGGCGCCGGATGCCGAGCGGGCGGCGGTGCTGGCGCAGCAGGTCGACGCGGTCCTGCCCGATCACGCGGTGGTTCGCGCGGAGCTGGACGCCCAGGCGGTGTACCGGCTGCTCACGGAGCCCGCGGGCATCGAGGACGGCAAGCTGCTGCCGCCGGTCGTCGGAGATCCGCTGGCGGAGTGGTCGGCGCAGGCGAGAACGCAGCTCGCGCACCGGTTGTCCGCCGGGCTCGGCAGCGACGCCACCACGCGCGTCTTCGACGATGCGCGCGGCCTGCTCACCGCGGTGCAGGAATGCCTCGGCTGGGCCTGGGACATCGAGCGCTGGGCACCGGAGAGCCGCGAGATCGGGCGCTGCAAGTCCGTGCTTTACCGGCTGCGGAGTTTCGGCGAGGTGCTGGAGGGGCACGCCGACCAGTACTGGATCAACGGCGCGAAGCTGGAACCGATCGTCGAGACGACCGAGCTCGACGAGTGGGTGCGGCGCGTGCAGCGCCGTCGCGCCAGGCTCCAGCACGCCTTGCCGTCCCCGATCCAGCCCCTGCTGGGCGAGGTGTTGCGCTCGATCGAGGCGGGCGAGGACTTCCACGACGATCTTGCCGAGTTGGCCCGCGAACTGATGTCCATTGTGGAATCTTCTGGTGCGGACGCGGTCCCGGACGCCGCCGGGGTGGACGCGGTCGCGGAGGCGCGCGCGGTGCTGCACCGGGTCGCCGACCGGCTGGCCGCGGCGGCCCCGCCCCGCGAGCGGATCGACGAGCCCCAGCAGCTCGGCTACGCGCTGCTGGAGCGCAGCGAGCGGCGAGCGGAGACGTTGCGGCAGCTGGTGGTGCTCACCGCGCCGCTGGACGTCGGGCGCGTCCCGGGATCGCGGATCAACCTGCTGCGAGTGGTCAGCGACGAGCAGAGCCCGCTGCCGTTCGACGCGCTGCGGCGCGGCGAGGACGTGCCGCTGCGGATCGCGGACAAGATCCGCGGCCTGGACGTGGGCAACTTCGGCGCGTTCCTGTCCGCGAAGTGGCGGGCGAACGACTGGATGTGGGGGCGGATGGACTCCGCCGCCGCGCTGGTCAGGTTGCTCGCCGACCCGACTCGGCTGGCCCGGCGCCACAGCAGCTCGGAGGAGCTCGGCGACGCGCTGCAGGCGATCGTCTCCCGCCCGACGGCGGCGGAGCTCGGGGAGCTCGACGAGGAGCAGGCCAAGCAGTGGCGCGGATTCCTCGCCGAGGTGTGGGCGCGCCACGCGGGCGAGGTGCGCGCCGAGCTCGACGCGCTGTTCGCCGCCCCGGACGACGAGCATTCGCTGACCGAGACCCAGCGGCTGCTCACCGAACGTCTGCAGTGGACGATCGCGGCGGAGGAGATCCCCTTCGTCCAAACCATTCCTTCCGGGGCCGACCCGGAAAGCGGTGGCGAGCCGCCGCTGCCCGCGCCCGCGCAGCTGTCCGGCCAGGTGGAGCGCTACGACGTCGGCCGCCAGCGGTTCGCCGACCTCGGCGAGCCGCGGGCGCTGTCGATGGCGACGCGCTTCGGGCTGCTCGCCTACCGGGCCGTCCGCCCCTCCGGGCGAGGCGTGCTGCCCTGGCTGGGGCGTCGGGCGATGACGCTGATCAAGCCGCTGCTGATGGCGGTCGTGTACGCCGTCGCAGCGCCGCGCCGCGCGGCGCTGCTGGGCTTCCTGGCGGCGAGCGCCGTGGCGTTCACCGGCGTCGGGATGGGGTCGCTGCCCGGGATGCAGATCTTGTCCTCCGACCAGCACGAGTCGGCGTTCGATAGCTCGTTCGTCGTATCGGACGGATCCTTCCCACCGGGTTCGGCGGAATCGCCGTTGCTCGCCGTGTCCGTGGCCTGCCCGGATTCCGGCACCGGCGTGGACATCGAGTGCGGGGACGGCTTCGGCTGGTTCGGCGGCGTGCCCGGGAACTGGCTCGTCGTGGCCGACTTCTCGGGCACGTCCTTCGGCCCTGGCGCGCTGCTGGCGATGCTGTTCGCCGCGGTCTTCGCCGTGTGGTCGGGGTGGCGCCTGGCGCACCGCTTCGGTCGCGGCTTGGCGCGCTGGCTGCCCGCGGTGTTCATCGCGGTGGTGCTGATGGCGGCAGAGTTCTGGCTGTTCACCACCGGATTCCGGCTCGGCCCGCTCGGGCTTGCGCTGGTCGCGGGGCTGCTCACCTGGCCGGCTGCGGTGGCCTACCGCACCGCCGCGCGCGTCGGTGCGTCGGTGCTGACGCTGCTGGTGTTCGTCGGCGTTCTGTGGTCGTACGAGCCGAATGCCTTCAGCGGCGGAGGCTGGATCGTCCTGGCGACGGGACTCACCGCCTACGCCCACATGATCCTGGTCGGCACCATCGACGTCCTCGCGCCGCGGCCCAGGCGGCGTGCCGGTTTCGCGCCGAAGGCACCGTCGCGGGCGAAGGCGCCCCGGGCCGAGGTTTCCGATCCGGCCTGAGCGGGGTCGGGTTTCAGGGCTTCCGGGTCGGGCGCGGGGCGTCGTGCTTCCCGCGGCGCTGACCGGGGACCCCGACGGGCTCCCAACCGCGGCGGGGCTGCGCCTCGGAATTCCGCACCATGCCGATGGTCTGGTACGTCCCGCCGCTGTCGCCGGTAGTGGACGAGCTTGCGGAGACGGGCCACGACGGTGAGGACGTGGGCAACATCTTCGGCGCCATCGACGCCCTGCGGATCCCCGTCGAGTACCTGGCGGAACTGTTCACCGCCGGCGACGTGCGGCCGGTGACCGAGTCGCTGCGCAAGCTGGGCGCGATGCGCTCGTACATGCGCGACATCAACCTCGGCCGCCCGCCGAACCTGGTCGCCCCGGAGGCCGCCGGGCTCGACGTCGAGCAGGTCCAGCGGATGTACCGGCTGCTCGCGCTGGCGAAGTACGAGGAGCGCTACGTGATCCCGCAGGCGCAGTACCTGAGCTATTGGTCCAGCGGGTTCGTGGCGTTCAGCGTCTACCTGCCCACCTACCTCAAGTCCGCCTACGACCTCAGCGCGAGCGACGCCTCGATGCGCACGGCGGGATTCATGGTGCTGGCCGTGGTGGCCCGGCCGATCGGCGGCTGGCTCTGCGACCGCGTGCACCCGGCCGACGTGCTCGGTACCGCCTGCTCGCTCGCCGTGGCGTTCGCGGTCCTGGCGTCCTTCGAACTGCCGCTGGTCCCGTTCGGCACGATCGCCTTCCTCGGGCTCGCCGCGGTCCTCGGGGCCGGCGCGGTGACCGGCCTGGCGGGCGCCGCGGGCGGCCTGGGCGGATTCTTCCCGCCGCTGGTGATGGGCGCGATCTACGGCACGGCGGGCGACTACACCTGGGGCCTCGTGCTCCTGGCGCTGGCCGCGCTGGGGTGCGCGGCGCTGACGTTCGCGGTCGTCCGGCGGGAGGCCGCCCGGTGACCGGTCTGCGGATGCGCGGAACCGCTCGGACGGACATGATCTCCGGGAGACTCCACGGGGTAGCCTGATGGGGTAGGGGACAATACGCCGGAATCGGGCTCGCCCGGCTCCCGCGGTCCCCGTCATGGCAGCAATCCAACGGAGGTGTCAGCGGTGTCCAATCCGTTCACCGGCTCCGGCCGGTCGGCGCCGGGCACACCCAACCTGCCCACCCCGCCGAGCGGCTGGCCGATCGGTTCCTACGGCACCTACGAAGAGGCGCAGCGCGCCGTCGACCACCTGGCGGACAGCGACTTCCCGGTCCAGGAGGTGACCATCGTCGGCGTCGACCTGATGCTCGTCGAGCGCGTCACCGGGCGGCTGACCTGGGGTCGGGTGCTGGGCGGGGGCGCGGCCTCCGGAGCCTGGTTCGGCCTGTTCGTCGGCCTGATCCTGGGCCTGTTCACGCCGCAGGGCAGCTGGTTCGGCCCGGTGCTGGTCGGTCTGGGCGCGGGTATCGTGTTCGGCCTGGTCTCCGCGGCGGTCGGCTACGCCTCGACCCGCGGTCGCCGGGACTTCTCCTCGGCCAGCCAGCTGGTCGCGGGCCGCTACGACGTGCTGGCCCAGCCGCGCCACGCGGAACAGGGCCGGGACCTGCTCGCCAAACTCGCCATGCGCCCGCCGTCGGCGCAGTGATCGTGAGTGGCGCGGCGGCGCCGCTCACGACTTCCGGCGGACCCAGGACCCATGAGGGGCCTGGGTCCTGCTTTTTCGGAGACCTCCCTCTCCAGGGGGAGGCGGTTCGTTCCTCGGCGGGAAGATCGGCGAGGCGCGCGTCGCGAGCATTCGAGGCATGAAACGACAGACCACCGCAGCCCTGATCGCATGTGCGGGCGCTCTCGCGTACACCACCTCGAAAGTCGTTCTCGCGATTCGCGCGGAACTCGGCATCCACGGGTTCCCCGCCCCGCCGTCGTCGTACGTCGCTTGGCAACCCGAGCAGATCGCGCTTGCGCAGCTGGGCAATGCGGCCGTCGGCCTGGTCACCGCGATCTGCGCCTTGCTGCTTGCGTGGCGCACCCTCGCGAGGACCGCGGTAGTCCGTTGGATGCTCGTCGCGGTGTCGTGGCTCGGCGTTGCGGTGATGGCAGCGGGCGTGATCGGATTCTCGCTGCGCGCCTTCGGCATCGTGCCGGCCCTCGGGCCGCCCGCCGCCGGTTGGTCCACGTACGCGGCGCTCGCGGTCGGAGCGGTCTGGGTGGTCGCGTGGGCCATCGCGACCACCGGGTTCGCCAGGGCGCGATGGCTGCGCACCAGCGGTTGAGGCGGTGCTGGCAGCGTTCGGCCGTACGGCTGCCAACGATCATCGCAGTGGGATGCGGCCTTTGGTGCAGTGCCCCGACGTCCCTTTTCACCCACATTCACGTGTTTGCAACAAGGGGCACTCCGGCCTTGCCTTGACTGATCAAGACGCCTAGCTTGCCAACACCGGCTCACCGCCGGCGGTGGCAGGCGACGAAGCGTGGGCACCCCAGTGCTGGGTCGCGGCTGCGACCGGCAACTGGAAGGACCGACCGTGAGAGTTCGCCGCACCCGTGCAGCGGCAGTGCTGGGCGCGTCGCTGGTGTGCGCGTCCGCGCTGACCGCCTGCGCACCGGCCTCCGGCGCGAACACCGTGAACCTCTACAGCGCGCCAGAGGAGAACCTGCAGCAGAACGTGGACCGCTGCAACGCCGAGTCAGGCGGGCGGTACCAGATCGTCTACCACAAGCTGCCCCGCGACGCCGATGGCCAGCGCGAGCAGATGGTGCGCCGGCTGGCCGCCGGCGACACCGGCATGGACATCCTGTACCTGGACGTCTCCTGGACCGGCGAGTTCGCCGAGGCCAAGTGGATCCGGGAGTGGACCGGCCAGAACAAGGCCGAAGCCGAGCGCGACACGCTGCGGGGGCCGCTGGAGACGGCCACTTGGGAGGGGAAGCTCTACGCGGCGCCGAAGAACACCAACGTGCAGCTGCTCTGGTACCGCAAGGACCTGGTGCCCGAGCCGCCGAAGACGTGGGGCGAGATGATCTCGACCGCCCAGCGCCTCAAGCAGGAGGGCAAGCCGCACTGGATCTCGCTCACCGGCGCGCAGTACGAGGGCCTGTACGTGCACTTCAACACGCTCGTGCAGTCGGCGGGCGGACACATCATCTCCGACGACGGCAAGCGCGCCGTGATCGACGAGGGCGCGGTGCAGGCGTTGCAGGCGCTGCGCGACCTCGGCACGGCGGGCGTCACCAGCGCGTCGATGAACAACGCCAAGGAGGACGACGCCCGGCAGGAGTTCGAGACCGGCCAGGCCGCCTTCCAGCTGAACTGGCCGTTCGTCTACCCGTCGATGCAGGAGAAGAAGCCCGAGCTGGCGAGCAACGTCGGCTGGGCGCGACTGCCCGGCCTGCAGCCGGGGGTGCCGAGCAAGTCCACCATCGGCGGCGCCAACTACGCGGTCAGCAGCTTCTCGACCAAGCCGGACCTGGCCTTCGAGGCGACGAAGTGCCTGCGGAGCCCGGAAAGCCAGAAGTTCTCCGCGATCAACGACGGCGTGCCGCCCGCTCTCGAATCCGTCTACTCGGATCCCGAGGTGGCCGCCGAGTACCCGATGCGCGACACCATCCTGGAAGCGCTCAAGGATCCGGGCGTGCGAACGGTGACGCCGGCTTCGCAGAACGTCTCCACGGCGCTGTCCAACCTGCTCGCGCCGATCGGGGAGATCGACCCGCAGAGCACTGCGGAGCGGATGCGCACCGAGGTGCAGAACGCCTTGGATTCCAAGGGAGTGATGCCGTGATGGTGCAGGCGAAGGACGCCCTTCCCACCGCGAAGGCGATCAGCGAGGGCAAGAAAGCTGAACGCAAGCTCGGCTGGCTGCTGTGCGCCCCGGCCGCGCTGGTGATGATCGCCGTCACCGGCTGGCCGATCCTCTACGCGCTGTGGCTGTCGTTCCAGCGCTTCGACCTCAAGTACCCGGACCAGCGCGAGTTCGTCGGGCTGGACAACTACATCACGGTGCTCGGCAACGGCTACTGGTGGAGCGCGTTCTGGGTGACGATCCTGGTCACCGTCGTCTCGGTGGCGATCGAGTTCGCCCTCGGCATGGGGCTGGCGCTGGTCATGCACCGCGCGCTGGTCGGCCGCGGCCTGGTGCGCACCGTGACCCTCATCCCGTACGGCATCGTCACCGTCGTCGCGGCCTTCAGCTGGCGCTACGCGTGGACGCCCGACACCGGCTACCTGGCCAACGCGATCACGCCGGGCGGCGCGCCGCTGACCGAGCACGCCAGCGCGCTGGCCATCGTGATCCTGGCGGAGATCTGGAAGACCACGCCGTTCATGGCGCTGCTGCTGATGGCAGGTCTGGCGCTGGTGCCCGACGACCTGCTCAAGGCGGCGGCGATGGACGGCGCCGGGCCGTGGCAGCGGTTCGTGAAGGTGATGCTGCCGGTGATGAAGCCGGCCATCCTGGTCGCGCTGCTGTTCCGCACCCTCGACGCATTCCGCGTCTTCGACAACATCGTGGTGCTCACCTCCGGCGCGCAAGGCACCTCGTCGGTGTCCGTGCTCGCCTACAACAACCTGATCAAGGGCCTGAACCTGGGCATCGGCTCGACCATGTCGGTCCTGATCTTCATCGCGGTCGCGATCATCGCGTGGATGTTCGTGAAGCTCTTCGGCGCGGCCGCGCCCGGTAGCGACGACAAGGGGAGGCGCTGATGGCCGGCGTCGGCGGGGCCGAGACCCCCGCGCGGAAGACCAAGTGGGCGCTGCTCAACATCATCGTGCTGGTGTACGCGCTGGTGCCGGTGCTGTGGATCCTGTCGCTGTCGTTCAAGACGCCGGCAACGCTCTCCGACGGCAACCTGATCCCGCGCGAATGGACCCTGGAGAACTACGCGGCGATCTTCGCCACCACCGAGTTCACCCGCGCGCTGCTGAACTCGATCGGCATCGCGCTGATCGCGACCGCCATCGCCGTGGTGCTGGGCACCATGGCCGCCTACGCGATCGCCCGGCTGGACTTCCCCGGCAAGCGGGTGCTGGTCGGCGCCTCGCTGCTGATCGCGATGTTCCCGCAGGTGTCGCTGGTGTCGCCGCTGTTCGAGATCGAGCGGGCGCTGGGCCTGTTCGACACCTGGCCGGGGCTGATCCTGCCGTACATCACCTTCTCGCTGCCGCTGGCCATCTACACGCTGTCGGCGTTCTTCCGGGAGATCCCGTGGGAGCTGGAGAAGGCGGCCAAGATGGACGGCGCCACGCCGGGGCAGGCCTTCGCGAAGGTGATCGCGCCGCTGGCCGCGCCGGGGGTGTTCACCACCGCCATCCTGGTGTTCATCTTCTGCTGGAACGACTTCCTGTTCGCGATCTCGCTGACCTCGACGGAGAACTCCCGCACCGCGCCGGTGGCGCTGCAGTTCTTCACGGGCGACTCGCAGTTCGAGGACCCGACGGGGTCGATCTCCGCGGCCGCGGTGGTGATCACCATTCCGATCATCGTGTTCGTGCTGTTCTTCCAGCGTCGCATCGTGTCCGGACTGACCTCCGGCGCAGTGAAGGGGTAACCAAGTGGCCGAGATCGTGCTGGACAAGGTGACCAAGCGCTACCCGGACGGGGCGCTGGCGGTCAACGAGGTGAACCTGGAGATCGCGGACGGCGAGTTCGTGATCCTGGTCGGCCCCTCCGGCTGCGGGAAGTCCACCACGCTGAACATGATCGCGGGGCTGGAGGACATCAGCGGCGGCGAACTGCGCATCGGCGGGGAGCGGATGAACGAACGCGCGCCCAAGGACCGCGACATCGCCATGGTGTTCCAGTCCTACGCGCTGTACCCGCACATGACGGTGTTCGAGAACATGGCGTTCCCGCTGCGGCTGGCCAAGGTGGATTCGGCGACGGTGCGGCAGAAGGTCGAGGAGGCGGCCAAGATCCTCGACCTCGCCAAGCACCTGGACCGCAGGCCCGCGAACCTCTCCGGCGGGCAGCGGCAGCGGGTGGCGATGGGGCGGGCGATCGTGCGCAGCCCCAAGGCGTTCCTGATGGACGAGCCGCTGTCCAATTTGGACGCGAAGCTGCGGGTGCAGATGCGGACCTCGGTGTCGAAGCTGCAGAAGCGGCTGGGCACCACGACGGTCTACGTCACGCACGACCAGACCGAGGCGATGACCCTCGGCGACCGGGTCGTGGTCCTGCGCGGCGGTGTGGTGCAGCAGGTCGGCGCGCCGCAACACCTCTACGAGCACCCGGCGAACCTGTTCGTCGCGGGCTTCATCGGCTCGCCCGCGATGAACTTCGTGCCGGTCGAGGTGGCCGACGGCGCGCTGCGCGGCCCGCTGGGCGACATCCCGCTGAGCGACCGGATCCGCACCGCGCTGGAGTCCGCGGACGCGCCGCGCGAACTGGTGCTGGGCATCCGCCCGGAGCACTTCGAGGACGCGGCGCTGCTCGACGACTCGGCCCGCGCGGCGGGCGGGACGTTCACCGGCGAGGTGGACGTGGTGGAGGAGATGGGCTCGGACAAGTACGTGTACTTCACCCTCCACGGTGGGCGGGCGAGCACGGCGGAGCTGGACGAGCTGGCGGCCGACAGCGGCAGCGCCGAGGTGCCCACGGACGAGGGCCAGGTGGTCACCCGCCTCTCGGTCGAATCGGCGGCGAGGGAGAGCCGGCCCCTGACGGTCTGGTTCGACCCGGACAAGATCCACCTCTTCGACCCGGCCACGGGCCGAACCCTCACCTGAGCAACCCCACCGAGATCCGATCGAGGTGAGGGGCACCCATGCCCGAGCAACCGGGCACGGGTGCCCCACCCACGGCCAAGAGCGGATTTCAAACCAGAGCAAGGTGACCCCGTCGACCAACTCCACCACCCGATGGGTTGGGTTCGTCCGCAATTTCAATGGAAATCGGACCTTCGATTTCAATGGAAATTGCGGGCACGCGAACGCCGGTGGGGGGTCAGGGGCGGCCTAGCTCTTGGGTCCAGTAGTGGCGGTAGTGGCTGTGCCCGGTCGACGTGTGGCCCACGCCGAGGTCGGTGAAGGCGCAGTCGAGGATGTTGTCCCGGTGCGGGACCGCGTCCATCCACTGGCGGAAGGTGCCGTCGGCGGTCTCGCGGCCGGCCGCGATGTTCTCGCCGACATAGCCGCCCGGGAATCCCTCGGACCGGGTGCGTTCCACCGGGCTGCGGCCGTCGCTTCCGGTGTGCCCGAAGAAGTTCCGGTGCGCCATGTCCGCGCTGTGCCCGGCGGCCGCCCGGCTCAGGTCGCCGTTCAGGCGCACCGGCGGGCATCCGGCCCGGGCCCGTTCGGCATTGGTGAGTTCGAGTATCCGCTGCTCCGGTGGCATCCGCTGGGCCGCCTGCAGCGGCGGCCCAGCGCAGAGCAGGAGAAGCGGGACGGCGGCCCCGCACGACAACAACCGTTCGACCAGCGACATCTGCGATCACTCCCAGCATCGCGACGATGGGTGGGAGTGTTGTAACCGCGGCACGACGATGCCGCCGGATCATTTCGCCGAATCCGGCTACCGGCCGGGCGTGCCGGATTCAGTCCATAGTGGACGTCCGGGTGCGGAGCGTTAGAGCTGGCTCGCGATGAGCACGAACAGGGTGACGATCCACCCCATGATCAGGGCGACCAGGAGGGTGAGCTTGTTGGCGGCCAAGCGAGTCATGGCGGTGCCTCCCAACGTGAAAGAAACGAAGATCTGACGGAGATTCGTTTTTCACGATGTGGCCCGCGGTGGTCCCGGCAGGCGTCAGCGCGCGACGGCGCGCGGCGCGGCGGGAACCGCGTCCCACATCGCGCCGGGTTTTCGCTGCACCCAAGCAGTGTGCCGGAACAACTTCTCGGCGATCTCCCGACGCGTCACGGGATTTCGTCGGGGGACCGGGCCGGTGAGGAGCCGATGCCGGACCCGCCCCTGGTGCTGCGGAAGACGGTGCATGACAACCTCCTCACGCGCTCGCGCCGACCGATGAGAACGGACGGTGGTGAAAGACAAGCGGAACGGCGTCCAGTCGGCGATGACGGGACGCGAAGTGACCCCGCACGGCATATCGCCGACGGCGCGGAATTCGTTACGAAGTGCGATCACAGCCACTTGTTCCGCCGGAAGATCTTGAAGAGGACCATGCAGGCGCCGAGCATCACCATGAGGGCCAGGGGGTACCCGAAGGTCCAATTCGTCTCGGGCATGAAGTCGAAGTTCATGCCGTAGATCCCGGCGATCATGGTCGGCGTCGAGACGATCGCGACCCACGCCGAGATCTTGCGCATGTCGGTGTTCTGCTGGAGCGTGATCTTGGCCAGCGTCGCGTCCACCAGGGTGGTCAGCAGCTCGTCGAAGGCCCCCACCATTTCGGACACCCTCGCCAGGTGGTCCTCGACGTTGCGGAAGTAGGACCGCACCTCGTCGGCGACCATCGGCGTGTAGCCCTCGGCGAGCCGCTGCATCGGCTTGGTCAGCGGCTGCACCGCGCGGCGCAGCTCCATGACTTCGCGCTTCATCAGGTAGATGTGTTCGGCGTCGATCTTGGTGCCCGGCTCGAAGACCTCGGCCTCGATCTCGTCGATGTCGTCCTGGATGGCCTCGGTGACCTCCAGGTACGTGTCCACCACGTGGTCGGCGACGCCATGCAGCACCGCCGACGGGCCCAGCGCGAGCTGCTCCGGGTCGGCCTCCAGCTGGCTGCGCACCTCGGCCAGCCCCGCGTGCTTGCCGTGCCGCACCGTGATGACGAAGTCGCGGCCGAGGAACACCATCAGCTCGCCGGTGTCGACGATCTCGCTGGTCGCCGACCGCGTCTCGGTGTCGGTGTAGCGGACCGTCTTCAGCACCATGAACAGCGTGTTGTCGTAGCGCTCCAGCTTCGGGCGCTGGTGCGCGTGCACGGCGTCCTCGACGGCCAGCTCGTGCAGGCCGAAGGTTTCGGCGATGCCGTTGATCTGCTCTTCGGTGGGCTCGTGCAGCCCGATCCAGACGAAGCCGGAACCGCGCCGCCGCACCTCCTCGATGGCGTCGGAGTGGTTCCACGAACCTTCGACGCGGCGCCCGTCGTCGTAGATCGCGCAGTCGACGACGTACGCGGAGACGGGGGCGGCGCTGCGGATGAGCGGCTGGGGCGCGCGGTTGTTGCGGTTGCGCAGGCCGAGCGAGGGCAGGTTGGGCACGGCGACCTCCAAGGTCCGGGCGCAGCTCCCCGGCGGACGGGGATCCGGGTGAGAGCTGCGTGGGTGGCGTGCTTCGCGGGCTCCGCCCGCTGCTCGCGCATCCCTGCCGGCCCTGATGGGCGAAGGCCTAGCGGCTGGCCCTTCCGGCGGGGATGCTGTTGGTACTGCACGGAAGCGCGCTATCGGCACTGCTGTCCACGATCCCTCACCTCCAGAAGGTCATCCACCGATGCGGTGGTCTCGAGTCAGCCAACCCGACACGATACTCCGTCCGAGTGGACCGATGGCAACGGCTCGCATTCGAGGTCACAACCCGCCGGAACCGCAACGCATGAAACGGGTGAATTGGGCGGATTGAGTGAATCGCATCCGGACCCGTGTTCGACTCGAACCGCGCCTCTCGGCGGGGCGTGACGGGACCGCGACGGCGTTCCCCGGTCGTATTTCAGCCGTCACTCGTTGCGGGGTAAACTATTCCAAGAGCGCAGGATCTCGGCGAGGTCTTCGGTCAGTGCTCCGTCGCGGTCCAGTGTGGCGAAAGTCGCACTGTCCGCCCAGATCGCATCGGCGGCGTCGTCACCAGCGGAAAGTTCCTGTTCATTACTCCAGCAGGAGTAATCCAGGATCTCGTAGGTGCCGCGCGCCGCGGGCCGGAAGATTCGGCCGACGAGCTCACCGACGGTGACGGAGAGTCCCGTTTCTTCGCGGACTTCGCGCTGTACCGCCGAATGGTCGGTCTCGCCGGGCTCGACTCGGCCACCCGGTAGGGACCACTTCCCCTTGCCGGGCTCATGTGCACGTTTGACCAGCAGCAACCGGCCGTCGGGGTGGTGAATTATCGCGCCGACGCAGCGGATCACAGGATTCTCCGATACGATCATCGCCACGGAGGGTAGTTGATCCGGGGCTGCCCGGAAACGACTGACCCAAGTGCGGTACAAAGCTGCCGTAAAGCGGCGGAGTGCGGTACAACGGATCAGCAGGCGCCTGCGCTACTCAAGGGCATTTCGGACGGGGTGCGTCACAGTGAACATGAAGAAAATCCTCACGTGGGCCGGAGTTGCTTTCCTCCTGTTCTTCCTGTTTTCCGCGCCAGTGGAAGCCAGCGGTGTCATCAACGGCATCCTGGGCAGTCTCCGGGGAGCAGCTGAGGCCGTCATCACCTTCATGCAGAACCTCTTCCAGTAAAGCGCGAGCCGCGGGAGGCGGGTGCCGTGTTCGCTCCTAGGGACCCCGACGAATACCTGCTGGACAG
Organism: Saccharopolyspora sp. NPDC045941; assembly: GCF_056431445.1. Taxonomy (NCBI): domain Bacteria; kingdom Bacillati; phylum Actinomycetota; class Actinomycetes; order Pseudonocardiales; family Pseudonocardiaceae; genus Saccharopolyspora; species Saccharopolyspora sp. NPDC045941. The sequence goes on from NZ_JBWKKU010000002.1 coordinate 185,346, forward strand.
TGAACGCCGAGTGATCCGCGTTCGGCGTCACTGGGCGGTCCTGGTGTGGGACCTCTTCGAGGCGGCCGGCTTGCTGGTTGGTCTGGTGATGGTGTCCTACCTGGTGCCCGAGGGCAGCGGTGGGCTGGTCCAGAACATCCTCTGGTACGCGGGGTTGATCATCCTGATCCGCTTCGCGTACCAGGTGCTGGACTGGTACGTGGAACGCATCGTCGTGACCGACAAGCGGTTCCTGATCACCACCGGCATCTTCACCACCAACGTGGCGATGATGCCGATCACCAAGGTCACGGACCTGACGTTCGCTCGCACGCTGATGGGCCGCCTCTTCGGGTACGGCACTCTCGTGGTCGAGTCGGCCGGTCAGATCCAGGCCCTGAACCGCATCGACTACGTGCCGAACCCGACCGAGGTCGAGGACGCGATCTCGGCGCTCGTCTTCGGTGACAAGAAGGGCCAGCAGCAGGACCGCTTCTCCATGCTCAAGGCGCGGCGCGCCGCGGTGGGCAAGCGGAAAGCGGCGAAGCTCTGACCCATCCGGTCGGCCCGGCGCGGCGGCGCCCGGGTCGGCCGGATGGGTGTTGGTTCGGCCCGCGGTCGGACCATCGGTCACACTGGTGGGTGTGCGAATCGACCTGCACACGCATTCCACCGAATCCGACGGGACCGATGCACCGGCAGAGCTGGTGGCGACAGCGCTCGCCGCCGGCCTGGACGCGATCGCGATCACCGACCACGACACCACCGCGGGATGGGCGGCGGCCGAGCGGGCCGTGCGCGATCTCGCGGAGCCCGGCCGGTTCCGGCTGGTGCCGGGTGCCGAGCTGTCGTGCTCGTGTCCGGGCGAGGACGGTCGGAACATCACCGTGCACCTGCTGGCGTACCTGTTCGACCCGAACTCCACCGCGCTCGTGCGGGAGCAGTCGCGGCTGCGCGCCGAGCGCCGTGAGCGGCTCTACCAGATGGCGCAGCACATGGCCGCCGACGGTTTCCCGGTCGACCCGGACGAGCTCATGGCCGGCCTGCCGCCCGACTCGCCTGGAGGCCGGCCGCACCTGGCCCGCGCGCTCGTCAACGCCGGGACGGTCGCCAGCGTCGACGAGGCCTTCGCCAAGTACCTCGGCGGCCGCGGCAGCTACTACCTCCCGCGCACCGACACGCCCGTGCACCGCGCGATCGAGATGATCTCCGAGGCCGGCGGCGCGACGGTGCTGGCGCACCCCTTCGCGACCGCGCGGGGGCCGATCGTGACCGCCGACATCGTGGCCGAGCTCGCCGGGCGCGGGCTCGCCGGGATCGAGATCGACCACCCCGACCACGACGCCGAGACCCGGGCGCGGCTGCGCGGGCTGGCCGCCGAGCTGGACCTGATCCCCACCGGCAGCAGCGACTACCACGGCACCAACAAGACGATCCGGATCGGCCAGGAGACGACTTCGCCCGACTCGTTGGATCGGCTGGTGGAGCGGTGCAGCGGCAGCAAGGTCATCGGCTGATCGTGGCGGAACGGCCGGGTAGCGGGAAAACTGCGTACTGTGGGGGCGTGCAGGGGCAGCTCGGTCTAGAAGGAATTCCCAGCAAGCTGGTGCGGGTCACGCCGGCCAGGCTCGCGACCTGGGCGAAGTGCCCCCGGAAGTACCGCATGACGTACCTGGACCGGCCGGCGCCGTCGCGCTCCGGTGCTTGGGCGAACGCCACGCTGGGCGCCGTCGTGCACAACGCTCTGCGCGCGTACTTCGAGCTGCGAGCGGATCAGCGCAGCCCGGAGCGCGCCGCCACGTTGGTGCGCGAGTACTGGAAGTCCGACGGTTTCGCGAGCCCGGAGCAGGCGGGCGACTACCGGCGCCGGGCGCAGGAGTGGGTCGGCTCGTACGTCGAGCAGCTGGCGCCCGACGTCGCGCCGCTCGCGGTGGAGCGTTGGGTGTCCGCGCCGATGGGGTCGATCATCGCCGAGGGCCGGGTGGACCGGATCGACGACCGGCACGGCGAACTCGTCGTCGTCGACTACAAGACCGGCCGGCACGGACTGCGCGTCGACGATGCGCGGCAGTCGCTGGCGCTCGGGCTGTACGCGTTGGCAGCGCGCAAGACCCTGCGCCGGCCGTGCCGGCGGGTCGAGCTGCACCACTTGCCGACCGGGACCGTCGCGGGTTGGGATCACACCGCGGAATCGCTCGCCGCGCTGCAGGATCGCGCCGAGCAGCTCGCCGGAGAACTCCAGGCCGCGACGGACGCGTTCGAGCTCGGTGCCGATCCGCAGGCGATGTTCCCGGTGCGAACCGGACCGCACTGCTCGTGGTGCGACTTCCGGGCGCATTGCGAGGAGGGCCGGCAGGCTGCGCCGAGCCTGCCGCCGTGGGCCTTGCTGGGGGATTGACGAGCATGCGACCTGAGGACGGGCCGATGCGCACCCCTGCTTCGCAACGACCGCGGCCGCCCCGAACGCGGCGCCTGCCGGGATCCGACGAGCTGCCGCCGCAGCGGCCGCGCGGTCGGCATTCGCTGAGCCGGCCGACGCCGCCCAGCCGGGCCGGTTCCGCGCTCCGCGGCCTCACCGGCGCGTTGGCGGCCGGCTTCCTGCTGCTCGCACTCGTGCTGGTGGTGGTGCAGTTCTGGGCGACGAACCAGGGGCAGGAAGGCCCCGGGCTGGCCGCGGTGATCGCTCAACTGGTGGCGTCGCTGATCGCCCTGGTGCTGCAGGCGATCGCGGACCGGCGCAACGACGCGCGCGGCGGCTTGGCTGCCTGCGGCGTCCTCGTGGTCGTGTTCGGCTCGTTGTGGTTCTGGTGGTGGGCCTGACGGGCGTCCGTGTTTCCGTTGAGGGACAAGGACTTTTCGCGCCGCCGGTTCAGCGCAGGGCGACGAGCGTGTCGCCGCGCTGTTCCAGGAGAACCGGGCCTACCGCGTTGAGCTGGACCGGGCCGGTGTACCCGGCGCGGTCCACCGGGATCACCCGCTCCCGGGTGCCGGTCGGTGCGTCCAGGACCGCCAGGCCCTCGGTCACCGGTACCAGCAGCTTCCCGCCGAATCCGACGCCCGGGCCGAGCGTATCCGGCACAGTCCACAGTGGAGCGAGGGTTTCCGGGTCCAGCGCGACCGTGTCGGTGCCGGTGTGCCAGTAGATCCGGCGGCCCTTCGAGGTCGACTCGACCAGCACGTTCGCCCGGAGGTCGGGAGTGCCGACGCGCACCGGGAAGGTGTTCTCCACCGCGCCGTCGTTGTTGTAGACCACGGCCTCGGAACGGTCCCGGAGGACCACCGCGACGTGCTTGTCGTTGACCGCGATGACCCCCGCCGACTCGCTGCCGAGGACGACGCTGAAGATCTCCTCCGGCTTCTCGTCGTCCTCGGGGTGGGCCTTCAGGACCGTGATCCGGCCCTGCTCGCGGGGGCACGCCTCGACGGCCCCCACTCGCTCGCCGCCCACTCCGATGGAGGAGTAGGTGCAGTCCGGGCGCTTCATGTTGTTGTCCGGGTTCTTCACCGCGGGCGGCATGCCGAACTGCTGGGTGCGCACCAGGTCCGAACGCCAGGACTCGAAGGAGCGCTGCCCGGTGGCCGTCACGTAGGTGCCGTCGCCGAGCAGCTGGGTGCCGAACTCGGCGTCGGCGTTGCGCTGCGGCCCGCGCACCCCGGTGGCCCCGCGCAGCGAGGTGACCTCGCTGCAGTTCTCGGACTTGTGGTAGACCGCGATCGCGCGGTTCCACTCCGCGCCGACCGTGCACAGCGGAATGTCGCGGGCGTAGCGCCAGGCGACCTGACCGGTCAGCGGGTCGTGGCCGCTCACCTCGTTGCCCGCCCCGGTGACCACTCCGGCCCCGGCGACGACCGGCACCGGAGTGACCGGGCTGGTCGCGCGCCACGCCTCGGACAGCGTCGCCGGCACGGCGGTGGCCGCGGGAAGTTCCGGAATCGGCTGGGCGGCGGGTTCGGACACGGTGGCGCGCGCATCGCTGTTGAACCAGATCACGACGCTACCGGCGAGCACGGCCACGACGATCAGCGCCACCACGGCGAGGTCGGTTCTCGTGCGCCGTTCCGGCCGGACCACAGTCACTCCTCGATCGCCTGGCTGTTCCTGCGCCGAGCTTAGAGCCTGTCGCCGGACTCGCCTTGCGTGGCGGTGCGGGTGGCGGTGCCCTTGCAGGAGTTGCGGACGCCGCCTGGAGTTCGACCCGCGAGCCTCCCGGCTCACGGGTCTCGCCTGCTGCTACTCGGCGCCGCCTTCGGCGTTGCCGCTGCGCGCCATGTCGCCGGCTTCGCCGGCCGGCTCGCCCGAGCGACGCCTGCGCCGCCGACGGCGCGGCCGCTCACCGGCGTCGGCTTCGCCTCCTGCGGCGGGCGCTTCCGGCTGCTGCGCCGCGGTTTCGGCACCGCTGCGGGTACGCCGGCGCTGTCGGCGTCGGGCGGGCCGGGTCTCGGCATCGCTGTCCTGGCGGGCACCGCTCTCGGCTTCGCCCTGGTGCTGGTCCGCGCCGCCGCGGGTGCGCCGCCGGCTGCGGCGCGGCAGCTTGGCCTCGCCCTGCGTCTCGGGCTCGGCGTCCAGTCCGGCGCGGGTGCGCTTGGACAGCGGCAGGCGACCGGTGACGTCCGTCGGGATGTCGAGGTCGGTGAACAGGTGCGGCGAGGTCGAGTAGGTCTCGACCGGCTCGGGCTTGTCCAGGCCGAGCGTGTCGCTGATCATCTTCCAGCGGGGCTCTTCGTCCCAGTCGACGAGCGTGATCGCGACGCCTTCGCGACCGGCCCGGCCGGTGCGGCCGATGCGGTGCACGTAGGTCTTCTCGTCGTCCGGGCACTGCAGGTTGATCACGTGGGTCACGCCGGCGACGTCGATGCCGCGGGCCGCGACGTCGGTGGCCACCAGGATGTCGACCTTGCCGGACCGGAACGCTCGCAGCGCCTTCTCGCGCGCGGCCTGCCCGAGGTCGCCGTGCACCGCGCCGGCCGCGAAGCCGCGCTCGGTGAGCTCGTCGGCGAGCTTCTGTGCCGTCCGCTTGGTCCGGCTGAAGATCATCGCCAGGCCGCGGTCGGTGGACTGCAGGGCCTTCGCGATCAGTTCGCCCTTGTCCATGGCGTGCGCCCGGTAGATGAACTGCCGGGTGCGCTCGTGCACCGCGCTCTCGTCGGCCTGCTCGGCCCGGATGTGCGTGGGCTGCGCCATGAACGTGCGGGCCAGGGTCAGGATCGGGCCCGGCATGGTGGCCGAGAACAGCATCGTCTGCCGCTGCTCGGGAACCATGCGCAAGATGCGCTCGATGTCCGGCAGGAAGCCGAGGTCGAGCATCTCGTCGGCCTCGTCGAGCACCAGCCCGCGGACCTTGCCGAGCACCAGGTGGCGCTGTTCGGCCAGGTCGAGCAGGCGGCCCGGGGTGCCGATGACCACGTCGACGCCCTTGCGGAGCGCGGAGATCTGCTCCTCGTAGGGGCGGCCGCCGTAGACGGCGACGGTGCGCACGCCCAGGTGCTTGCTCGCGTCGGTGAGGTCGCGGGTGACCTGCAGGCACAGTTCGCGGGTCGGCACCACGACCAGCGCCTGCGGGGTGCCGTCGCCGGGCACCTGCAGGCGGTGCAGCAGCGGGACGCCGAAGCCGAGGGTCTTGCCGGTGCCGGTGCGGGCTTGACCGATCAGGTCCTCGCCCTGCATCGCCAGCGGCAGGGTCAGTTCCTGGATGGCGAAGGTGCGCTCGATGCCGGCTTCGTGCAGCGCGCGGACGATGTCCGGGTGCACGTCGAGCTCGGCGAAGGTCGGAGCGTCCGGGTTGCCGGCGGTGCCGGCCTTCAGGTGCGGCGCGTCCGCGGCTTCGGGGGCACCGGACTCGAGGTGCTCGAGCTGCGTGTCGTCCGCGGTGGTGGGGCTGCCGCCCCCATTGCGATCTTCGAGGCCGTCGGGGGCCTGGCTGTTGGTGAACGTCAGAATGATCGCCTCTCTCGGTACCTGCGCGCATGCGTCCCGGTTCGGGCCGATCCGTGGCGACGTCCTCCAGGCACGGCAGCTCGCTGCTCGCGGCCGCTCTTCGTGCTCGTGGTCACCGACGTGATGGTGCGCGCCCTTGTTCGCTCAGCGGCTGAGCCGCTGTTGGTTCGTTCTTCTCGGCGTCGCGTGCCCCAAGGCCGACGAGCGATTTCGCTCGGGCCGCGTACACGCAGGCTGTGGTCCCGGGGGCCGTCCCGCTCGGACGGGAGTCGCCCAGACCGTGACGTTCGGGGAGCCAGCACCGCGGTCTTCACGACCGGGTCGCCGACTGTGCCGCCGACTGTGCCGTCGGACGCCGATGCTCCTCCGAGGTCCGAGGATACCTGTTGGTCGGCCGTTCTCACCGTGGCGCGTATAACTCGGGCGTGCCGCCGGTTAGGCTCGCAGCCATGAACGAGGCTGACCAGCGCGGTGAAAGTGACGAGCGTTACTCCGAGGGTGTCGTGGATCTGCTCGCGGCGCTGGCGTTCGGAGAGCTGTCGGCCTTCGACCGGCTCGCCGAGGACGCGCGCACCGCACCCACGCTGACCGGCCGCGCGGCGCTGGCCAGCATGGCGGCCGCGGAGATCGGCCACTACCGGCAGCTGGAGGAGCACCTGGCGGGCCTCGGGGTCGCGGTCGACGAGGTCATGCAGCCGTTCGTGGCGCCGTTCGAGGCGTTCAACGAGTCCACCGCGCCGCATTCGTGGCTGGAATCACTGGTCAAGGCCTACGTCGGCGACGGGCTGGCGGCCGATTTCTACCGCGAGGTCGCGGAGTGGCTGGACCCCGCCACGCGGGAGCTGGTGCTGACCGTGCTCGCCGACACCGGCCACTCGGCGTTCGCCGAACGCGAGGTGCAGGCGGCCTGCGAGGACGACCGCAAGCTGCGGGACAAGCTGACGCTGTGGGGGCGGCGGCTGCTGGGCGAGGCGATGACGCAGGCGCAGCGGGTGGTCGCCGAGCGCGACGCGCTGGCGGAGCTGATCATCAAGGGCTCGGGCGACCTCACCGGCATCGCGGCGATGTTCCGGAGGCTGCAGAACAACCACACCAAGCGAATGGCCCGCCTGGGCCTGGGCTGATACCCGTTCCCGGGCTCGTTTCGCGTGGCGCCAGGCGACGCCTGGGAACCCGCGGCGGCGTGAGCTGCGCAGGTGGGCTACGCGGCTTCGCAGCTGCAAAGACGAAAACAGGTTCCCGGGCAGGACTCGAGTCGTCCTCGTTCGGTGGCGTCGCGAGGATCCGCCGATCAAGGCGGGACCTGGGATAGCCTTGCCACATCCCAACGGATTCGAGTGCCCAACGGAGGTTCGGCGTGGAGGTCAAGATCGGCGTCGTGGACAGCCCGCGCGAGCTGACGGTCGTCAGCGGACAGTCCCCGGAAGAGGTCGAGTCGCTGGTCGCCGACGCGCTGAAGAACGCAGAAGGCGTGCTGGCGCTGACCGACGAGAAGGGGCGGCGGATCATCGTCCCGTCGACCAAGGTCGCCTACGTGGAGATCGGCCCGGCGACGCCGCCGCGCGTCGGCTTCGGCGTGAGCTGACCTGGGTTTTTCCGCGCGAGGGGTACCTCGGCCGAACTCGGCCGAGGTGCCCCTCGCGCTTTGTGTCAGTCCAGTTCGGCGGGGATCTCGAAGGGCGGGCGGCCGGTGCCGGTGATCCGGTAGCGGCCCCAGGGGTCCTGGTCGGAGAGGGTGCCCGTCGCCTCGCCCGCCGGTGTGCGCAACACCACATCCTTCTTGCGGTGGTCGGCGAACTCGTCCACGTCCTGGTGCGCGGACAGGCGCCCGTACCAGTGGAAGCGGCCGTCGATGGGCTGGAAGTGGCCGCGCAGGACCACCTCGACCGCTAGTTCCCGCTCATCGGCCAGGAGCGTGGCCGGGCCGCGGTAGTCGTCCTCGTCGTGCTCGTGGTCAGCCATGGTCCTCGTCCTCCTCGTCTTCGGGCGTCTCGTGTTCGCCGGGCACCAGGCGCAGGTCGTTGCCGAGGTCCAGCGGTTCGTCGGGGTCGATCACCAGGCCGGCCGAGCGCAGCACGCCGTCGATGGCGAACCAGATGATCTGCGCCAGGTAGTCGGTGAGGTCGCTGCGGCTCATCGACTGCCGCTCCAGCCACCAGTCGCCGCTGGCCTGCACCATGCCCACCAGGCCGTGGCTCCAGGGCTCGACGCCGCCGGAGTCCAGGCCCAGCGCCCGCAGGTACTCGCCGAGGATGCGGGACAGCGAGTTCGCGATCACCGTCTTCTCCGCCGACACCGGGTCGGAGCGCACCGGCCGGTCCGCGAAGGTGCGCTGCACGACGAACCGGTACAGCTCCGGGTACTGCTCGATGGTGCCGAGGTAGGCGTCGAGCAGGCGGCGGATGCGCTGGTTGGGCGTGCCGCCCTCGTGGAACAGCGGCCGCAGCCGTTGCATCAGCAGCTCGGTGCCCCATTCGCCGACCGCGACGTACAGGTCGCTCTTGTCGCTGAAGTGCCGGTAGAGCACCGGCTTGCTGACTCCGGCCTCGGCGGCGATCTCGTCCATCCCGACCTCGGCGCCGTGCTTGCTGATGGCGCGCACCGCGGCCTCGACGAACTCGGCGCGGCGGGCCTGGCGGTGCTCGCGCCAGCGCTCCCGGCGCGCGTCGCCGCGGGCTTTCTCCGGTGTGACCGCCTTGACAGGGCGAGAGATGTCGCTCACGCTACCCAAGGTAACTGTTACTGGAAGTAACATGCAATCTCGATGCCGAGAGGGTGATCGCCGGATGAGCAGGGCCCTGCAGGTCAACGACCGCGAGAAGACGGCCGCACGGCTGCTGAATTCGTCCGCCCGGAACAGCTACGACCCCGAGGTCGACGTCGACTGGGACGCGCCGCTGGCCGACGGCAAGCCCTACATCCCGTTCAAGCGCAGCTCGCTCTACGGCACGCACCTCTGGGACCGGCTCAGCGAGGAACAGCGCATCGAGCTGACCAAGCACGAGTTCGCCAGCATCGCCTCGAACGGCCTGTGGTTCGAGGTGCTGCTCATGCAGATGCTGCTCAAGGAGTTCTACAACTCCGATCCGCGCACCAGCCATGCCCAGTACGCGCTCACCGAGGTCGCCGACGAATGTCGGCACTCCACCATGTTCGCCAAGGCCGTCGACCGCATCGGCGCGCCCGCCTACGGGCCGCTGCCGATGCTGCACCGCGGCGGCCGGATCCTTCCCACCGTGCTGCGTGGCCCCTCCGCCTACGCGTCGATCCTGGTGGCCGAGGAGATCCTGGACCGCTTCCAGCGCGACCAGATGTACGACGAGGACGTCCAGCCGCTGGTGCGCATGGTCAACCGCATCCACGTGCTCGAAGAGGCGCGGCACGTCACCTTCGCGCGCGAAGAGGTCGTCCGCCGGATGGCCGAGTGCAACGCCGCCGAGCGCGCCTACCACCAGTACTGGACCGCGCTCGTGTCGTACTGCATCTGCCTCAGCCTCATCAACCCGCACGTCTACAAGGCGGTCGGGATCCGGCCGCGCGACGGCTACCAGGCGGCCTGGGCCAACCCCGGCTTCCTGGACACCCTGCACTGGGGTGGCGAGAAGATCATGGCGTTCCTGGACGAGGCCGGACTGGTCGGCAAGCCGGGCATGCGCTGGTGGAAGAAGGCGAACCTGATCCGATGAAGGGCGAAACCTTGCGCACGATGACCGCCGAAGAGTTCACGACCAGCGACGGAACCCGGTTGCGGATGGTCGACGAAGGCCCCGTCGACGCGCCGGTCACCGTCGTCCTGGTGCACGGGTGGGCCCTGACCAAGCACACCTGGGACCGGGTGGCGGACGGCCTGCCGAAGGCGGCCGGGACGCAGCTGCGGATCCTGCGGTTCGACCTGCGGGGGCACGGCGAGAGCGACCCGGCGCAGCCGGGGAGCGCGAGCATCCGGCAGTGCGCGGACGACCTGGCGGAGCTGATCGCGGAGCGGGCCCCGGAGGGGCCGGTCGTGCTCGCCGGGCACTCGATGGGCGGCATGACGATCATGGCGTTCGCCGAGCAGCACCCGGAGCTCTTCGCACGGCGGATCGCCGCGGTCGCGCTGGTGGCGACCTCGGCGGGCGACCTGGTGGCGCCGACCCTCGGCCTGCCCCGCCCGGTCGCGGCCGTCGCCAACCGGGGCGAGCAGGCGTTCCGCAAGCGGCTCGCGGCCTCGCGCGGGAAGCGGCTGGTCCCGCAGTCGTCCTGGCTGCGACCGGGGATGCGCTGGCTGCTGTTCGGCCGGAGCCCCGAGGCCGCCGACGTGGCCGCCACCGCGGACTGGGTCGCGGGCTGCCACCCGGCGAACATGGCCGCCTACCGGCAGGCCCTGGCCGAGCACGAGCGGCACGGCGCGCTCGCGGCGTTGCGGTCGGTCCCGACGGTCGTGCTGTCCGGGCTGTCCGACCGCCTGACACCGCACTCGCACGCTCGGCGCATCGCGGACGCCCTGCCGGACGCCAAGCTGCTGATCTACGCCGGTGCCGGGCACATGCTGCCGCTGGAAAGGGCCGACGAGGTCACCGCCCGCATCGCGGAACTCGTCACCCGCGCGCTCCGCTGACCTGGGTGTCCCGCAATTTCCATGGAAACCGAACCTTCGATTTCCATGGAAATTGCGGGACATCGGCGTGTCGCACCACGACACGCCGTTGCCTGTGGACAACTTCCGCAATTTCAATGGAAATCGGACCTCTGATTTCCAATTGAGCGTTTTTCATCCTGGTCGGCCCGCAGTCGCGGGTCCGTAAAGCCACACGTCGATGGGGTGTCGCATGCGCCGCAGGCGCTTAGCCCACCTACGGCACTGGCACCGCCGCGGGTTCACGGTGCCCACCCCTCCGGGGTTCCCTCGGCGAGGACGGCCCCTCTGCCGTGTATTGGGCATACATCAGGAGGGGCCCCACAGTCCAGGGAGCCTCTGAGGTTCCGCTACCCGCACCGCCACGCAAATTGAGGTTGGAAAAGCCTTATTGAAATTGCGGGTTGATGGTCAGGGGTTCTGGAGGGGGAAACCCGCGAGGCCCTTCCAGGCCAGGGTGGACATCAGGCTCACCGCTTCGTCGCGGGAAATCGTCTCCCGGGCGTCCAGCCAGTAGCGCGCCGTCACCTGGCTCAGGCCGACCAGGCCCACCGCCAGCAGCCGCGCGCGCTCCGCGTCCAGCCCGGCGTCCGCCGTCACCGCCTCGGTGATCGCGTCGATGCACCCGGACAGGGCGCCCTCCACGGCCTTCTCCACGGCCGGCTCGCCGCGCAGGTCCGATTCGAAGACCAGCCGGAACGCCTGTCCCTCGCCGGCCACGAACTCGTACAGCGCGCCGATCGCGGCCCGCACCCGCTGCTTGTTGTCCGACGTGGACGCGATGGCCTCGCGCACTCGGCGCACCAGCTCGTTGCCGTGCGTCTCCAGCAGCGCCAGGTAGAGCTCCAGCTTGCCCGGGAAGTGCTGGTAGAGGACCGGCTTGCTGACTCCCGCTCGCTCCGCGATGTCGTCCATCGCCGCCGCGTGGTAGCCGTTGTGCACGAAAACGTGCTGAGCCGCCTCGAGCAGCTGTGCCCGGCGTGCGTCGCGGGGCAACCGGACACCTCGGCTCGGCTGCGCGGTCTCGGTCATCCTCGCCTCCACCCGATTCCTTCCACTCGCGGTCGGCGGCCCTCCGGCCCCCAGTGGGGCATGACTCTACTCGCCGGTAGAGGCAGGTAGCGAAATCCGGGCTCAGGCGGGCAGCCATGCTGTGGGTGTGACCACGACTACGTCCGCCGCTCCGCCGCATCGGCGATCCCGGCTAGGCCGATCCGACCTGACGTGGGTACCGCTGGTGGCCGATGGCGTCCCGCCGATCGACCTCGCGGCGAAGCCGCCGCCGGGGCGGCACGCCGAACTGACCACCCGCTCGGGCCCGCTGCGGCTGCACCTGCGGGAGACGCCGGGGCCGTCGCCGGCGGCGCCGACGGCGGTGCACCTGCACGGGCTGGCCGGCTCGTCGACGAACTGGACCGATCTGGCCGGCCTGCTCGCCGGGCGGATGCGCAGCATCGCGCTGGACCTGCCCGGTTTCGGGTATTCAGAGCCGCCGCCGGGGTACGCCTTCACCCGCCAGGCGAACGCGGACGTGGTGATCCGGTTCCTGGAGCAGCTCGACGCCGGGCCGGTGCACCTGTCCGGGAACTCGTTCGGCGCCGCGGTGGCCATCGAGGTGGCGGCGCTGCGGCCGGACCTGGTCGCGTCGCTGGTGCTGATCTCGCCCGCCATGCCCGACCTGCGGCTGGATCCGCGGCGGCTCTCCGATCCGCGGATCGCGGTGGCGATGGTGCCGGTCCTCGGCAACCGCACGCGTCGCGAGCTGGCGATGGTGCCGTCGGCGGCCCGGGCCGAGCAGCTGCTGCGGCTGTGCTTCGCCGAGCCGGACGCGGTGCCGCCGCACCGGCTCGCCGAGGCGGCCGCGGAGTTCGAGGAACGCAGCCGGCTGTCGTGGTCCGGCCCGGCGCTGGGCCGGACCACCGTGGAGCTCCTGCGCTCCTGGCTCGTCCCGCCCGCTCGCTCGCTGTGGCGACGGCTGCCCGAGGTCGTCGCTCCGTCGCTGGTCGTGTGGGGTAGCGCCGACCGGGTCGTGACCGTTCGCAAGGCGCCGCGCACCGCGATGCTGCTGCCGCGCGGCCGGCTCCTCGTGCTGCCACGAACGGGCCATGTTGCCCAGATGGAGCGGCCACGCGTGGTCGCCCGCGCGTTCCTCGGGTTGGTGCAGGCCGGCGCCCGGTGGTGACCGGTTCGCGTTGCTCCGAGTGGCCCCAGATGTTGCGGTCACCTGGAGTGGCCGGTAGTTGCTCAAGGTGCCGGAGGGCCTGTGGCACGCTTAGAGCGTGAATCGTCCGCCGCAGCGATCTCGTGCCTCCGCGTCCGACCGCCGACCGGCGGGGCGGACGAGCGCTCGCACGGGTTCTGGGGAACGTCGCCGCGGCGAGCCGCTGGCCGCCTCCTGGAATCCCGTCTCCGAGCCGGAGCCCGAGGACTTCGACGACGCGGACGAGCGCGACGATGACGTGCGGCCCCGGCGGCGCCGCCGGGGAGTCCACGCGCGCTACGGCTGGCGGATCTACGCGCTGCCGCTGCTGATCGTGATCAGCGCGCTCGTCGTGTTCCAGACCGTCCGGCCCTCCGGGGACGGTTCGGCGACCGAGCTGCTCGACCCGATCGCCTCGGACGCGCCGGCCGAACCGATCGTCACCGAGGCGCCACCGGGGCAGACCTTCAACCCCGCGCTGTTCTCCGCCGACCTGCCGCCCGGCGGACCGATCCCGGAGACCGGCGCGCGCACCTTCCAGGTGCTGCCCGGGAAGTCCGAGGTGATCGGGTCGGGTCAGCTCTACCGGTACAGCGTCGAGATCGAGGTCGGCGTCCAGATCGGCAACCCGAACGTCGAGTTCGGCAACCTGGTGCAGGCCACGCTGTCCGATCCGCGCAGCTGGACCAACCCGCAGGGCGGCGGGATCTCGCTGCAACGCGTGGACGCCGGCGGCCCGCGGCCGGACTTCCGGGTCATCCTGGTCAGCCAGCAGACCGCGCGCGAGGCCTGCGACTACAGCAACGGCGTGCCCTACGACAGCTCCTGCCGCAAGGGCGACATGGTCTACCTCAACGCCGCCCGCTGGGTGCGCGGCGCGGTGTCGTTCGAGGGCGACATCGGCAACTACCAGCGCTACGCGATCAACCACGAGGTCGGGCACGTCTTCGGCAACAAGCACGTCGGCTGCCCGGTGCAGGGCGGGCTGGCGCCGGTGATGGTGCAGCAGTCGTTCAGCGTGTCCAACAACGAGCTGCACGAGCTGAACAAGATCGCCGACCAGGGCACCGACATCCCCGCCGACGGCTTCGTCTGCAAGTACAACGCCTGGCCGTTCCCGACCGCCGGCGGCTGAGCCGATCTTCGCGGGCCTTTTCGTCCCGGATCGTGGGAGTAGTTTGGGATGCGGAAGCCCATCGGGGAGTCTTGCGTTGCAGATTCCGTGAGGCCCTGTTCGGGTGCCCTTCGGGGACGCTTGAGGTGCCGCTGCCAAGCTCCGAGAGCAGCAGGCACCGACCATTGAGGAGGAGCTGGGAATGTCCGGCGCATCGTCGCTGCCGCCGCTGGTCGAACCGGCGTCGGAGCTGACCAAAGAAGAGGTCGCGCGCTACAGCCGCCACCTGATCATCCCGGACGTCGGGATGGACGGGCAGAAGCGGCTGAAGAACGCCAAGGTGCTGGTGGTCGGCGCCGGCGGACTCGGCAGCCCGGCGCTGCTGTACCTGGCCGCGGCCGGGGTCGGCACGCTCGGCATCGTGGAGTTCGACGAGGTCGACGAGTCGAACCTGCACCGCCAGGTCATCCACGGGCAGTCCGACCTCGGGCGGCCCAAGGCGGAATCGGCCCGCGACTCGATCGCCGAGATCAACCCGTTCGTCAAGGTGAACCTGCACCAGACGCACCTGACGTCGGAGAACGCGCTCGACATCTTCCGCGACTACGACCTGATCCTGGACGGCACGGACAACTTCGCCACCCGCTACCTGGTGAACGACGCCGCGGTGCTGCTCGGCAAGCCGTACGTGTGGGGGTCGATCTTCCGCTTCGAAGGCCAGGCCAGCGTCTTCTGGGCGGAGCACGGCCCGAACTACCGCGACCTGTACCCCGAGCCGCCGCCGCCCGGCATGGTGCCGTCCTGCGCCGAGGGCGGCGTGCTGGGCGTGCTGTGCGCGTCGATCGGCTCGATCATGGTCAACGAGGCCATCAAGCTGATCACCGGCATCGGCGAGACCCTGCTGGGCCGCCTGATGATCTACGACGCGCTGGAGATGAGCTACCGCACGGTCAAGATCCGCAAGGACCCGAACGCCACGCCGATCACCGAGCTGATCGACTACGAGGCGTTCTGCGGTGTGCTCTCCGGCGACGCCCAGCAGGCGGCGGTGAACAGCACGATCACCCCGCGCGAGCTCAAGGACATGTTCGACCGGGGCGAGAAGTTCGAGCTGATCGACGTCCGGGAGCCGCACGAGTACGAGATCGTCAAGATCGAGGGCTCGAAGCTGATCCCGAAGGACCGCATCCTCTCCGGCGAGGCGCTGTCCGAGCTGCCGCAGGACCGCAAGATCGTCCTGCACTGCAAGTCCGGCGGGCGTTCGGCGGAGGCGCTGGCGGCGCTGCACAAGGCGGGATTCTCCGACGCGGTGCACGTCGGCGGCGGTGTGCTCGGCTGGGCCAACCAGGTCGACCCGAGCCTGCCGACGTACTAGAGAGTGTTTCGAAGTTGGTTCGCGTAGCGGTGCGGGTGGCGGCCCCCTGCGGGAATTACCGCTGCCACCTCGCTGTGGGACCCCCGACATCATGAATGACCAATTCACCACGTCGGGGCTGTCCTCGCTGGGAGAACTCCCGAGGAGTGGGCACCGTGAACCTGCGGCGGTGCGAGTTGAGTCCCACACCGCAAGCGGCTACCGCCGCTTCTAAAACACGCACTAGGCCGAACCCCGAACCCGCTCCGCACCGAGGTGCGGGGCGGGTTCGTCGTCCGAAAAGACACCACGGTAGTCGCGAAATCGCGGGATCGGATGCGGCGCGCGGAGTGCCTGCTACGGAAATCGCGATCATTTAGGTAGCGTCTCGTCCGTGACCCACACGCCGGAGCCGCCACCGCCGCACGTGCGCGCGGCATTCGGCGCGCGCGTCGAAGAACCCGAGCCGCTGGACGGCGCGGTCGCCTGGCGGTGCGGCGAGATCGTGCTCAAGCCGGCCGCCAACACCGCCGAGGCCGCTTGGGTGGCGCAGACGCTGGACCTGCTGGAGCCCGACGACGTGCGGGTGTCCCGCCCGGTTCGCTCCACCGACGGTCGCTGGGTGGTGTCCGGCTGGTCGGCCAGCCGGAACCTCGAAGGCCAGGCCGAGCCGCGGCACGACGACGTGGTGGCCATGTCGCTGCGGCTGCACTCGGCGAGCCGGTTCCTGGCCCGGCCGCGCTTCTTGCAGGCGCGGCAGGACATCTACGCGCTGGCCGACCGGATGGCCTGGGGCGAAGAGGAGTACGTGCTGCCGCAGGAGAAGGGCGGTCGGCTCTACGACGTGCTCGCCGGGTCGCGGCGGGAGGTCGACCTCCGCCCGCAGGTGGTGCACGGGGACCTGTTCGGCAACGTGCTGTTCGCCGAGGACGTGGCGCCCGGCATCATCGACTTCAACCCGTACTGGCGGCCCGCCGAGTGGGCCGCGGCGGTGGCGGTGATCGACGCCCTGGCGTGGGGCGGGGCCGATCCGGCCATCGTGGAGCGCTGGTCTCACCTTTCGGAGTGGCCGCAGGCCCTGCTGCGGGCCCTGCTGTTCCGGCTCTCGGTGCACGCGCTGCACCCGCGCTCGTCGTCGCAGACCCTGACGGGCCTGGAACGCGCTTCCCAGATGGTCCTCGAAGTCCTCTGACCGGTTGCCCTGCCCGGCGCCGGGGTTGTGTGACGATTGGGCGGTGCAGGGAGTGTTGAGCGGCTTCACCGTCGGCGTGACGGCGGAGCGCAAGGCCGCCGAGATCGGGTCGTTGTTCAGCCGCCGCGGTGCTCGCGTGCTCTTCGGGGCGGCGATGCACACAGTGCCGCTGCCCGAGGACGGCGAGCTGGCCGCGGCGACCGAGGACGTCCTCGCGGCGCCGGTCGACTACGCGGTGGCGGTCACCGGTGTCGGGTTCCGGGGCTGGATCGAGGCGGCGCAGCACACCGGCGTCGGTGACCGGCTGCTGGCGCACCTGCGTTCGGCCGAGATCCTGGCGCGGGGTGCGAAGGCGCGCGGTGCCGTGCGCGGTGCCGGGTTGGTCGAGTCCTGGACCTCGCCGTCGGAGGAGTCCGCGGAGATCTTGGAACACCTGCTGGCGCGCGATCTCGCGGGGAAGCGGGTCGTGCTCCAGGTGCACGGCGATCCGATGCTGCGGTTCCGCGAAGCGTTGCGGGCGGCGGGGGCCGAGGTGGTGGCGGTGACCGTCTACCGGTGGACGGATCCGGTGGACCTGTCCGCATTGGACCGGTTGATCGACGCGGTGCTGCGGGGCGAGGTGGATGCGCTGCCGTTCACCAGCGCGCCGGCCGCGACCAATCTGCTGGCTCGCGCGGACCGCACGGGGCGCGGCGAGGATTTCCAGGAAGCGTTGCGCGACAAGGTGTTCATCGCCTGCGTCGGGCCGGTCACGGCGGCGCCGATCGACGCGGCGGGCCTGCCGTACGCGATGCCGGACCGCGCCCGCACCGCATCGCTGGTGCGGCTCGTCGCGGACGAACTCCCGAAGCGCGCCGCACGCTGACCGTCCACAGTGGCCTGTTTCGGCGACGGTCGGTTGCCGGCCCCGGAATCGTGAGAGGTCGGCTGGATTCGTCAGGCGCCCCAGCGGTACCGGCGCATGTCGATGCGGGCTCCGTCGGCGAGGACGCCTTCTGCGCGCAGGAGTTCCAGCTGCCGGCGGCGCAGGTGGTCGGCGACCGTGCCGTTGGAGCGCAGGACCCGGTGCCACGGCA
Source organism: Saccharopolyspora sp. NPDC045941 (assembly GCF_056431445.1). Classification (NCBI taxonomy): domain Bacteria; kingdom Bacillati; phylum Actinomycetota; class Actinomycetes; order Pseudonocardiales; family Pseudonocardiaceae; genus Saccharopolyspora; species Saccharopolyspora sp. NPDC045941. The sequence goes on from NZ_JBWKKU010000002.1 coordinate 202,811, forward strand.
GGTCGCCGCCGTCCTCGGCGAGGATGCGGCCCACCAGGCGCGCCGAGCGGAGGCCGGCGAGTTCGGCGACGTCTCCGTAGGACAGCACCGATCCGGGCGGGATCGACGCCACCACGGCTCGCACCTGCTCCACGGTCTCCTCGTCCACGAGCCCGAAGGTACTCCAAGCACACTGCCGCGGAGCACCCGCACACCGAACGCGCTGAGGCACCGTTTCCGCTGGTAGATGCTCGTGAGCGCTTTGGAGCGCTTAAGTACTCCAAAACGCTCACGAGACCTGATCAGCGGGAACGGTGCCTCGGCTCCGGCATCAGCCCTGGAAGCCGGCGACGATCTTGGTGAAGTCCCACGGCTGCTGGTCGATGCCGCCGCAGGAGTCCGAGGGCCCGCCGCCGTTGCACGGGCGGTCCCGGTTGAGCGCCCAGAAGGTGAAGCGGCCGAGGCCCTTCTCCTTGGCGTAGTCGGCCATCTTCTGGAACGCGGCCTGGTCGACGGTCTCGCCGACGTCGGTCTTGCCGTTCATCGACGAGATGCCCGCATGCGCGTAGGCCTCCGCGTCGCTGTAGCCGAAGGTGCTCTTGAGTACCTCCTTCAGGCCCTCGGTGGACTGGATCGTGTCGGCCGCCATGTCCGAACCGCCGAAGTTGAACGGCATCTGCGTCCACACGTCGACGTTCGCGCCGATCTCGTTGGCCTTGCCGATCATCCGCTTGCCCACGTCGTTCGGGCCGCTGGCCAGCGTCGGGAAGGTGACCACCGTCTGCACGCCGGGGTTGGTCTCCTTGACGATCTTCAGCGCCTCCAGCACCCGGTCCTGCACGGCCGGGGTCTCGAACTCGCTGGCCTCGATGTCGACGTCGATGGCCTTGAGCCCGAAGGCGTCGATCACCTTCTGGTAGGCGCCGGCCAGCGACTGGGCGTCCTGGCAGAACTCGCCGAGCTTGTTGCCGGCCCAGCCGCCGATGGACGGGACGACGTCGCCGCCGGCGGCCCGGATCTCGTCGATGACGGCCTTGTCGGCGTCGAGCGGGCGGTTGCCGTCCCAGGCCGGGTTGCAGCCGCCGTCGGAGAGGATGAAGGCCAGCGTGAAGTCCTTGATCCCGGTAGCGCTCATCACCTCGCTGGGCTTGGGCGGGTTGCCCCAGCCCATGTAGAGGTAGGGCGACGCGGCGACCGGTGCCGCTGCGCTGGTCGAGGCCGGGGCCGAGGTCTCCGCGCTGAGTGCGGGCGCCGCGCCGATGGTCAGAGCACCGGCGACCGCGGCGCAGCCGAGCAGGGCTTTGCGGACTTTGCTCACGGTTCCTCCTTCGGGGGAGTTGATCGCGCTCGGGGCGCGCTTTCGCAGGTCACAGCCGGGGGAGGCGCTGTGACGATCAGCACACTGCCAGAGAGCGAAATTGGTTCATACCACCAAAAGGTTCTGTTAATTTCTCGTTGAGCTGGGCCTATCAGCGAGCCCTGCGCGACCTTGTCGTTGGCGCGTGATTCCATCGATGCGTGCCATCCCCGACCGCGCCCGTGCTCGTGCGCCGAGCCGAACCCGCTCGGCGGCGGACGGTCTGGGACACCGCCGGGCAGCGGGCGCTGGCGCACCGCGACGGCCTCCTGCGGATCCTGGGCGGGCCCGGGACCGGCAAGAGCACGCTGATCGCGCAGCTGGCCGCCGAGCGCATCCGCGACCGCGGGGTATCGCCGGAGAACGTCCTGGTGCTGACCGGCAGCCGGCGCGCGGCGGCCTGGATGCGCACCGAGATCACCCGGCTGCTGACCGGTTCCACGGACGACCTGCGGACCGCGCCCGAACCGCTGGTGCGGACCGTCCACTCGTACGCCTTCGCGGTGCTGCGGCTGCAAGCCGTGCGCGAGCAGCTACCGCCCCCGCAGCTGCTCAACGGCCCGGACCAGGACGCGCTGGTGCGCGACCTGCTGGCCGGGGATGTCGAGGGCGGCGCCCGGGACTGGCCCGAGACGCTGCGCCCGGCGCTGACCGTGCCCGGCTTCGCCGAGGAGCTGCGCGATCTGCTGCTGCGGGCCGCCGAGCGCGGCGTGGGACCCGAGCGACTGGTGAACCTCGGCCGGCAGCACAACCGTCCCGAGTGGATCGCCGCCGGCCGGTTCGCCCGGCAGTACGAGCAGGTAACGCTGCTGCGCGGAGCGGGCGGCGCGCAGGCCCCCGCGCTGGACGCGGCGGAGTTGGTCGGCTCGGCGCTGCTGGCGTTCGACACCGATCCCGGGCTGCTGGCGGCCGAGCAGGACCGCGTGCGCTACGTCCTCGTCGACGACGCGCAGCACCTCGACCCGCAGCAGTACTGGCTGACCCGGCGGCTCGGCGACACGGCCGCCGAGTTCGTGCTGGCCGGCGACCCGGACCAGGCGGTGTACTCCTTCCGCGGCGCCGATCCGCGCTGCCTGCTGGACGCCGACCCGGACGGCACGAACACCGAGGTGCTCACCGTCGACCACCGGATGTCCAAGGCTGTCCGGGAGGCCGTGCAGCGGCTGGCCGCGCGGCTGCCCGGCGCGGGCCCGCAGCGCGAACTCGTGGAGCCCGAGAACGGGCGCAGCGGTTCGGTCCAGGTGCGGTTGCTGGCCACGGAGGCCCAGGAGGCGGCGTGGGTGGCCGACCAGCTCCGCCGGGCGCACCTGCTCGACGAGATCGTCTGGTCGGACATGGCCGTCGTGGTCCGCTCGACCGGCCTGTCGCTCCCGGTGCTGCGCCGCGCCCTGCTGGCGGCCGGCGTGCCGATCGCGCTGCCGATCGACGACCTGCCGCTGGCGCAGCGCACCGCGGTCCGCCCGCTGCTGACGCTGCTGCGCTGCGCTGCGCGCCCGCAGGCGCTTGACCCGGACGCTGCCGCTGAGCTGCTCGCCTCGCCGCTCGGCGGCGCTGACCCGCTCGCGCTGCGGCGGCTGCGTCGCGGGCTCCGCCGCCTGGAGCTCGCCGCCGGGGGTAGCCGGGCCAGCGGTGAACTGCTGGTGGAGGTGCTGCAGGACGACGACCGGCTCGCCGCGCTCGAAGACTCCGCCGCCGCACCGGCCCGCCGCCTCGCGGGACTGCTGCGCACCGCTGCCGACTCCGTCGCCGCCGGGCACACCGTCGAGGACACGTTGTGGCGGGTGTGGAAGGCCAGCGGCTTGGAGAAGCGGTGGGTGGCGCAGGCCGAGCGGCACGGCGCGGCCGGTGCGCAGGCCGATCGCGACCTCGATGCCGTGGTGTCGTTGTTCGACGCGGCCGCCCAGTTCGTCGACCGGCTGCCGGGCGCGGACGTCGCCGGTTTCGCGGATTACCTGACCAGCCAGCAGATCGCGGGCAGCTCGCTGGCGCCGACCGCGCCCCGGGACAACGCGGTGTCGGTGCTCACCGCGCACGCCGCGAGCGGCCGTGAATGGGAGGTCGTGGCGATTCCCGGTGTGCAGGAAGGGATTTGGCCCGACCTGCGGCTGCGGGGATCGCTGCTCGGCGTGGAGCGGCTGGTCGACGTGCTGTCCGGAGTGGACGCCGAGCGCGTGTCGGCGACTGCCCCGCTGCTGGCCGAGGAACGGCGGCTGCTGCTGGTGGCGGCGAGCCGGGCGCGGCGGAACCTGCTGGTCAGCGCGGTGCGAGGAGAGGACGAGCAGCCGTCGCGGTTCCTCGACGAGCTGGAGGGCGTGGTCAGCGACCCGGACGCGGTGGAGCGGCCGATCGCCCGCCCGGAACGTGGCTTGGCGCTCGGCGATCTCGTCGGCGAGCTGCGCCGGGTGGTGTGCGACGCGGAGGCGGATCCGGCGCGGCGGCAGCGGGCGGCGGCGCAGCTCGCGCGGCTGGCCAACGCCGGGGTGCCGGGGGCCAGCCCGGACGCCTGGTACGGGCTGCCGGAGAGCTCCACCGCGGCGCCGCTGGTGACCGGCGACGATCCGGTCAAGGTGTCACCGTCCACTGTGGAAATCCTGGCCAAGTGCCCGCTGCGCTGGCTGGTCGAGCGGCACGGCGGCCAGGACACCGCCGAGCTCGCCGCCGTCACCGGCACCCTCGTGCACGCGCTCGTGCAGGCCGCGGCGGACGGTGCGGACACCGCGCAGCTGCACAAAGCCCTGGACGACGCCTGGGAATCCGTGGACGCCGGCGCACCGTGGTTCTCGCGCAAGGAGCGCACGCGCGTGGAGAAGATGCTCGACGCGTTCGTGACGTGGCTGGTGGAATCGCGGGCCGAGCTCACCCAGATCGGTGTGGAGAAGGACCTGGACGTCACGGTCCAGGGCCGGGAGGGCGGGCCGTGGCTGCGGCTGCGCGGCCGCGTGGACCGGCTGGAGGTCGATGCCGGCGGCCGACCCGTGGTGGTCGACGTCAAGACCGGGAAGACGCCGGTCAGCAAGGGCGATGCCGAGGAGCACCCGCAGCTGGCGGTGTACCAGCTGGCCGCCGCGCTGGGCGCGTTCGGCGACAACGACGGGCCCGGCGGGGCGCGGCTGCTCTACGTCGCGAAGGCCGACCGGAAGGGCGCGGCGACGGAACGCGTCCAGCAGGCTCTGGACACCGAGCGGATCGAGGTGTGGCTCGACGTGGTGCACACCGCCGCCGCATCCAGCCTGGGCCCGGCTTACGTGGCCAGCGAGAACTCCGACTGCGCGCGGTGCCCGGCGCGCACTTGCTGCCCCGTCCACCCGGCCGGAAGACAGGTCGCGCAGTGATCGGGTACTGCTTCGACTCCCTCTGCGGAGCTCGGCCCGGGGGCCGTGCATGAACGGCCGGCCACCCGAGGCCCAGCCGGTGCCCGCGGCCATCAGTCCACATCGGATCGCGCAGGCGCTCGGGCTGCACCCGCCGACCCCGGAGCAGGCCGCGGTGATCGCCGCGCCCGCCGAACCGGCGCTGGTCGTGGCGGGTGCGGGCGCGGGGAAGACCGAGACGATGGCCGCCCGCGTGGTGTGGCTGGTCGCCAACCGGCTGGTGACGCCGGAACGCGTCCTCGGCCTGACGTTCACCCGCAAGGCCGCGCGGCAGCTCGCCGACCGGGTGCGCGCCCGGCTGCGCCGGCTCGCCGGATCGGGACTGCTCGACGACGTCGATCCGAGCGGGCAGCTGCGCTCCGCGGTGCTCACCGAAGAGCCCACGGTGCTGACCTACCACGCCTACGCGGGGCGGCTCGTCGGCGAGCACGGCCTGCGGGTGCCGGTCGAGCCGGGCGCGCGGCTGCTGACCGAGACCGCGTCCTGGCAGCTCGCGCACAGCGTGGTCGCGACCTGGACCGAGGACATCGACACCGACAAGGTCCCGTCCACGGTCACCGGCTACCTGCTCTCGCTGGCTGGTGAGCTCGCCGAGCACCTGGTGCGCCCGGACGACCTGCGGGCGCACGCCGAGAAGGTCTGCCACGCGGTCGAGAACGCGCCGCGCGCCAAGGGCCAGCGCGCGAACCTGCCGCAGGACCTGGTGAAAGTCGTTGCCGCGCAACGCTTGCGGGTGGCGATGCTGCCGCTGGTCGAGGAGTACGCGCAGCGCAAGCGGCGCGAAGGCGCGATGGACTTCGCCGATCAGATGTCACTGGCCGCACTGCTCGCCGCCGAGCATCCCGAGGTCGTCGACGGGGAACGCGCCCGCTACGGCGCCGTCCTGCTGGACGAGTACCAGGACACCGGCCACGCGCAACGGGTGCTGCTGCGCTCGCTGTTCGGCCGTGACCGCCCGCTGCCGGTCACGGCCGTCGGCGACCCGGCGCAGGCCATCTACGGCTGGCGTGGCGCGAGCGCGGCGAACCTCCCGCGCTTCACCACCGACTTCCCGCGCGTCGACGACGGCCGCAAGGCCCCGGCGCACCGGTACGGGCTGCTGACGAGCTTCCGCAACCCGGCGGAGGTCCTGCACGTCGCCAACGCGGTCTCGGAACCGCTGCGAAAGACCGGGCTGGAAGTCGACGAACTGCGCGCCAGGGACGGCGCCGAACCCGGCGACATCCGGTTGGTGCTGAGCGAACACGTGCGGGCCGAACGCGACTGGGTCGCCGACCAGGTCACCGCGCAGTGGCAGGCGGCGCTGGACGAAACGGGCCGGCCGCCGACCGCGGCGGTGCTGGTGCGACGCCGCGCCGACATGTCCGACATCGCGGCGGCGCTTCGGGAACGAGGCCTGCCGGTGGAGGTCGTCGGGCTCGGCGGGCTGCTCGACGAGCCCGAGGTCCGCGACCTCGTGAGCGCGTTGCGGCTGCTGGTCGACCCGCTCGCCGGAACGGCCGCGATGCGGCTGCTCACCGGCTCGCGCTGGCGCCTGGGAGCGGCCGACATCGCCGCGCTGTGGGACCGCGCGAGGGAGCTCGGGACGCAGGTGTTCGGGGAGCCCGAATCCTCCGACCCGTCCGCTGTGGTCACCGCGGCGTTGCCGGGTGAGAACGCCGAGCAGGCCGGCCTCGTCGACGCGCTCGACGACCCCGGTGACGCGGAGCGCTACTCCGGCGACGGCTACCGGCGCATCCGGCGGCTGGGCGGCGAACTCGCCTCGTTGCGGCGCCGCCTGGACCAGCCGTTGCCGGAGCTCGTCGCCGACGTCGAGCGGACGCTGCTGCTGGACATCGAGAGCATGGCGCGACCGGTCGGCGCGGGCCGCATCCACCTCGACGCGTTCGCCGACTCGGTCACCGATTTCGCGACCGCGAGCCCGTCGGCCACGCTGCACGCGCTGCTGGACTACCTGGAAGCGGCCGAACGAGCCGAGGACGGCCTGGAACCCGGCGAGGTCGAAGTCGCCGAGGACCGGGTCCAGGTGCTCACCGTGCACGCCGCCAAGGGCCTGGAGTGGCAGGTCGTCGCCGTGCCGCACCTGGTCAACGACGTCTTCCCCGGCAAGCGGAAGTCCTCGTCGTGGCTGCGGTCGGCCACCGAACTGCCCGCCGAACTCCGCGGCGACGCCCAGGACCTGCCCCGGCTGGACGTCGAGCGGCTGTTCGGGCTGGACCGCAAGGAGGTCACCGAGGCGCTGGGCATCCACGACGAGGAGTTCGAGGAGCGCCGGCTCGCCGAGGAGCGGCGGCTGCTCTACGTCGCGGTGACGCGCTCGGAGCGGACGTTGCTGCTGTCCGGGCACTGGTGGGGCGAGAACGGCGACCGGCCGAAGGGGCCGTCGGACTTCCTGCGGCAGCTGGCCGAGGTGCTGGGCGAATCCGGGGCCGGGGTCGTCGACCTGTGGACGCCGGAACCCGATGAGGACGCGACGAACCCGCTCGCCGACGCCGTGCGCTGCGCGGAGTGGCCGGTCGATCCGCTGGGGTCGCGCCGCGCAGCGGTGGCCGAAGGCGCGGAGCTCGTGCGGGCCGCGATGTCCACTGTGGATGATTCAAAGCCGGAGGACGACGAGGACGACGAGGACGGCTGGGCGCGGGACGTCGATGTGCTGCTGGCCGAGCGCGCCGCGGCCGCGCAGCGGCGGGAGCAGGTGCGGCTGCCGGACCACCTGTCGGTGAGCCAACTCGTCGAACTCGCCAAGGATTCCGACACCCTCGCCCGGCGGCTGCGCCGCCCGCTGCCGTTCCCGCCGAACCCGATGACCCGGCGGGGCACCGCGTTCCACGCCTGGCTGGAGCACCGGTTCACCTCGACCGCGCTGCTGGACTTCGACGAACTGCCCGGCGCCGCCGACGAATCCGCGCCGGTGCACGAGGAGCTCGCCGATCTGCAGCAGGCGTTCCTGGCCGGCTCCTGGGCCGACCGCACGCCGCACCGCGTCGAGGTGCCGTTCGAGACCCAGGTCGAGGGCGTGGTGCTGCGCGGCCGGATGGACGCGGTGTTCGCCGACGCCGACGGCGGCTGGACGGTGCTGGACTGGAAGACCGGCGCGGTGCCGGGCGGCGACCAGATCCCGGCGCTGTCGGTGCAGCTCGCGGCGTACCGGCTGGCCTGGGCGGAGCTCTCCGGCACGCCGCTGGCGAAGGTCCGCGCGGCGTTCCACTACGTCCGCCACGATTACACGCTCCGCCCCGCCGACCTCCTCGACGCCGACGGCCTCCGGAACCTCATCACCTCGGTGCCCTCGGCGCAGTGACCGTTCGGCCTGGTCAGGCCTCGTGAGCATTTTGTGCTGCTATAGCGATCCAACGTGCTCACGAGCACTGACCTGCGGAGATGTCCGCGTCAGCGGGATCACGCCCGGCGCCAGGATCAGTACACGTTCGGGTGGCGGAGCTTGAGATCGCGGTTCGCGGCGGATGACTATGCCCGCGATGAACACGGACTGGAAGCTCAACACGCCACCGGAATCCGAAGTGAACGTCGACGCCGACGTCCTGGCGATGCGCGCCCCGCTGGTGCGGGTGCACCGGAACGACGAAGGCACCTGGTCCTTCGACGGCCCGGGCCGCAACCCGCGACCGTCGAAGAAGACGATGCTCAGCGCCGTCGTCGGGGCCTGGCCGCACGTCGCCGCACTGTCCGATTTGGACACCGGCGGTGCCGCGGTGTGGTCGTGGAAGCAGCACGGCTGGGCCAGCGAGTTCAAGTGCGAGTGCGGCAGCTGCGACCAGCCCGTCGCCGCCGACATCGACCGCAACAGCTGGCCGAGCGAACTGCAGCCGCACAGCATCCTCAGCGTCGAGCAGGCCGCCCTGTCCGGCCAGGCGCCGCTGACCGACATCATTTCCACGCCCGGCGGCATCGCGCTGCTCGGCCCGGGCGACCACCGGCGCTCGGCCGACCTGATGACGCCGGTCGCGCTGGCGAACGTGATCCGCCGCTGGCCACACACGATGCAGGCCCTGCGCGCCCTGAAGGAAGGCCGCGGCATGCGCTGGAACCCGCAGCAGCTCAACTGGCACGAATACGTCCTGGCGTAGGTCAGGACGGGTTCGCGGCGGCCTTCAGCGGAGTCTCGGACGCCTTCTCGCTGCGGATTCGTCCTCGCGAGAAGAGTCTGAGAACCCGCGAGGAGCAAGCGGCTACCGCCGCTTGCCTGACGTCTGCGCTCAGGCGTTCTCGGTGAGCTGGGGGAGTTCGAGGAGCCGCGAGTAGAGGACCTCCAGCAGCCAGCGGCCGAACATGGACGAACCGAACTCTGCGGTCCGGTCCTCCGGTGTGACCACCAGCTCGGCCGGGCCCTCGAAACCGGCGTTGACCACGCCCACGCCGTAGTAGTCCAGCTCCAGCATCCGCAACGGCTTGTACTTGGAGCCCTGGGGCAGCACGACCGCGCACGGCGCCAACGTCAGCAACGTCCCGCACGCCCGCAGCGCGTGGCGGGAGCGGGACACCGGCACCAGCAGCCCGAGCAGATCGACCGCGGCCACCGGCACCTGGTCGTGCGTGCAGGGCTCGGACCAGGACCGGAACCAGGCCGGGTTGAGCTCCGGCCCCCAGCCGTGAAGACTGCGCCACTCGTGGACGTCGCGCCTGATCCGCGCCACGGCGGCGAACCGCGCACCGAGGACCTCGACGTCCGGGATCAGTCGGCCGTCCCATCCCAGGGCGCGCGCCGCGTGCTGAAGCTGCTGCACCGCTGCATGGTAAGCCGCGGCACCGCCAAGTCCAGACCAGGTCTTCCGGCCTGCAGGAGAACTCGTCGCCGAACTGCCGGTGCCGCATCGCACCCGGCGCGCCGTCAAGGGTTACTGTTCTGCGCCGTGAGTGGTGAGAAGGCGCTTCCGAGTCGCGCGGCAGGAGCCGGAGGGCACGGGTCATGATGCGGCGCAGTCCCAAGCGGCTGGCGCACCCCTTCATCGGTGGCCGCACCGACGAGGAGGAGCTGACCAGCCGGCCCGACCACGCGCTGGTGGGCGTGATCCGGATGCCGGGCAGCACGATCAGCCCGGTGCGCTCCATCATCCGCCGGATCATCGGCGCGATGCTCGCGCTGGCCGCCACGGTGCTCATCGTGTACTTCGGCCGGGACGGCTACCGGGACTCCGCGGGCGGTGAGCTGGACCTGCTGGACGCCGTCTACTACGCGACGGTGTCGCTGTCCACCACCGGCTACGGCGACATCACCCCGGTCACCCCGCAGGCCCGGCTGGTGAACGTGCTGGTCATCACGCCGCTGCGGGTGCTGTTCCTGATCGTGCTGGTCGGTACCACACTGGAAGTGCTCACCGAGCGCTCTCGACAGGCTTTCAAGATCCAACGCTGGAGGTCCAGGGTGCGCGACCACGTGGTCGTCATCGGATACGGAACCAAGGGCCGTTCGGCGGTCACCGCACTGCTCGGCGACGGCGCGGAGCCCGGGCGCATCGTGGTCGTCGACACCGACCAGCGATCGCTGGAAACCGCGTCCGCGCAAGGCCTGGTCACCGTCAACGGCTCGGGCACCCGCTCGGACGTGCTGCGCGTGGCGGGCGTGCCGCGGGCGCGGGCCATCGTGGTCGCCCCGGCCCGCGACGACACGGCCGTGCTGGTCACCCTGACCGCGCGGGAGCTCGCGCCGAAGGCGCAGATAGTCGCGGCGGTGCGGGAGGCCGAGAACGTGCACCTGCTGCGCCAGTCCGGCGCGGACTCGGTGGTGGTGTCCAGCGAGACGGCGGGCCGCCTGCTGGGCATGGCGACCTCGACGCCGTCGGTGGTGGAGATGTTCGAGGACCTGCTGACGCCGGATGTGGGCCTGGCGATCGCCGAGCGCGAGGTCGAACCGCAGGAGGTCGGCGGCTCGCCGCGGCACCTCTCGGACATCGTGCTCGGCGTGGTGCGCGACGGACAGCTCTACCGGGTGGACGCCCCGGAAGCCGATGCGATCGAGGCCGGTGACCGGCTGCTCTACGTCAAGAAGGTGACACCCGCGGACGCCTAGCGTCCGGCGATTTCGCGCCGAGCCCGGCATGGCACCGGACGTGATCCCGCCATTGCCCCGAGTGACGGTCGGCACCGTTCGGCTTTCTGCCAATATCGGTGTCGTGGGAAGGCAACGAGGTTCGGCGTCGGTGGCGCCGATCCTGCTTGTCCTCGGAACGCTCGGGCTCGCGGTGGCGGCGGTGACGCTGTGGCCGCTGGTGACGGAGGCCGGGCAGGCGATGCGGCCGGCGACGGCGACGGTCATCGAGTCGCGCCCGTGCGGCGCCGCCTCGGCGCGGGACCTCGTCGAGGTCCGGATCGACGGCGCGGTGCGGCGAGCGCCGTTCGACGGCTGCGGCCACGCCCCCGGCCAGCAGCTGCCGGTGCAGGTGCCCGCCGACCCGGGCGAGGACTTCGTGGTCCGCCCGGCGCGATCGACCGACTCCGAGCTGAAAGGCCAGGTGCAGCGCGCCAACTGGGTCCTGCTGACCCTCGCCGCGGTCGCCGGCGGCGGCTACGGGCTGATGCTCCGCCGGTCCTGAGCCCCGTCAGTCGACGTCGGAGGCCGCCGCCAGCCAGGTGTTGCACTCCGTGATCCGGTTCTTCCGGAACCCCTGCTCCACCCAAGCGGCGTTGGTCGACGTGCTGCCGTGGTCGCGCACGTTGGTGTGCTCGTCGCCGCGATCGGAGGAGTCCTCCAGCGCGGGGAAGATGAAGTCGTTGCTGACGCCGCCGTTCTGCAACGCGGCCAGCGTCATGCCCTCGAAGCACGTCGCCTGCAGCTCGGAGCGCCGGGTCAGTTCCAGCCCGGCCGACGTGGAGCTGCCGCCCGCGTCGTAGGACGCGTCGCCGTAGGCGCTGTTGATCCCGGTCATGCCCTGCAGCGCGTGGCCGAATTCGTGCGCGAACTGGCCGAGGTACACGCCGGCCTTGGTGCGCTGCTCGACCTGGGCGTAGTAGCGCGCGGTCATGTAGATCGTGTGGTTGCCGGGGCAGTACATCGCGGTCTGGTTCCACCGCCGCGTCCCGCAGGGCGTTTCGATGTTGTCCCCGGTGGTGATCACGGTGGGCGTCCGGACCGGTAGGTCGGCGTTCTCCAGCGCCGGGGCCCACGCCTCCATCAGGCAAGGCAGCGCGGCCTGGTAGAAGCGGTCCTGCGACGTGACGTCGGTGTTGAAGCGGGGCAGGTTGCACGAGGTGTTCATCGCGCCGTTGCCCGGGATGTTGAACGGGTGGTCGCCCAGTGCCGAGACCGGTTTGACCTCTTCGTCGGAGCCGTTGGTCGACGTGGAGGTCTCGGATTCCTCGCTGCTGCTGGTCGTCGTGTCGGTGGAAGTCTCGGTCTCGCTGGAATCCGTCGACGTCGAGCGGCTGCTGGTGCTGCTGTAGTCCGAAGCCCGGCTCGAGGTGATCGACGCGGCCATCGCGCCGACGGTGCCGACGCCGAGCAGCGCCATGCCGACCAGCACCAGCGCGACGATGACACCGGTGTTGCTCTTGCGCTGCGGCGGCCGCATGTGCGGCATCGGCTGCGGCGGGCGTTGCGGTGCCAATCGCACGGTGGTCTGCGGCGGCAGCGGGCGCGCGGCCGGCGGTGGTGCGATCCGGCGGGTCGGCTGGTCGAAGATCGGCGCTCCCTGCTGCGGGCGCAGGGGTTGCGTGCCGGGCGGAGGTAACGGAGGACGGCGTTGCGGCTGCTGGGGTCGGGGGACCGGACCTTGTGGCGGCCGGGGAGCTTGACCTTGTGGCGGCCGGGGAGCCGGGCCTTGCGGCGGCCGGGGGGCCGGGCCTTGTGGCGGCTGGGGGACCGGACCTTGCGGCGGCCGGGGACCCGGACGCTGTTGCCCGCCGCGCGGGCCCTGCGGTGGCCAAGGCTGGCGGGGTGGCTGCGGGCCGCGTGGTGGCGGGGGCGGCTGCGTCATGCGGTCTTCCTCGCGGAGTGTCGAATGTGGACTGTTGGTCCAGGTTCGGCTGGCCGCCACCGAGCAGTCATTTCCCCCGACTTCCTCACCATCAATCCCACCGTTGCGGACCAGAGCTTAGCCACGGGCGGCTATCGTTCGGGCCGTGTTGACCAAACGGGGGCTGGTGGTCGCCCTGACCGGACTGCTGTTGGGCGCACCGAGCACGGCCGCGGCGCAGGAGCAACCGGTCGATGCGCTGCCCGGCACGGTTTCCAGCAGCGTGAACCTCAAGCTGCAGCGCGACGGCCTGGTTTCGGTCACCGAGCGGATCAACGTGCCCGCAGGTCAACAAGTCGAGCGCACGATGCCGCTGCGGCAGTCCGCGGGGCCCGGGGCGGACCGGGTCTTCACGGTCTCCGACGCCGTGCTCGACGGTGGCGGCGCGATCCAGGCCGAAGCCGACAAGCTGCATCTGACGCTGCAGCCCGGGGTTTCGACGCTGACGTACTCGGTTCGCGGTGCGGTGGCGGACGCCGGTGACCGGCAGGACGTCCGCTGGCAGGTGTCCGGTGGCTGGAACGTGCCGGTGGACCGCGTCGAGGTGTCGCTGCTGTCGCCGAAGGTGCCGCAGGAGATCATGTGCCTGGCGGGCCCGCTGGGCAGCGCGAACCGCTGTGCCCAGTTCGAGATCACCCACACCCAGTCGATGCACGCGGTGACCTACGGCCTGCAGCCCGGCGACCGGATGGACCTCACGTTCAAGGTCCCGGCGGGCACGGTGCCGGCGAACGCCGTGACCGAGCAGTACTTCAGCCTGGCGCGGGCGTTCTCGCTGACGCCGGCGACGGCGGCCGGCCTGGCCGCGATCGGCCTGCTGCTGATCGGTGGCCTCGGCCTCGTCTGGTACGCCCGAGGCCGGGACGTGCGCGCGTTCGCGGAGGACGTGGGCCAGGTCGAGGTGCTGATGACCGATTCCCGGGGCGCGGTCGCGTTCGCGTCCCCGGACGGCGTGCTGCCCGGCCAGATCGGCACGGTCATCGACGAGCGTGTGGACCCGGTCGACGTGACGGCGACGATCATCGACCTGGCGGTCCGCAACTACCTGTGGATCGAGGAACTTCCCGGCCAGGACTGGCGAATCGTCCGGCTGAACCCGGCCGACGACTCGCTGCGGCCGTTCGAGCGAGCGGTCTACGACCTGCTCGTGGGGCAGGAGCAAGAGGTGCGGCTGGCCCAACTGCGCGACCTCGACGCGAGCCAAGTCCGCGCGGCGCTGTACGCGGAGGTCGTGGAGAAGGAGTGGTTCGCACGGCGCCCGGACGTCGACCGAAACCGCTTCTGGTGGACGGGTCTCGGCGTGATCATCGGCGGAGCGGCGCTGACGGCGGTACTGGCGCTGACGACGTCAGCGGCACTGCTGGGGATCGCCGTGCTGATCGGCGGCATCGCGATGATGTTCAGCGCACGCCTGATGCCGGCGCGAACGCGGCGAGGCAGCGCGCTCGTGGTGCAGGTCAGAGGCCTGCGCGGCTACTTGCACGAGGCCGCGGCGGAGTCGCTGCCGGAACAGGACCGCGAGACGGTGTTCTCCCGATCGCTGCCGTACGCGGTGGTCCTGGAAGAAACGGACCGCTGGCTAGCGGAGTTCACGGAACTGAACCCAGGAGTGGACGGAACGTCGGGCCTCTACTGGTACGGAACCCCGAACGAAACCCCGAACCTCCAGAACTTCCACCAAACCTTCCCAGCCCTCGTAGAAACCCTGAACAAAAAGATCAACCGCTGACACCGGCCGGCTTCTGCCGACATGTCCGGCACGGATGCGTGCGAGGGCAGTAGTCGGCGGGGAAGCGGAGAAGATCGTCAGCCAAGCGGCTTCGCGGCTGCCGGAATGATCAACCGGTCGAGCAGTCGAATTAGGCGTTCCGGGCTCGGTTTGAACGTCTCGCGCGATCGCTGTCCGCAATCGATCGGTGTCGGACCGTGACAACGCTGTGACCTGCGGCTGAACAGGTGATGCCGGAGCTGCGTCAGGTTTGTCGGGAACCGTTACGGACGCCCCTGCGTCAGGTTAAAGTGTTCACCGTTACCGGGGGAGATCGCAGAGTCCAGAGGGGTCTGGGATGACAAGCGCAGACGCAAGTGGGTTCGCCGCAGCCAAGGAAGGGCTGAAGGCGATCGGCGGCCAGACGCAGTGGATCAATCAGCAGGTCGGTGCGGGCAAGCTGATGCTCGATCCCGAGGTCGCAGAGAAGGCTGCGAAGCGATGCGACGAAGAGATCGATGCGCTGAACGAGCTGTACGACAATGCCGCTGCGTTGCAGCGCGTCACCGGCCTCGGCAACTGGCCTGACGGCAAGCAGTTGGCGCAGCGGTTCCAGGACAAGGCTACGGACGGGAGTGCAGGTGCTCTGCCGTTGATTCGTGAGCTGCAGAAGGAACTGGCGAAGCAGGCGCAAGCCTTCCGTGACGCAGCCAAGGACTACCGTGCCACAGACGAACAGAACGCTGATGATCTGAGGCGAGGTATTCAGTGAACAAGCTTGTCCGGTCCCTTGTCGTTACAACTGCCGGTGTTGCTCTCGTCGGGCTGTCCGCGTGTGGAACTGGTGGCAATGGCAACGGCGGTACCACGCAGACCCCGACCACGAAGGCGGGCGGCGCTGCACTGGAGAAGTTCGACCCCTGCACCTTCTTTCAGTCTGCTGACTTGACTTCGTGGGGGCTACCGGACCAGGGCAAGGATTTCTCGCCTGTGAGCTTTGAGCCGGGGTGCCGCTGGCAGGGCGAGAAGATGTCGCTCACCTTCCAGAAGAACGTGGACGAGACTGTGACGTCCTATGAGCAGAGCGGTAACTGGGAGCGGTACGACAAGAAGACCATCGGCGGGCGTTCTGCCGCGATCGCGACTGTTCCTGGTGGTGGAAGCACAGGCGGTTGCAACGTGCTTGTCGATGCTGGCGGTGGAGTTGTGATTTACGGAGTTTCTGGACGCATGGCCGACTCCGTGGATGCGTGTGGGGAAGCGGAGAAGGTCGTCAGTCAGTCGGCTTCGCGGTTGCCGGAATGAATTGAGGGGGAGTGATGGGACTTCTCAGCACGCTCGACAACGCGGGTTCTCGGGTCTTCGGCTGGGAGAGCGCTGCGGAAGAGGAGCGCAAGAAGCACGGCGAAGAGGCCAACCGCGTTGCCCAGCAGCAGCAGAGCCAGCTGGCGCAGCAGAACTCCGGCCTCAACGTCAGCAGCTACGACTCGCCGGCGATCACGCAGTGCCTCAACTGGTCGGGCTTCAGCCACGCGCAGATCTACAAGACCAACCAGGAGTCGATCGACCAGGGCAAGGTCGGTGAGGTCGCCGAGGCGTGGAAGAAGCTCGCCACGGGCCTGCGCGAGCGCGGGAACAACTACGCCACGGACCTCGCCAAGATCGTCGACGGGGGCTGGGAAGGCGAGGCCGCGAACAACGCTCGTGAGGTCGGCAAGCCTGCTTCCGACTGGATGAAGGCCAGTGCCGATGCCTTCGAGATGACCGGGAACAACCTGCACGCCGCAGGTGAGGCCGCCGGTCAGGCCAGCAAGATGGTCGAGAAGCCCCAGGGCTTCAGCTGGGGTGAGGCCGCTTCCGCTTCGATCCCGTTCGGGGTCGCCGGCGGTGGCGTCAACGCGCTCAGCCAGATGGAGGAGCAGGAGCAGGCGGAGAAGGCCGCGCAGGAGACGATGGCGCGCGTCTACAGCCCCACGCTTACCCAGGTCGACGCCAAGATGCCGCAGTACAAGGGGCCGGACGGCAACACCAAGGAGCCGCCGCCGGTGCCGCCGCCGCCCCCCACGGAGTGGGGCGGTGGAGGTCCCGGCAATCCCGGTGGTGGACCAGGCGGCGGAATGCCGGGTGGCGGGACCGGAAAGCTTCCCGGCGGTGGCATCGGCACCGGTATCCCCGGTGGTGGCATTCCCGGCGACGGGCGCCCCATCGGTGCATACGACCCCAACAATCTCGGTAGCGGCATCCCCGGTGGCGGCTACACCACGCCTTCCGGAACCGGCAGCCAGTGGGCCGATCAGCCCGGCCTTCCCGGCGGTGGCGGAACCGGGCTGCCCGGCGGTGGCGCCGGTGGTGGTCTCCCCGGCGGTGGCGCCGGCGGTGTCGGCATGGTCGGTGGCATGGGTGCCGGTGGTGCGGGCGCCGGTGGCATGGCCGCCGGTGGCCGGGCCGGTGTCGGTGGACTCGGCGCCGGGGCCGGTGCCGGCGCGGGTGCCGGCGGAGCAGGTGCTCGAGGTGCCGGTGCCGGACGAGGCGCGATGGGCGGCATGGGTGGTGCCGGTCAGCGCGGCCAGGGCACCGAGGACCAGGAGCACGAGCGCCCGTCCTGGCTCGAGGAGCAGGACGACATCTGGATGAACGACATGCCGAAGACCGCCCCGCCGGTGCTCGGCGAATGATCCGGTGCTGACCGGTGGTGCCGGCTTCGGCACCACCGGTCGGTCACGCTTGCAGCGGGCGAATTCACAAGGGGAGAAACGACAGTGGGCGTGTTGGGGCGGTGGCAGCTTCAGCCGGTGCACTTGGACATCGTGCTCAAGTACCTGAAGATCGACGGTTTGACCTTGCCGTTGAGCAGCCGTTCTTTCGGGTACACAGCCGATCAGTTCAGCCAGATCGCGATCGGTGAGCTGGACCGGATGGCCGCCGCCGGCGTCGTGATCAACGACGAGGTCGCGCCGCCGCTGGTCACCGCGCTCAAGACGCTGGCCAACCCGTTCTTGTGGGTCGACTCGCTGTGGTTCCCGCAGGTCGGCTCCGATCACTGCTGGCGGGCGCTCGCGGTGTTCACCGAAGGCAACCGGGTCGTGCTCGGCGTGCAGACACCGAGCGAAGATCCGCAGCGCGGCGGCATGCTGACCGTCGAGGTCCACGAGAAAGCCCCGCTGTCGCAGGTCCTGCTGGCCACGTTGCCGCCCACCAAGCCGGGCGGTCAGGGGCCGGTGCGGGTCCCGCAGAGCTCGCTGGTGCAGCAGCCGCAGCCCGACGACTACGACCAGATGAGCATGATGCAGTCGGCCACCCCGAACCGCGGCAGCAGCGGCGACCAGCAGGTCTCGCTCTACGAGGCGATCGGGAAGGCGCCGCACGCGCGCATCGGTCAGATCTCGGCGAGCACGCGCGACCAGTACGGCCGCCGGAAGCGTTCCCAGGTGGTGTCCTGGTTCGACAACGAGCCGGACGGCCGCTACCTGAACCGGGTCGAGCGCGGCAGCTCCGGCGAGCAGGTCTTCGCGATCCTGCCGGCCGACGCGCGCACGATCGGCGCCGAGATCGATTCCCTCATCGCCCAGGTCCGCT
This sequence comes from Saccharopolyspora sp. NPDC045941, assembly GCF_056431445.1. Lineage (NCBI taxonomy): Bacteria > Bacillati > Actinomycetota > Actinomycetes > Pseudonocardiales > Pseudonocardiaceae > Saccharopolyspora > Saccharopolyspora sp. NPDC045941. The sequence goes on from NZ_JBWKKU010000002.1 coordinate 220,772, forward strand.
GACCGCGTCCGAACAGGCGGGTACCGCTCGACCGCGGCTGGATGCTGCGCGCCGGGACTTCGCCACCTACGCCGGGTGATCACGACACGCCGAAGAGTGGCGAAGGGGGCACCCACGGCTTGACAGTCCGCACGTAGGCTGCATGGCATGGTCGAACCCCAGCTGCATCGCGTTACTTTGCCCAATGGGCTGCGCGTGGTGTTGGCACCGGACTCGGCGGCGGGCCAAGCGTCGTCGGGCCAGGCCCCTGTGGTCGGTGTCAGCGTGCACTACGACGTGGGCTTCCGCTCGGAACCGGAAGGGCGCACCGGTTTCGCCCACCTCTTCGAGCATTTGATGTTCCAAGGCAGCGAGAGCTTGGAGAAGCTCGCGCACTTCCGGCACGTGCAGGGCTCCGGCGGCACCTTCAACGGTTCGACGCACCAGGACTACACCGACTACTACCAGGTGCTGCCGTCGGCGGCGCTGGAGCGGGCGTTGTTCCTCGAAGCGGACCGGATGCGGGCGCCGAAGATCACCGAGGAGAACCTGCGCAACCAGGTGGACGTGGTCAAGGAGGAGATCCGCCTCAACGTCCTCAACCGCCCCTACGGCGGCTTCCCGTGGATCTTGCTGCCGCCGGTGCTGTACTCGACCTTCGCCAACGCCCACAACGGCTACGGCGACTTCACCGACCTGGAACAGGCGACCGTCGACGACTGCGCCGCGTTCTTCGACACCTACTACGCGCCGGGCAACGCGGTGCTGACCGTCAGCGGTGACCTCGACGTCGAGCGCACCATCGATCTGATCAACAAGCACTTCGGTGACGTGCCGGCGCGTGACGTCGCGCCGCGGCCGTCGTTCGGCGAGCCGTTCCCGTCGGGCGAGCTGCGCGGCAAGCACACCGACCCGCACGCGCCGCTGCCCGCCGTCGCGCTGGGCTACCGCCTGCCCGACCCGGTCGGCGAGCTCGACGCCTACCTGGCGAACGTGGTGCTCGCGGCGATCTTGTCCGACGGCGACGCCGCCCGCCTGCAGCAGCGCCTGGTCTACCAGGACTCGCTGGTGGTGGACGTGCACGCCGGCTGCGGCCTGATGGGCTCCCCGCTGGACGCCCGCGACCCGGACACCTTCACCGTGACCGCGATCCACACGCCGGAGGTCGGCCTGGACCGGGTGATCGGAGCGGTCGACGAGGAGCTGGAGAAGCTGGCCGCCGACGGCCCCACCGAGGACGAGCTGTCCCGCGTCACGGCGCGCTGGGCCGCCAGCCTGTACCGGGGGCACGACCGGGTGGTCACCCGGACCCTCGACCTGGGCAGCGCCGAGTTGCTGCACGGCCGCGCGGAGCTGATCTCCGAGCTGCCGAAGCGGATCGGCGAGGTCCGCGCGGAGGACGTCGCGGCGGCCGCGAAGTCGCTGCGGTCGGACGCGCGAGCGGTGCTGGAGATCGAACCCGCAGGTGACGAGAACGCGACAGGAGGTGCGGCATGACCCGCGCAACGCACCGCAGCGCCGAGGAGATCGGCCGCACCGAGCTCGGCCCGCGCCCGCTGCCGCCGCTCGGCGAGCCCCGCACCGGCCGCGCGCCGGCCGTCGTGGACACCGTGCTGGACAACGGCCTGCGGGTGATCGCGGCCCGGCACGGCGTGGTCCCGATGGTCGAACTGCGCCTGCGGATCCCGTTCGCCGGCGAGGACCAGAAGCACCCGGCCCGCGCCGAGCTGCTGGCCGAGACGCTGCTGACCGGCACGGAGCGCCGCAACCGGGTGCAGGTGGACACCGACCTGGCCGCGGTGGGCGCCGACCTGAGCTCGGTCGTCGACCCGGAGCGGCTCAGCATCACCGGTGATGCGCTGGCCACCGGGCTGGACACCTTGCTCGACGTGCTCGCCGACGCGCTGACCGGCGCGGTGTACCGCGACGAGGAGGTTGAGGGGGAGCGCGCCCGGCTGGTCGAGCGGATCGCCGTCGCGCGATCGCAGCCGCGGGTGATCGCCCGCGAGGAGTTGCAGCGACACCGCTACGGCGACCACCCGTTCGTCCGTGAGGTGCCGGCGGCCGAGGACGTCGCCGAGGTCACCGCCGAGGAGGTCCGGACCCTGCACCGCGAGTCGGTGCTGCCGCGCGGCTCGGTGCTGGTGCTGGTCGGCGACATCGACCCGGATCAGGCGGTGGCGGCCGTCGCGCGCAACCTGGCGGGCTGGCAGTCCGAGGACAGCGCGCGCGAGCTCCCGTCGCTGCCCGTGGTCCGCGGCGGTGACGTGCGGCTGGTGCACCGGCCCGGCGCGGTGCAGTCGCAGCTGCGCTTCTCCGCGCAGGCGCTGCCGCGGACGGACCCGCAGTACCCGGCGCTGCAGGTCGCGAACCTGGTCTTCGGCGGCTACTTCTCCTCGCGGTTGGTGGAGAACATCCGCGAGGACAAGGGCTACACCTACGGCGCGCACTCGTCGTTCGAGTTCACCCGCGGCAACGGCACGGTCCTCGTCGACGCCGACACCGCCAGCGAGGTCACCGCGGCCGCGCTGCTGGAGGCCCGGTACGAGCTGGCGAGGCTGGCGCTGGTGCCGCCGACCGAGTCGGAGGTGGAGTCGGCCCGGCAGTACGCCATCGGCAGCCTGCTCACCTCCACTGCCTCGCAGGCCGGCATGGCGTCCACGCTCGCTGCGCTGGCCACGGCGGGGCTGACGCAGGACTGGCTGGTCGCGCACCCCGAGCGGTTGCGGGCGGTCACTGTGGAGCAAGTTGCCGAGGCGGCCAGGTTGTTCGCGCCCATCTCCTTCACCGGAGTGGTCGTCGGCGACGCCGACAAGCTCGCCGACCAGCTGCGGCTGCTCGGGGGAGTGGTGTTGCCATGACGCGGTTAGACGGTGAGGCGGGCAGATGACTACCGAGGTGTTGGCCGGGGCGGGTTTCCAACTGGATTCCGCGCCGCTGCTCTCCAGGTCCACAGTGGACCGCAGGGAGATGCTGCGGGACGCCCCGGACGGTGGCGCCCAGTTGTGGGCGACCGGACGGGTCGTGCTGGTGGACGCCAAGGGGCGCACCCAGATCGGCCAGGATTCGCGGCTCGTGGTGCATCCCGCGACGGACTTCGGTGCAGGCCCGGTCCCCAATGCCGTCCTGCTCGGCGTCGAGGACGAGATCGGCTACTGGGCGTTGCGCAGCGAGCACGACGGAGCCCAGGACGACTGGCGGGACCTGCGCACCGGCGGTGGTCTGCTCAACGACACCGACGCCGGGCTGTTCACCACCGCTGTCGGCGTCCTCGGCTGGCACGACAACGCCCGCTACTGCGCGGTGTGCGGCGCGGCGACGACGCGGGTCCGCGCGGGGTGGGCCCGGCGTTGCACGGGCTGCGACCGCGAGGAGTACCCGCGCACCGACCCGGCCGTCATCTGCCTGGTGCACGACGGCGCGGACCGCGTCCTGCTGGCCCGCCAGCCGAACTGGCCGGCCGAGCGGTACTCGGTGCTCGCCGGTTTCGTCGAGGCCGGCGAGTCGCTGGAGGCCTGCGTCTCGCGCGAGATCGCGGAGGAGGTCGGGGTGGATGTCTCGGACGTCCGCTACCTCGGCAGCCAGCCGTGGCCGCTCCCGCGGTCGCTGATGCTGGGCTTCGCCGCGATCGCGGACCCGTCGGCGCCGCTGACCCCGGCGGACGGGGAGATCGAGGACGCCCGCTGGGTGCACCGCGACACGGTCCGGGCGGCCCTGGAGTCCGAGGGCGGAGCGGTCGACGGCCTGCGCCTGCCGCCGGGCGTGTCCATCGCCTACCGCATGATCATGGGCTGGGCCACCTGGCGGAACTGACGCGAGGAGCCGGTCGGGACCTTCCCGGCCGGCTCCGCACGTCCGCGTGAGCCGCCTTCCGTCGCAGTTCAGCGCGGCTGCACGCCCGGTTCTCGGCGTTGGATCACGCCCGACACGCGGTTGCGGGTGCCGGGGTGTGGACCCGAGCCGGGGAGCAGGTCTGCGAAGATGCCGGGCATGACCGAGCAGCCGCGACTCCTGGAAGGTTTGGATCCGGAGCAGCGGCAGGCGGTCGTCGCACCACGCGGCCCCGTGTGCGTCCTGGCGGGCGCGGGCACCGGGAAGACGCGCACGATCACCCATCGCATCGCCTACCTCGTGCAGCGCGGCCTCGTCGCGCCGCAGCAGGTGCTCGCGGTGACCTTCACCGCCCGAGCGGCGGGGGAGATGCGCACCCGGCTGCGCGCGCTCGGCGCGGCCGGCGTGCAGGCGCAGACCTTCCACGCCGCGGCCTTCCGGCAGCTGCGCTACTTCTGGCCGCGGGTGCACGAGACGCAGATGTGGCAGCTGGCGGACAACAAGTTCCGGCTGGTCATGCAGGCGGCGAACAAGCTCGGGCTGTCCACCGAGCGGGAGGACGTCCGGGACCTGGCCGGCGAGATCGAGTGGGCCAAGTCGTCGCTGATCGGGCCCGAGCAGTACCCGGTCGCCGCAGCCGCCGCCGGGCGGGAGGTGCCGATCCTGCCGGAGCAGCTCAGCAAGGCCTTCGCGACCTACGAGCAGGTCAAGAACAGGGCGCAGATGCTGGACTTCGACGACCTGTTGCTGCACATCGCGGCGATCCTGGAGGACCAGCCGGAGATCGCCGAGGAGTTCCGCGGCCGGTACCGGTCGTTCGTCGTGGACGAGTACCAGGACGTCAACCCGCTGCAGCAGCGGGTGCTCGACTCGTGGGTGGGCAACCGCGACGACCTCACGGTGGTGGGCGACGCGAACCAGACGATCTACTCGTTCGCCGGTGCGTCGCCGAAGTGGCTGATCGGCTTCCCGCGCAAGTACCCGGAGGCGACGGTGGTGCGCCTGGAGCGGGACTACCGGTCGACGCCGCAAGTGGTGGGCCTGGCCAACCAGGTCATCGGCGCGGCGCGGGAACGGCCGGCCGGCACCCGGCTGAAGCTGGTCGGACAACGCCCGGACGGGCCCCGGCCGGATTTCGCCGAGTACGACGACGAGACCGACGAGGCCGAGGCGATCGCGCGCAAGATCGCTCAGCTGGCCAAGCGAGGCATCGCGCTGTCGGAGATCGCGGTGCTGTTCCGGGTCAACGCGCAGTCGGAGGTCTACGAGAAGGCGCTGTCCGACGCCGAGATCCCCTACCAGGTGCGCGGTGGCGAACGGTTCTTCGCGCGGGCGGAGGTGCGGCAGGCGATGGCCACGCTGCGCACCGCGATCGCACACGGCGCCGATGAAGAGGATCTGCCCGCGACCGTCCGTTCGGTGCTCCGCGAAGCCGGCCTGACCGATGAGCCTCCTGCCGGCGGCGCCGCGCGTGAGCGGTGGGAGTCGCTGATCGCGCTGGTGGAGCTCGCGGAGGAGCTGACCGCCGCGGAGCCCGACGCGGGGCTGGGCCGCTACGTCGCGGAACTCGACGCGCGTGCCGAGTCCCAGCATCCGCCGACCGTCGAGGGCGTCACCCTGGCCTCGCTGCACGCGGCGAAGGGCCTCGAATGGGACGCGGTGTTCCTGGTGGGCCTGGTCGAGGGAACCCTGCCGATCATGCACGCCGACACCGACGCGGCCGTCGAGGAGGAACGCCGCCTGCTCTACGTCGGGGTCACGCGCGCCCGCGAGCACCTCTCCCTGTCATGGGCGCTGGCGCGCGCCGGTGGCCGCCGCTACCGCCGGCGCAGCCGCTTCCTGTACAGCCTGGTGCCGGACGAACATCCGGCGGCGTTGCCCAACAAGGTCAAGCAGCGCGAGCTGCTGTCACGACCCGCGAAGGCCGCGAAGCCGCATTGCCGCATCTGCAACGTCGTCCTGACGGGCACGATGGACATCAAGCTCGGTCGCTGCGCGGACTGCCCGTCTGATGTGGACGAAGATCTGCTGTCGCAGTTGAAGGCGTGGCGCAGCGAGCGGGCCCGGCAGCTGAAGGTGCCCGCGTACGTGGTGTTCACCGACGCGACGCTGACCGCGATCGCCGAGCAGCGGCCGCTGGACGAGACCGCATTGGTCGGCATTTCCGGGATCGGGGCTTCGAAGCTGCAGAAGTTCGGTTCCGACGTCCTCGCGCTGACCCAGGGTGACCGCCGCGACATGCGCTGAAACGCCTGGTCGTAAGGGTTTTTCAGGTGATCGAGCGGATTCTTCGAAAAATACGTTGCGACCGGCACGGTGGTGCCAATAACCTGCAAGAGCGCGAGCCGTGGTTGGGAGAAACCGCGGCCCTGATCCCCGAAGGGAGGTGGCCTTGGTGTCCACGATTCTGATGTCGAGCACCCCGCGCCACCTCATGGCCGGGGCCATCGCGCTGTCCCGCGGCACTTTCGCGCCAATCCCAGCTGTTGCCGAGTACGAAGCTGGCAATGGTCGTGAGTTCAAGCCGCGTTGGTTCCGTGCGGTTCCGCAGACCGTTGTCGACCCATGCCGGTCCGTTCGTAGGCGATTCCTCGATCCACTGATCTAGGAACGTCTCTCAGGCTTCTCGAAGGCCGCGGACCCGCAAACGGGTCCGCGGCCTTCTTGTCGTTCCCGTTTTCCCTTCATCCACAACCTGCCGCCGATCGACTACTGGAGGAAGTTTCATGTTGACCGCGAGTGTGCCGATATCCAGCTCGGGCGAGGGCTTGCTGGCAGACGAGGACACCGTGGCCGGCCTGTTCGGCAGCCCCACGACGCTCGAAAGCCGACTGCCCTGCCGCCAGGACCCCGACCTGTGGTTCGCCGAGAACCCGCGGGAGCTGGACCAGGCCAAGTCGCTGTGCGCCGACTGCCCGATCAAGGCCGAGTGCCTGGCCGGCGCGCTGTCCCGCGGCGAGCCGTGGGGCGTCTGGGGTGGCGAGATCTTCGAGCGCGGCGCGGTGGTCGCCCGCAAGCGTCCGCGCGGCCGTCCGCGCAAGCACCCGCTGCCCGCCGACACCCCGGCCGCGGGCCGGCCCGCGCGGCGAGGTCAGGAGCGAGCGGCATGACGTACCACCGAACCATCGACCCCATCACCGGAAACCGGATCAAGAGCGAGGTAAGGATGTTCATGCCCGAGGACCTGTCCCGGATACGAAGTAACGAGCTGATCGACGAAGCGCACCGACAACGGCTGGCCCGGGAGATCTCGGCCGGCCGCTGGTGGCGCTGGCTCGCCGACTACGCCGGTCGCCGCGCGCAGGAGGCGTCCCGATGTCCGTGAGCCGCCCGGAATCGGCTCGGTAGGACTCGATGGCGGTGCTGAACCACCTTGCGCCGCAACGGGTTCCAGGAGCCGTCCCATGCGGGCTTCCCGACCGCGTCCGCCGGTCGGGAAGCCCGCGGCCCCGGCGACCGGAATCCCTTGCGCAGGACGAGACTCGATGCGCTCGAGCGCTCGCGCACTTTGACAACACAGAGCACCGGCCGGGGCATTGCCCGTATCGTGATGCCTCGTGGCCGGACACTCGCACGACAACATTGACTGGGACGAACACCTGCAGCGGCTCCGGGACGGCGATGAGCTGAACGCGCCGGAGATCGCCGAACTCGTCGCGAAGCTGCTGCGCCCGACCGATCGCACCGTGATCGAGATCGGCGCCGGAGCGGGCGGAACGGCGGCGGCGTTCGCGGCGGAGCTGGCGGATACCGGCGGAGCGCTCACCATCGTGGACACGGCGCCGCAACTGCTCGCGGCGGCGGAAGCCCGCGTCAAGGAGGTCTCCGACCGGGTCGAGGTCCACGCCGTCCAGGCGGACGCCGCCGACGACTCGCTCGCGGAGGCCGCCGAGAAGGCCGGGGCTCCCGCGCAGGCCGACGTGGTCTTCGCGGCGTTCGTCGTGCACCACCTGCCCGACCAACTGGCCGGCGTGCGCCGATTGACGAACCTGGTGCGCCCGGGCGGGCGGCTGGCGATCGTCGAGTTCGGGCTCGACACGAAGGTGCTGCCGCCGGACGTCGGCCTCGCCGAGCCGGGGCTGGAAGCCCGGTTGACCGCCGCCCGCCAGGACTGGTTCCGGCAGATGCGGGCGGAGATGACCGGCACGGTCCGGATGCCGGTGGGGTGGGGCAAGGCGCTGTCCGAGGCCGGCCTGGCCGACGTGCGGTCGTGGAGCTACCTCGTGGACCGCCCGGCTCCGGTGTCCGGAGTCGCCCTGCAGGCGGTGCTCCGCCGGTTGCAGTTCCTCCGCAGGGACGCGGAGAACCGCGTCGGGCCGGAGGACCTGGCGGCGCTGGACGAGCTGCTCGACGAATCCGGCGAGCACTACGCCGGAAACCGCGACGACGTGTACTACCTGACGGCGAACACGGTCCACGTCGGGACCAGGCCGGCGAGCTGAGGCCCGTCCGGGCCGCGGTCCGCCGGTGGGCTATCAGTCGGAGAAGCCCGGCTGCCACCGGGCGATGATGTCGCGGGCACCGACCTCGGCGTCGAGCTGGCAGAGGATCCCGGTGGCACCCAGCGTGACCCGGTGGATCAGCAGGTAGTCCGGCGGGAGGTTCAGCGACCGCCCCGTCCGGAAGTCCGGGCTGCGCAGGTCGCCGACCCGCTCGGCCTGGCGCTGCAACCAGCGCCGGGTGAAGTGGAACTTCGGCGTGCGGATCGGGTCCACGAACGGCGCCAGGTAGGCCAGCACGTCCTCGGCCTGGATCTCCCGGTCGCCCTGCACGAACCGCTCCGCGCGCAGCAGTTCCAGCAGTTCGGCGGACTTGTCCTCCAGGGCGAGCCGGACCATGCGGCCGAACGTCGCGGGCACGCCGTTGGGCAGCCGGGAGACCGCGCCGAAATCGATCACGCAGAGCCTGCCGTCCGGCATCAGCATGAAGTTGCCGGGATGCGGGTCGGCGTGCAGCAGGCCGGCCCGGGCGGGCGCGGAGTAGTGGAACTCGGCGAGCAGCCGCCCCGCCGCGTCGCGCTCCTCCCGTTCCCCGTCGGCGATGATCTGGGCGTACGGCTTGCCCGTCACCCACTCCGTGACGACCACCTTCGGGGCGCTGGCGATCACGGCCGGGACCAGGACGGCATCGTCGTCCCGGAACGCCTTGGCGAACGCCCGCTGGTTGTCGGCCTCGGTGCGGTAGTCGAGCTCCTCGACCATCCGGTCCTGGAGTTCCGCGAGCAGCGGCTTGACCTCGGCGCCGGGGGCCAGCGACTGGAAGAGGCGGGAGAAGCGGATCAGCTGGCGCAGGTCGGAGCGCAGCGCCTCGTCCGCGCCCGGGTACTGGACCTTGACCGCGACCTCGCGGCCGTCGTGCCAGGTCGCCCGGTGCACCTGCCCGATGCTCGCCGCCGCGGCGGGGGCGTCGTCGAACTCGGCGAACCGCTTCCGCCAGGCGGAGCCCAGCTGCTCGGTGAGCACCCGGTGCACGCTGCTCGCGGGCATCGGGGGCGCGGCGGATTGCAGCTTCGTCAGCGCCTCGCGGTACGGGCCGGCCATCTCGTCCGGCACGGCGGCCTCGAACACGCTCAGCGCCTGGCCGAACTTCATCGCGCCGCCCTTGAGCTGGCCGAGGACCGCGAACACCTGCTCCGCGGTCTTGGCCGACACCTCGGCGCTGATCTCTGCCGGATTCTGCCCGGTGAGCCGCTTCCCCCACCCGGCGGCCAGGCGGCCGGCGACACCGAGCGGCAGGCTGGCGAGCTTCGCGGTGCGGTGTGCCGCCCGGCGGGGAATGTCGGCCACGAATTCTCCTTGGTGCGCGCAGGAAAACCCTCTCGATGTCCGAAGACGTTTTCGAAATCGAGAAACCCACTCACATGCTAGAGGTTCCCTGCGGCGCCTTGGGGCGTGATCGACGTGTTGGCCGTCAGGTTTGCGCCACCGGTCGCATTCTTGATTCCGCCGGACAAGGGCGAACGAGTCGGCTCGTCAGCCCTCCGGGCCGAGCTGAGCACGGATATATCCCCCTGGCGCTCCGGCGCGGCGGGTGCGATGTCGAATGCCGGAGCGATGCGTCGGAGATGCGGGCGGGTGGGCGGCCCGAGCGGCGGCCCACCCGTGCCCGGTCACGCCTTGCCGAGGATGCGGGTCATCTTGGTGCCGCAGACCGGGCAGGTGCCCTTCGCCATTCGGCGACCGTTGGTCTCCGAGACCTCACCGGAAAAGTCGCGCTTCTCCCGGCACTTCACGCAGTAGCCGTTGTACGTCTCGGCCACGGCTCCCCTCCTTCATGTCGTGATCCAGCGTCGTTGCTGGCTCTTCTGCCCACCTCCGGGCGGCTGGGGGAACGGTACATGTGGGCCATTCGACATGCATGCATTACGAGCATCGCATGTTCGACTTAATGGAGTAATCCCTCGGGGGATCACGATGCGTAGGCGCTGAGGTCCGGCTCACAGCGCGGGCCGTTTGTCAGGCGCACTCGCTAAGGTCCACTCCCGTGGCTGAACCCCAGGTCGAGGTGCGCCGCAGCAAGCGCCGCCGACAGACGGTGAGCGCCTATCGCGACGGTGACAAGATCGTGGTGCTTCTCCCGGCGCGGATGAGCCGCGCGGAGGAAAAGCGCTGGGTGGCGGACATGCTCAGCCGCCTCCAACGCAGTGAGACGCGTCGGCGCTCGCCCGCGCGGGAATCCGACGAAGCACTGCTCCAGCGGTGCCGCGAGCTGTCCGCGAAGCACCTCGAAGGCAGGGCGCAACCGCAGGGCGTTCGGTGGGTGCCACCGATGCGCACGAGGTGGGCTTCCTGCACGCCCAGCGATGCCACCATTCGGGTGAGTCAGCGCCTCCGAGATGTACCCGGATGGGTGCTCGATTACGTGCTCGTGCACGAGCTCGCACACCTGCTGGTGCCCGGCCACGGGGCCGACTTCTGGAAGTGGGTCCGCCGCTACCCGAAGACCGAGCGGGCCATCGGCTACCTGGAGGGGGTGTCCGCGGCCGCCCAGCTCGGCATCGGGCTGGACGACGACGCGGAAGAGGCCGAAGCCCGCACATGACGAGGGGCACTTCCGGGAGTCCGGAAGTGCCCCGCCGGCGCTCGGTCAGTTCTCGTCGCGCTTCGGCGACTCGTCGCCCTCGTCGTCGGCCTCCGCCGCTTCGTCGGCCTCCGCGCGGCGGATCGCGGCGATCGGGTCGTCCAGGTCCGCGGAGCCCGAGCCCCAGCGGTCGGCGAAGTCCAGCGGCTCGTCCAGGTCCGAGCTGTCCGGCAGCAGGTCGGGGTGGTCCCAGACCCGGTCCCGGCTCTCGACGCCGTGCCGCTCGGTCATCAGCCGCCACAGGTTCGCGGCGTCCCGCATCCGGCGGGGCCGCAGTTCCAGGCCGATGAGCGTGGCGAAGGTCTGCTCCGCCGGCCCGCCGGTCGCGCGCCGCCGCCGGACGGTTTCGCCCAGCGCACCGGCACCCGGCAGCCGATCGCCGACGGCGTCGGCGACGACCACGTCGACCCAGCCCTCGACCAGCGCGAGCAGCGTCTCCAGCCGGTTCAGCGCGACCTGCTGCTCGGGAGTGGTCTTGGGCTCGAGCATCCCGGAGCCCATCAGCTCCTGCATCGAGCTCGGGTTGGTCGGATCGACCTTGCCGGCCAGGTCCTCCAGCGCCGAGGTGTCGATGTGGATGCCGCGGGCGTACTCCTCCACGGTCGCCAGGAGCCGCTGGCCGAGCCACGGGACGTGGCTGAACAGCCGGTGGTGCGCGGCCTCGCGGGCGGCGAGGAACACGGTCGCCTCGCTGATGGGCCGGTCCAGGCCCTCGATGAAGCGCTCGATGTTCGCGGGCAGCAGTGCCGCGGTACCGGCCGGGGCGAGCGGCAAGCCGACGTCGGTGGAGGTCAGCACCTCGCCGCCGAGCTGGGCGAGGCCGTTGCCGAGCTGCGAGCCGAAGGTCATCCCGCCCATCTGGCCGAGCATCGACAGCAGCGGGCCCGCGGCCTGCTTCGCTTCCTCCGGCAGCGCCTCCAGCCAGGCGCTGGACATCCGCTGCGCGACCGGGTCGCACAGCCGCTGCCAGGTGGGCAGGGTCTTCTCCACCCAGTCCACCGACGACCAGGTCTGCACCGACCGGACGCCGGCGGGCAGCGAGGTGGTGGCGTCCAGCCACAGCTCGGCCAGCCGGATCGCGTCCTCGATCGCCTTGACCTGGTCCTGGCTCGGGCGCTCGGTGCGCTGGTTGTTGTGCAGCTGCTGCACCGCGAGTTGCTTGGCGAGCTCGTAGTTCACCGGCCCGGAGCCGCCGCTGCCGGAGTGGCTGAGCGCCTGGCCGAGTTGGGTCAACATCTGGCCGAGCTGGCCGATGTCGAAGTTAGGCATGCCGCCCGGTCCGGGCATGCCGCCGAAGCCGAAACCGGGAAGGTCCCCGGAGCCACCGGCGCCGCCCTCAGAGCGGCCTTGCGACGAGTCGCCCTTGTCGGGATCGTCGGGGTCCTGCGAGCTGAACCCGAACGGCAAGTTGGTCATAGTTCCACGGTACGCGGCCTTCGCCACCTCACAGAAGGTGTCCGGAGCTCGCTGGACGCGAACACGTACGCTGTCACCTCGTGAACCGCCGTACGTGGACGCTGCTGACAAGTGTCGTACTGGTAGTCGCCTTCGGTCTGCTCGGCGCGTTCGTCCGGGTGCCGTACGTGGCGCTCGGGCCGGGTCCGACCTACGACACCCTCGGGATGGACGGGAACGTCCCCGTGATCGGCATCGACGGGCAGCAGACCTTCCCGACCGGCGGGCACCTGAACATGACGACGGTGTCGGTGACCGATCAGCTGTCCCTGTTCGGTGCGTTGGGGCTGTGGGTGAGCGGCCGGTACGCGCTGGCGCCGCGCGAGCTGTACTTCCCGCCGGACAAGTCCGAGCAGGAGATCGAGCAGGAGAACACCAAGGCCTTCAGCGACTCGCAGACCACCGCCGAGACCGCGGCCCTGCGCTACCTCGGCTACCCGATGAAGGTCCTGGTCGGCGAGATCGTCAAGGGCAGCCCGGCGGACGGCGTCCTGGAGCCCGGCGATCACCTGCTGGCCGCCAACGGCAAGCCGGTCACCGATCCGGCCTCGTTGAAGGCGGCGCTGGTCGGCACCAAGCCCGGCGACCGGGTGGAGATCCGGTTCCGCCACACCGATCAGCCCGAGCAGGTCGCGAGCGTGCAGCTGGGCCCGAACCCGGGCACCGACCCGCAGGGCTTCCTGGGCGTGGCCGCGATCGAGCGGCCGGACGTCAACTTCGACATCAAGATCAGCCTGGCCGATGTGGGCGGACCGTCCGCGGGGCTGATGTTCACCCTGGCGATCATCGACAAGCTGACCCCGGGCGAGCTCAACGGCGGTCAGTTCATCGCGGGCACCGGCGAGATCAGCCCGACCGGCGAGGTGGGCCCGATCGGCGGCATCCCGTTCAAGATGGTCAAGGCCCGCGAAGCGGGCGCGACGACCTTCCTCGTTCCGGCCGACAACTGCGCCGAGGCCAAGACGCAGGCGCCGGAGGGGCTGCAACTCGCCAAGGTCGAGAACCTCGACGACGCGACCAAGGCCCTCGACGCCCTGCGCGGCGGCCAGGTCCCCGCCGGCTGCTGATCCGCGACGGCGTTCGCGGTGGAGATCGGCACGCCGACCTCCACCGCGAACCGGTCAGTCCGCGAAGGTGGCGTGGAGCGCGGAGAGCAGGTTCGGGGCCAGCGACGGGTCCTGGATGAGCTCGCCACCGGTCTCCGGATCGGACACGCGCAAGCGCATCACGCACGCCTCGCCACCGTCCCGCAGCACCGCTGCGACCAGCCGCGCCTCGTGGCGGTCCGGGTGTTCGGCGGCGATCTGCCGGTCCCGCTCGCTGTCGCCGGGCAGCTCCGCCTCCGCCTCCGGCGGCAGCACCACGATCTCCTGCACCACCGCGCAGCCGGCCACCTGCTCCGGCCACGCGATGCCGCTCAACGCCTCGGCGAGGTCTTCGGCGGGCAGCGCTTCCTGCGCGATCGGGGTCAGCGCCGAGGCCGGGTCCAGCTGGTCGGCCAGCCCGGGTTCGGCGGCCAGCAGCTGGTCGGTGGGCACGAGGGCGAACACCTGGGTGGGCTGGTCCCAGCCCGCGGCGTGGACGAACTCCTCGATCTCGCGAGCGGCCGACGGCAGCGCCGCGGCCAGGTCCTCGGGGGTTTCCGGTGGCATGCCGCCATGGTCGCACCGCCGGGCCGGGCGGCCGCCGCCGGCTGATCCGATGACCTGCGAAAGATGTCCGCTTAATCCAGTTCGCGAAGCCGCTTCCAGGAACTTCACGAAGGGGTCGTAGAGTTGAACATCACGAGGGCGGCCGAACCACCGGTACCGTCCAGGCCTGCTGATCGTCACCAGGAGCGTGCGTTGTGGCCATGCGGCCCCCGGTAGGAATGCCGAAACTGTCCCGGAGAAGCCGGATCCTGCTGATCCTCGGCGGCATCGTGCTGGTCGCCCTGATCGCCGGATCGCGAATGCTGGGCACCTACGTGGACTGGCTGTGGTTCGGTGAGGTCAACTACCGGCAGGTCTTCACCACCCAGCTGCTGTCCCGCGCCGGACTGGGGGTGGCTGCGGCGGTCTTCCTCGGCGGCGTGCTGGCCCTGAACCTGTGGCTGGCCTTCCGCAACCGGCCGGTGTTCGTGCCGGTCAGCGGTCCCGACGACCCGCTGGCCCGGTACCGCACCGTGGCCACCGAGCGCTCCCGGCTCTTCGGGCTCGGGCTGCCGATCGTGGTGGGCGTGATCGGCGGGCTCGCCGCGCAGGCCGACTGGCAGACCCTCCAGCTGTTCCTCAACAGCGTGCCGTTCGGGCAGGTCGACCCCGAGTTCGGCAAGGACATCAGCTTCTACACCTTCGAGCTGCCGTTCTGGCGGTTCCTGCTGTCGTGGGCGTTCATCGCGATCACCGTGTCCTTCATCGGCGCGCTGATCACGCATTACATCTTCGGCGGCATCCGGCTGGCCGGCCGCTCCGGGCAGCTGTCCATGCCGGCGCGGGTCCAGCTGGCCGTGCTGGCGGGCCTGTTCGTGCTGTTGAAGGCGGTCGACTACTTCCTGGACCGCTACGACCTGCTGCTGTCGCAGCGCAACCCGCTGTTCACCGGTGCCAGCTACACCGACCTGAACGCGGTGATGCCGGCGAAGCTGATCCTGATGTGCATCGCGGTGTTCTGCGCGATCGCGTTCTTCGCGGTGATCTTCCTGAAGAACCTGCAGATCCCGGCCCTGGCCACGGTGCTGCTGGTGCTCTCCAGCGTGGTGGTCGGCGCGGTGTGGCCGGCACTGATGGAGCAGTTCTCGGTGCGCCCCAACGCGAACGAGCGGGAGGCGCAGTCGATCGAGCGCAACCTCGAGGCGACGAAGTCGGCCTTCAACATCGGCGAGCCCAACGTCCAGTTCGTCGACTACCCGGGCCGCACCCAGCTGCAGCCGGCCGAGGTCGCCGCGGACAAGGGCACCATCCCGAACATCCGGTTGCTCGACCCGAACGTGCTGGCCCCGACGTTCACCCAGCTGACCCAGCAGTACAACTTCTACGGGTTCACCGACAAGCTGGACGTCGACCGGTACCGGGACGCCAACGGCCAGCTGCGCGACTACCTGGTCGCGCTGCGCGAGATCAACACCGACGGCCTGGCCGTGAACCAGCAGAACTGGATCAACCGGCACACCGTCTACACGCACGGCAACGGCTTCATCGCCGCGCCGGCCGACCGGGTCGACTCCACGTTCAAGGAAGGCGCCACCCAGGGCGGCTACCCGGTGTTCCAGATCAGCGACGTGGCCAACAACGGCCAGGGCGCGATCCCGGTCGAGCAGCCGCGCGTGTACTACGGCGAGCTGGTGGGCCGCAACGACTACGCGATCGTCGGTGGCAACCCGGGGGAGGCGCCCCGCGAGTACGACACCGACCAGCAGCAGTACACCTACACCGGCACGGGCGGTGTCCCGGTCGGCAACCTGTTCCAGCGCTTGGTGTTCGCCGCCTACTACGGCGAGCGGAACTTCCTGTTCAGCGGCGCGATCGGCGATGATTCGAAGATCATCTACGAGCGGAACCCGCGGGAGCGGGTGCAGAAGGTCGCGCCGTGGCTGAAGCTCGACGGCGACCCGTACCCGGCCGTGGTCGGCGGCAAGATCAAGTGGATCGTCGACGGCTACACCACGCTGAACAACTACCCGTACGCGGAGCTGACCGAGCTCGGCGAGGCCACCAACGACACCCTCACCGGCGTCGAGCGGCAGCCCAACCAGCAGATCAACTACATCCGCAACTCGGTGAAGGCGACCGTCGACGCCTACGACGGCTCCGTGGACCTCTACTCGGTCGACGAGAAGGACCCGGTGCTCAAGGCGTGGGAAGGCGTCTTCCCCGGCGTGGTCAAGCCGGCCAGCGAGATCAGCCCTGAGCTGCGCGACCACTTCCGGTACCCGGAGGACATCTTCAAGGTGCAGCGCTCGCTGCTCACCCAGTACCACGTCGACAACCCGGGCGACTTCTTCTCGAACCAGACCTTCTGGCAGGTGCCGTCCGACCCGACCGGCCGCGGCAGCGCCGCCAACGCCGAGGGACAGCAGCCCCCGTACTACGTGCTCGCCCAGGTCGGTGAGCAGGGCGAGCCGCAGTTCCAGCTGACCAGTGCCCTCACCGCGCTGCGCCGCGAGAACCTGGCGGCGTGGGTGTCGGCGTCGTCCGAACCGGACAACTACGGCAAGCTCACGGTGCTGCGGCTGCCGACCAACAACTCGACACCGGGTCCGAACCAGGTCCAGAACCAGATGGAGTCGACCCCGGCGGTCACCGAGAACCGGACGCTGTTCAACAACCCGAACGTCACCGCGATCTTCGGCAACCTGCTGACCCTCCCGGTCGCCGGCGGCCTACTGTACGTCGAACCGATCTACATCCAGCGCAACGAGCAGAACTCCTATCCGCAGCTGGCCCGAGTGCTGGTGTCCTTCGGCGGCAAGGTCGGCTTCTCCGAGACGCTGTCCGGGGCGCTGGAGCAGGTGTTCGGTTCGGGCGCCGGGCAGGCCACCAACCCGGGTCAGAACGGCCAGCAGCCGCCGCCGGCCCAGAACCAGCAGCCCCCGCAGCAGACCCCCGGCAGCCCCCAGCTGTCCCAGGCGGTCACCGACATCCGGGCGGCCCTGGAACACGTCCGCAAGGCCCAGCAGTCCGGCAACTTCGCCGATCTCGGCTCGGCCTACCAGCAGCTCGACGACGCGATCAAGCGCTTCGAGCAGGCGCAGGGCACCGGCGGCTGATCGGCAACGGCGACCAGGGGCGGGGATCGCGCAGGCGGTCCCCGCCCCGTCGTCTTTCCGGCGTCCGATCGAGTGCAAATGACGTGCGTCACTTCTGAGGCCAGGGGATTTGCACTACGGTTCAGCACCCCGTAAAGTTGGTGACACAACGACGCGGGGTGGAGCAGCTCGGTAGCTCGCTGGGCTCATAACCCAGAGGTCGCAGGTTCGAATCCTGTCCCCGCTACCATTTGAATGGTCAGAAGCCCTCCGACTTCGTCGGGGGGCTTCTTTTCCGTCGTTTTGATTCCCATACGGGGGCCGAGCCCCCGTAGACCCCCACGGTGCGGTGGTCTCTTCTCGTCGGCTCCTTGCTCGGGGAGCGTTCCCGGCCTGGATTCCGGACCAGCCTTTTGGTTCTGGGGTGGGCTGGGTGTGGAGACTTTGGGCGGGGCTCTTGCGTTGGGGTGGGCTCGGCACTTGGGGTGCTTGGGGCGTTCGTGGGTCGTTGGTCCTCTGTTGGCTCTCTGCTGCCCCTCTGTCGGGGTTCTTCGGGTTTTGGCTGGTGGGGTGGGGGTTCGGGGGTTTGGGGACCCCCCTTGTTCGGGGCTTTTTCGGGGTGTGTAAAGTACTCCGTACAACAGAAAAACGCACACGGCGCGGGGTGGAGCAGCTCGGTAGCTCGCTGGGCTCATAACCCAGAGGTCGCAGGTTCGAATCCTGTCCCCGCTACTATTCGAACGGAAAGCCCCCGACTTCGGTCGGGGGCTTTCCGTTTTTATCAGGTCGTTCTCCTACGAGAGGCCTTTGGCCCATTGGCGGGCGCACGCCGGGGAGCAGACCCGGCCATCTCCTCGGACCGTGTTCGTCGGGCGCATCGCTCGGCCGCAGACGATGCAGGCGTCGGCTTCGCCCTCTCTCTGCATGGGCACCAGTGCCTTGGCTCGCTTCGCTTGCTCGGTGACCTTGTTGGTCACCCTGGTCTTGCTCTCGTTGACCTTGGTACGCAACCAACTGCGATGCACGCTCCGCACCTCCTGAACCGGCCCCTCATCGGCCGCCGACTGGTCGGCCAAGTGCAGGGTGCGTGTCACCTGTCGTAGTAGGGCAGCTCCAGGGCGTGATAGCACCTCATTGCGCCAGGAAGACCCCCCATCCAGGCGAACCCCGGTAATGCTCGTCGCAATGAGTGCGGACGCTCGGCCGCCCGCGTGTGCGCCCCGTGTCCGGGGCCGCCGCCTCGCCAGTCGTCCGGAGCGCGCGCCAATGGCGCAACCGTTCGTCCACTTGGACCAGTCCACTGCAACCACTGTGGACAGAACTGGGGACCACTGTGGACAGCGAAGCGGAGGCATGGCACCGTGGCAGATGTGACCGAGCTGAATGCGACATCCGCTGCCCTGTTGGGACTACTGCACGAAGGTCCGAAGACCGGTGGCCAGCTGGTTGCGGCCGCCACCGAGCGCTTCGGAGGATTCTTCAGCGTGACCCGCAGCCAGGTTTACCGCGAGCTGCCCGCGCTGACCGACGCCGGTCTGCTGCGCCTCGGCAAGCAGGGTCCGCGCTCCAGCCAGCAGTACGCGATCACGGCCGCCGGCAAGCGCGCCTTCAAGTCGTGGCTGAACACCGAGCCGGGGCCGGACAACGTCCGCAGCCCGCTGATCCTCCGCCTGGTCTACTCGGGTTCCCTGACCCCGAAGCAGCGCTCCGGGCTGGTCGAGGCGGCCCGTGCCCAGTACGCGGTGAAGATGGACGAGGCGAAGAACGCCGCCAAGGGCGCGACCGACCCGTACGAGAAGGCCGCCGCGGACTTCACCGTGTCCTACAACCGAGCGATCATCAAGCTGCTGGACTCGATTCCGGACTGAACCACCCCGGAACGAACAGTCGTGAGCGGTGGCGGTCGCCACAACGGCCAAAACCGCTCATGACCGGAAACGGGCCGTCCTCGTGGGCGGCCCGTGCCCGGTGAAGTACGCTGAGCACTGTGAATCCCGACGTCGCTGCCTCGCTCAAGGAACTGTCCAACACCCTCGAAGGCATCGAGAGCGTGATGGATCTGGACGCCCTGCGCGCCAATATCGCCGAGCTCGAGGCCGAGGCCGCCAAGCCGGATCTGTGGGACGACGTCGAGCACGCGCAGCGGGTCAGCAGCCAGCTGGTGCACCGGCAGGCCGAACTGCGCAAGATCACCGAGCTGCGGCAGCGCGTCGAAGACCTCGAAGTGCTCTACGAGCTCAGCGAGGACGAAGGCGACCCGGCCGGGCTGTCCGAGGCCGACGACGAGCGGGACCGCCTCCGGAAGGACCTCGAAGCCCTCGAGGTGCGCACCCTGCTCTCCGGCGAGTACGACCTTCGCGAGGCGATGGTGACCATCCGCGCCGAGGCCGGCGGCGTCGACGCGGCCGACTTCGCCGAGATGCTGATGCGCATGTACCTGCGCTGGGCCGAGCGGCACTCCTACCCGGCCGAGGTCTACGACACGTCCTACGCCGAAGAGGCGGGCCTGAAGTCGGCGACGTTCCGGGTCAACGCCCCCTAC
The DNA here is from genome assembly GCF_056431445.1 of Saccharopolyspora sp. NPDC045941. Taxonomy (NCBI): domain Bacteria; kingdom Bacillati; phylum Actinomycetota; class Actinomycetes; order Pseudonocardiales; family Pseudonocardiaceae; genus Saccharopolyspora; species Saccharopolyspora sp. NPDC045941. Next base: position 240,385 of record NZ_JBWKKU010000002.1, read on the forward strand.
GCCTACGGCACGCTCTCCGTCGAGCAGGGCACGCACCGGCTGGTGCGCATCTCGCCGTTCGACAACCAGGGGCGGCGGCAGACCTCCTTCGCCGGCGTCGAGGTGCTGCCGGTCGTGGAGGAGACCGACCACGTCGACATCCCGGAGAAGGACATCCGCGTCGACGTCTTCCGCTCCTCCGGGCCCGGCGGGCAGAGCGTGAACACCACCGACTCCGCCGTGCGCATCACGCACATCCCGACCGGCATCGTGGTGTCCTGCCAGAACGAGAAGTCGCAGCTGCAGAACAAGGCCGCCGCGATGCGCGTGCTCCAGTCCAAGCTGCTGGCCCGCAAGAAGGAAGAGGAGCGCGCCGAGCTGGACGCCCTCAAGGACAGCGGGTCGAGCTGGGGCAACCAGATGCGGTCCTACGTGCTGCACCCGTACCAGATGGTCAAGGACCTGCGCACCGAGCACGAGGTCGGCAACCCCGACGCGGTGCTCGACGGCGACATCGACGGGTTCCTGGAGGCCGGCATCCGCTGGCGGCGCCAGCAGCAGAGCGTGGCCTGACCCGCACTGCGCGCCGAGGCCCTGACCGGCGACGAAGTCGCAGGTGATCGACGGTTCCGCCGCCGGTCCGGGTGAGTGATGTCCCCCTAACGGTCGCAGGTAAACTCACGCCCCGTGATCCGCCTTGAGCACGTGTCCAAGACGTACAAGACGTCGACCAGGCCCGCTCTCGACGATGTCTCGGTGGGCATCGAAAAGGGCGAGTTCGTGTTCCTCATCGGGCCCTCCGGGTCCGGCAAGTCGACGTTCATGCGACTGCTGCTGCGCGAGGACGTGCCCACCCGCGGTCAGGTCTTCGTCGCCGACTGGAACGTCGCCAAGCTGCCGCGGCGCCGCGTCCCGCGGCTGCGTCAGCGCATCGGCTGCGTGTTCCAGGACTTCCGGCTGCTGAACAACAAGACCGTCGCGGAGAACGTCGCCTTCGCGCTGGAAGTGATCGGCAAGCCCCGCAACGACATCCGCCGCGTGGTGCCGCAGGTGCTGCAGCTGGTGGGGCTCGAGGGCAAGGCCGACCGGATGCCGCACGAACTCTCCGGTGGTGAGCAGCAGCGCGTGGCGATCGCGCGGGCGTTCGTCAACCGGCCGCTGGTGCTGCTCTGCGACGAGCCCACCGGGAACCTCGACCCCGACACCAGCCAGGACATCATGCTGCTGCTGGAGCGGATCAACCGCACCGGCACGACGGTCGTCATGGCCACCCACGACCACTCCATCGTCGACTCGATGCGACGCCGAGTCGTCGAGCTAAGCCTCGGCCGGGTCATCCGCGACGATGCCCGCGGCGTTTACGGCGTCGGCCGCTAGAGAGTGTTTCGAAATTGGTTTGCGTAGCGGTGCGGGTGGCGGAACCTCAGATGCCCCCTCGCTGTGGGATCCCCGACATCATGAATGCCAATTCACCACGTCGGGGCTGTCCTCGCGAGGAGACATCTGAGAACCCGCGGCGGTGCGAGTTGAGTCCCACACCGCAAGCGGCTACCGCCGCTTATAAAACACGACCTAGCCCCGACGGCGGTCGACCCGCACCTGAGGACAACACCCCCCCCGACCGGCAGGAAAGCTGACACAAGATGCGCGCGAGCTTCGTATTCAGCGAGGTCGTCAACGGCCTTCGGCGCAACGTGACGATGACCATCGCGATGATCCTGACGACCGCCATCTCGGTCGGCCTGCTCGGCGGTGGTCTCCTCGTGGTCCGGATGATCGACAAGATGCAGGAGACCTACCAGGACCGCGTCGAGGTCGTGGTGTTCATGACCGATGACGTCAGCGCCAACGACAAGGACTGCACCCAGCAGCCGTGCGCGAACATCATGGCCGACCTCAATCGCGTCCCGGGCGTCGAGTCGGTGAAGTTCGAGGACCGGCAGAAGGCGTTCGAGAACTTCAACAAGGTCTTCGAGTCGCAGCCCGAACTGCGTGATGTGGCCCGCGCCGAGGCGATGCCCGCCTCGCTGCGCGTGAAGCTGTCCGATCAGGAGCGCTTCCCGGCGCTGCAGCAGCAGTTCAGCGGGCGGCCCGGCGTGGACAGCGTCGTCGACCAGGCCGAGTACCTGAACCGGCTGTTCGACGTGCTCAACGGGGTCCGCAACGCGACGTTCTCGATCGCGTTGGTGCAGGCGCTCGCCGCGTTGCTGCTGATCTCCAACACCATCCAGCTGTCCGCGTTCACCCGGCGCACCGAGACGGGCATCATGCGCCTCGTCGGCGCCACCCGCTGGTACACGCAGCTGCCGTTCCTCCTGGAGGCCGTGGTCTCCGGCCTCATCGGCGCGGTCCTGGCGATCGGCGGCCTGCTGATCTCCAAGGCCGCTTTCATCGACCGGGTCATGTCGCCGGTGTTCGGCACGGGCATCATCCCCAACGTCGAGTGGGGCGACATCGCGCTGATCTCGCCGATCCTGCTCCTCGTCGCGGCGGCCGTCTCGGCCATCACCGGCTACGTGACGCTCCGCCTGTACGTCCGGCTGTAGCGGGATTACCGGTGCCGCGGCCTGCGTTGCAGGCTGCGGCACCGAAAGTCACGTGACACGAAAGCTAGAGTTGTTCGTATGGTGAAGGAACGCGGCCGCAAGGTCATCGCGCAGAACCGCAAGGCGCGGCACGACTGGGCGGTGCTGGACACCTACGAAACCGGCATCGTGCTGACCGGCACCGAGGTCAAGAGCCTGCGGCAGGGCAAGGCGCAGCTCGTCGACGGCTTCGCCACCGTCGACGACGGCGAGGTCTGGCTGCGCAACGTGCACATCCCGGAGTACACCGAGGGCACGTGGACCAACCACGAGCCGCGCCGGTCCCGCAAGCTGCTGCTGCACAAGCACGAGATCCTCCGGCTGATCGGCAAGATCAAGGAGAGCGGGCTGAGCCTGATCCCGATGACGCTGTACTTCAGCGACGGGAAGGCGAAGGTCGAACTCGCCCTCGCACGAGGCAAGAAGGCCCACGACAAGCGGCAGGACCTGGCCAAGCGCGACGCGGACCGCGAGATGCAGAAGGCGATCGGTCGGGCTCGCAAGGGCATGCGGTAGTGCCGCCGCGCAGCGACGCGGATGTGCCCGCCTGGGTGGCCGAGCTGGGGCTGCCCGGGCTGGTCGACATCCACACGCACTTCCTGCCGGAACGAGTCCTGAACAAGGTCTGGGCCTACTTCGACGCGGCGCGCACGAACTACGGCTTCGAGTGGCCGATCCACTACCGGTACGCCGAGGAGGCCCGGATCCAGGCGCTCCGCGATCTCGGGGTGACGACCTTCGCGCCGCTGGTCTACGCGCACCGGCCGGACATGGCGGCCTGGCTGACCGGCTGGGCGATCGACTTCGCCGGGCGCACGCCTGACGCGGTGCCGACGGCGACGATCTTCCCGGAACCCGACGTCGCGGACTACCTGGCCAAAGCGCTCGACGCTGGGGCGCGGTGCGTGAAGGTGCACGTCCAGGTCGGAGCCTTCGACCCGCGCGACGAGTTGCTCGATCCGGCATGGGGACTGCTCGCCGAGGCGGGCGTGCCGGCCGTGGTGCACTGCGGCGACGGCCCGCGGAAGGGCGAGCACACCGGGCTCGACGTGTTCGAAGGCGTGCTGCGGCGCCACCCGCGGCTGCTCGCGGTGCTGGCGCACGCGGGCATGCCCGACTACGGGGTGGCGCTGGACCTCGTGGACCGCTATCCGGGCGTGCACCTCGACACCACGATGATCGGAACCGCATTCACCGAACGGATCGCGCCGTTGCCCGCGGACTGGCCGGCCAGACTGGCCGCCCACCCCGACCGGATCGTGCTGGGCACCGACTTCCCGAACATCCCGTACCCGTACGCCGAACAGCTCGCGGCCATCGCGAGCTGGGCCGAAGCCGACGACCGCCTCGGCCCGGACTTCCTGCGCGCCGTGCTGCACGGCACGCCGTCCCGGCTGCTCGGGCTCGGAACTTGATCGTTTACGGGATATGGGAATGATCGCCGGGGCGCGAGGCGTTATGCTGGTGTACACCGGTTCGAAAGACGAGCCGGCTGCAAGGGGGTGAACGGTTTCGACTCCGTACGTTGATCCAAGGGAAGCGTGCCGGTGTAGGCGGGAGGCCACCGTGAGCGTCGCCGCAATCGAATAAGCGCCGACAAGAGTCAGCGCGAGTTCGCCCTCGCCGCCTGAGCGAGGAGCGACTCTGTCGGACCGGGATTGCCTCCGACCCGGGATCCGGCATCAGCTAGGAGGCTCTAACCGCCAGGTCCGGTCGCGGGACCTGGTGGGACATCGAACAGCGACTGGGCTTGTCACACCGGCTAGTTCGCGGGACCGGTGAAGCCGAGCAGAGACACAGCGGACTGCGCACGGAGAAGTCTTGGTGAGGCGACGGAGGACCCGGGTTCGATTCCCGGCACCTCCACTTCGGTGGGAGGCGAGTGCTCGCGTAGAGCGCTCGCCTCTCCTCGTTTTCGGATCATTTTGGGGGGCCGAGCCCCCCAAGCCCCCCACGGTGCGATGGGCTCCTTTCGCGGGCTCCTTGCGGGCGGAGCGTTCCCGGCCTGGTCGCCGACCAGCGCCCTGTCTTGGTCGTTCCATGGGTCGATCCTGCGGGGCGTTTCCGGGCTGGTTGGGGGCCAGTGCCTTGTCTTGGTCGTTCCATGGGTCGATCCTGCGGGGCGTTTCCGGGCTGGTTGGGGGCAGTGCCTTGTCTTGGTCGTTTCATGGGGTTGCGCTTGTGGGGCCCGAGGCCGTTCCGCCGCGGATCGAGAGCGGGTCGTGGCAGGCCGGGCTCCGTGCCTACGCGCACTCCCTGCTGGCTGCGCTGCTCGCACACCCGAACGCGATCCCTCTGGTCGTGTCGCGGCCCGCGGTGACCGAGAGGAACCTGCGGATCATGGAGGACGCGCTCGGGTCGTTGTGCGCCGCGGGCTTCCCGCTGGACGTCGGCCTGGACGTGCTGCACTCGTTGTCCGGATTCGTCGTCGGGCACGTCGTGACGACCATGCGTCCCGAAGGTGGTCGGTTGGAGGCGTTCGAGCAGGTGCAGCAGTTGTCCGATGTGGACAGCGAAGAGTTCCCGCTGCTGGCCGAGGCCGCCGCCCGCGTCGAACGCCGCCCCGGGGGCGAACTCCCGCTTCGACTTCGCGCTCGACGCCATGCTGACCGGGTTCGAGGCCGTCCGGACCGCGTAGTTCGGGACATCCGGTGTGTCCGGGGCCGGTCTTGGGAACGGCTCCGCTCGTCTACTGGGGGCGGTGGTCGTCGTTCGCCAGTTCTGGAGTGCCGAAGCGGGCTGTGCAGTGCCAGACGCGCTTCAGTGCTTGTTCGTCGTAGCTTCCCGTTCGGGACGCATCTCCGATGACCTTCGGGGTCAGTCCCTCCTGGTCCATCAGCGAGAGGCCGAGCTCAACGTACTGGCGTCCTCGGTACTCCGGATTGCGGCGCAACTCCGCTGCCCGCAGGCGGAATCCGGGGTGGAATTCGAGTCGGCACCCCAGCCGGTTCGCCGCGTGCTCGATGTTCGTGTCGCGATAGCAGGGATCGAGGACCAGGGCTTCTACGTCTTCGGCCAGGGTCACCGGGCCGTGGATCTGGGCCTCGATGTAGTCGTCCAACGCGTCCTTGGCGTCACCGGTCGCCATGGCGATCAACGGCGACGCCTTGGCCGCCACCCCGAAGTCGGTCGGTTCGAAAACGCTGTCCGGGTAGCAGAACGTCACCCGCTCCATGGTCTCCGGCCGCAGTCGAAGGTGTGCCGAGCCGAAGCGGGGAGAGGCGCCCACCAGCCGGTGGCGGTAGTTCAACGATCCGTACTTGGGTCGTTCCGGTGGGGGCGAGTGGTCGTACGCGCCCGCGAAGATGCGGCTCTCCCACTCCCACCGATCGCCACCCGGATGCGCCGTCAGCCCGCCGTTGCTGGTGCCGGTCTCGAACTGGCTCCGGTAGACGCCGTCCCGTGCCATCGCTTCCAGGATCGGCACCCCGGCCAGCAGCCGATCCGGGTGGAAGTGCAGTGTCACCCGCAGCGACGGGTCGACGGTGCCACCTCCGCTGCGCGAGGCCACCCGCTCGATCGCACGCTGCTGGGCGCGGGACAGCCGCGGCGACCGGTTCATGGTGGTCAGTTTCTCGTGAGGAGCTCCGCTGCCGCCAGGGTGTTCGGATCAGTTCATCGCCGAGGTGGATCGCAGCGCCGGTATGGCCGCCGTCAGGCGACCTCGCCGCCGACTCCCGAGCGTCCCTGGGGGACGCCGACCAGGTGGACGGTCACGTCCCCCCGGATCTGGTCGCCGAAGACCTCCGTCGCCGCCTCGGTCATCGACGTGATCAGTACCGCCGGGTCGAGGCGGGTCAGGCCCGCTTCGCGCATGTTCAGGGTGACCTGCACCGCCTCCCGCGTCGCCGGCGCTCCGCCGGAACCCCAGCGGTGGCGGGGGATTCCGAACAGTTCCACGACCACCAGTGGCCGGAAGTTCTCCCCGTAGACCTCGGTCGCCGCATTGGTCAGGGCTTCGATGAGCTTGCGCTCGGTGCTCCCGTCGAGCATCTCTTCGTGCAGTTTCACGGTGAAGTGCGGCATGGTCGGCCCCTTCGGTCGTCGTAGCATCGATGGAGGAGAAGGTTTGCTTTGAAAGCAAAGCTTCTTTGTGAACAAAGATATTGGTTGGACGTGGTCAATGTCAACGAAGGACCGTGATCCGGGCGTCGATGATGCGATCCGGGCGCTGCTGCTGCTCATGCCGCGGCTGGTCGGGCGCGCCAAGAAGCTGCGGATCCCCGACGAGCTCCAGTCGCTCGCGCTTGCGCCGCGGCACCTTTCGCTGCTGTCCTACCTGCTCTTCGACGGGCCGATGACGGTGAACGAGCTGGCCACCAGGCTGGAAGTGGCGCCGACGACGGTGAGCCTGATGGTCGGCGAGCTGAGCCGCAAAGGCGTCCTGGAGCGGCGGGAGGACGAGGCGGACCGGCGACGGCGGATCGTCAGCATCACCGACGAGATGCTGCCCGCGATCGACGGCTGGCTGGCCCGCGGCGCCGACGCGTGGCGCAACGCGCTCGCGCCGCTGACGCCCGAGCAGCGGCGGATGTTCATCGACACCCTGCACGCCTACGAACTCGGCGTCGCCGGCGAGTCCTGAGCCGGCTCCGGGCCGTGAGTGCTTTTTGTCGATATAGCGGCAAAAAGCACTCACGGGACCCGCCTGGTCGAGCGTTTGTCCAGGCGGAAGCCATCGGCGGGGAGGAAGATCTGCCGGAAGGCTGACGACCGGCCGCGGCTCGGGCGACCAGGCTGGCGGCATGAAGACGAAGATCGCGAGTTTGCTCGGTGCCGTCGCCGTGCTCGGCGGGGTGGTGGCGGGTTCGGCGTCGGCGCAGCCGCCACGTGCGAGCGGGGATTCCGTCGCCTGGCGGGACTGCTTCGACGGTCTGCGGTGCGGCGAGATCGCCGTTCCCGCGGATTGGTCGCAGCCCGGGGGAGCGCAGATCGAGATCGGATTGGGGAAGCTTCCCGCCCGCGATCAGGCGACCAAGCTCGGCACGCTGGTGGTCAACCCCGGCGGGCCGAACCCGGTGCTCTTCGCCTTGCCTGCCGTGCAACGCCAGCTCGACGAGTTGACCAACTGGTTCGATGTGGTGCTCTTCGATCCCCGGGGCATGGGGGAGAGCAGTGGTGTGACGTGCCCGGAGCCGATGCCGTTCGCGGCGGAGTTGCCGCCCCCGGATCGCGAGGCTTACGGGGAGTACGCGCTGGCCGATCGCCGCTTCGCCGAGGCCTGCGAACCCGCGATGGGCCCGCTGCACGGCAACCTCAGCTCCTGGCAGGTGGCCCACGATCTGGACGCCATCCGCGTGGCGTTGGGCGAGCCCGAGCTCAACTACTTCGGCAACTCCTACGGCACCATGTACGGCCAGGCGTATGCGGAGCTGTTCGGCGGGCGCGTCGGGCGGATGTACCTGGACAGCGTGGGCGAGCACATCAGCCGCGAGCTGTACGACTGGGTCGCGCCCAAGGCTGCGACGCTCGAGAACAACCTGCAGCGGTTCGCCGATTGGTGCCAGGCGGAATCCAGCTGCGCGTTGGCGGGCCGGGATGTTCTGTCCACATGGGACAAACTGATCGCCGGGGCCGGGCTGGAACCGATCCCCGCTCCCGGGGCCGGCCCGGACGTCGTCGTCGGGGCCGAGCGGATCGTCGCGTCGACCGGGGAGAAGGTGCGTCGGGAGGACAACTGGCCCGCGTTGGCGACCGGCCTGGCCGCTGCGGACTCCGGCGATGCGACGGCGTTCGCTCCGCCATCGGCGCCGCCTCCGCAACCGGACGTGCCCGGGGCGGCGTTGATGGGGATCGCGTCGTGCGTGGATCTCGCATACCCCACCGGCTACGACGAGATGAAGCGCGCCGAGGCCAGGCTTCGCGCCGAGGTGGCACCGCGGTTGGGCTGGGGCATGCTCTGGACGACTGTCGGCAGGTGCGCCGGGCTGCCGCGCACCGGTAGCTTCCCGCCGCACCCGCTTCAGCCGGCCCCGGGCTTGCCGCCGGTCCTGATCGCCAACGGCAGCAACGATGGTGGCGCCCCGCCAGAACACGGCCGGCTCGTGGCATCGCAGCTGCCTGGTGCCCGGTACCTGCCCGCGGAGGGGAACCACGCGCTCTACCTGAGCGGGAACAGGTGCGTACGGGACCACGTGCACCGCTACTTGACCGCTGGTGAGCTGCCGCCTCCGGACGCGCACTGCTCGGCCGTTTGATCGGCTACAAACGTCCGATGAGCGTGCGCATGTCGGGGGCGGGGCTGCCGGCCTCGCCCCCAGGGCGTTTGTGGCGTCGCCTCGGCCCGACGACGCGGGACACCGTGCTGGCCGGCGTAGCTGCCGTGGTCGTGGCCGCTGCGGCGATGTGGCAGGGCACGGCGCCGGTGTTCGCGGTCGCTGGTTTCAGCCTCGCTGTGACGGCGCCGCTGGCATTGCGCCGCAGGCTGCCGCTGTCCGTCGCCGTCGTCGCAGCTGTAGTCGTGCTGGCCGGATCGTCGTTGCAGGGCTGGTCCGGGAAGCCCGTGGCGATGATCGCGTTCTGCTCGGCCGCCTACAACCGTCCGCAGCGCGTTGCGCCGGTGTTCGCGGCGTCCGTGTGTTGGCTGTTGATGTACGCGTCGGTGCTGCCCGCCGGGCAGTTCGGCACTGAGTTGTTCGCCGAGGCGGTGATCACCGGGATCGCTCCGGTGGCGGTCGGCTACGCGATGCGGTTGCACGGGGAACGCGCCGAGCAGGCGGCCCGGCTGCATCGAGCGGAAGCGAGCCGGGCGTTGGCCGAGGAGCGCGGCCGGATCGCCCGCGAGGTGCACGACGCGGTGGGGCACCATCTGACGGCCATCCGGATGCAGGTCGGTTCCGCGGTCTACGCACTGCGCGACCTCCCGCCCGCTGCGGGGACCGCTTTCGGCACGGTCGATTCCCTCGCCGCAGCCGCTTTGGGGGAGGTTCGCGAGCTGTTGGAGACGCTGCGTCACGACGACGACCCCGGTGGCTCCGCCCTGGACGACGTCGACGCGTTGGCCGATCGGTTGTCCACATCGGAGTGCCCGATCACCGTTGTCCGGCACGGCAAGGTCACCGCACTGCCGCCGCTGGTCGAGCACGGTGGCTATCGGCTGGCCCAGGAGGCGCTGACCAACGCCGTCCGGCATGCCCGCGCCGACGGGATCAGGGTGGAGATCGGGTACGCGGCCGAGGAGGTCACGATCGCGGTCGAGGACGATGGCCCGTCGCGTGACCTCGCAGCCGAGGGACACGGCATTCGCGGCATGCGGGAACGCGCGCACCTGCTCGGTGGCAGCCTGCTGATCACGCTCAGGCGGCCGCACGGTTGGCTGGTTCGGGCGACCCTGCCGACGGAGAGGGCGACGCGGTGACGATTCGGGTGCTGATCGCCGATGACCAGGCGGCGGTGCGGTCCGCGCTGCGGCTCGTCCTCGACACAACGCCGGGCGTGCGGGTGGTCGCCGAGGCCGCCGATGGTGCCGAGGCGATCCGGCAGGCGCGATCCCGCCGACCTGACGTCGCCGTTGTCGACATCCGGATGCCCAGGCTGGACGGGATCGCCGTCATCCGGACGCTCACCGCGCCGGATGCCGCGCACGTTCCGGCGGTCATCGCGCTGACGACCTTCGACCTGGACGAGTACCTCTTCGAGGCTTTGCGGGTCGGCGCCACCGGATTCCTGCTCAAGGACAACAATCCGCAGCTACTCGTCGACGCCGTGCGCGCTGCCGCCCGTGGCCAGGGCCTGATCGATCCGCAGGTCACCGGGCGGCTGGTCCGCCGCTTCGCGCGGCTTTCACCGCAGCCCGCCGGCTCGGATCTCGCCCGGCTGACCGCACGGGAACACGAAGTGCTGCTGCAGGTCGCGCGCGGGTTGAGCAACGGCGAGATCGCGCGGGCGTTGTGGATCGAGGAGGGCACGGTCAAGACGCACGTCGCGCGGATCCTCGCCAAGCTCGGCCTGCGGACCCGGGTGCACGCGGTCATCTACGCGCACGAGCACGGGTTGACGCTGTCGGCCGACCCGTGAGTCTTTCGGGTCGGCATCGAGCTCGTTCCAGACTCGTTCTGCGTGGTGGTGCCGGTTGCGCAGGTGGGCCAAGCGGCTGCGCCCCTTCGAAACCCCGCCCTACCGCACCGGCCTCTGCAGCAAGTCCAAAGGACTCCGCTACGCCGGGAGGGCCGCCCAGGGATCCACCGGGACGACCCTGGTGCTCCGGCCCTCGTCGTCGAGGATCCGGCCGTGGACCTTGGTCGTGCGCAGGACCAGCTTCCGGTCCACCACCTCGGCGTCGGGGTGGTCGTGGGCGATCCGGATCAGCAGTTCGTCCAGGTGGCTCAGCGAGCGCAGGCCCACGATCAGGCCCAGGTTCGCCGGGCTCGCGACCGCCGCGCAGTGCCGGGTTTCCGGCCAGCCGCCGAGGGATTTGCCGATGCGCTGCACCTCCGTGTCCGGAACCGCCAGCCACAGCAGCGCCATCGCGTGCCAGCCCGCCAGCGGGCGGGCCACGTCGCAGCGGAACGCGATGTCGCCGTGGCGGCGGAGCCGGTCGAGGCGGCGCTTCACCGCTTGCGGCGAGGTGTTCAGCTCGGCCGCCAGGCTCGCGTAGCTGCGCCTGCCGTCGTCGCCGAGCGCCAGGAACAGGGCCCGGTCGGCGGCGCCGAACGGCCGGATCTCGCGCGGCCTCGGCCCGACCGCTTCGCGGACCTGCTCGGCCTGGCTCCGGTTCATCACGCCGAGCCGCCAGATGATGCCGCCGAAGGTGCTGCCGAAGACGTGGCTGCGGAGCCTGGTGACCTCCGCCGGCACCGGCAGGGTCCGCACCAGCACGTTGGAGATCGCGCCCAGCGTCGGCGCCATGACGAGCGCGAAGACCTGGTACTCGCCGGTGGTCACGCCGACGGTGATCACGTGCGGCAGTTCGGCGAGCTTCTCGGCGACCCGCAGCTCGGTGCCGGGCGCGCAGGCGAACTCGATGGTCGCGCCCTTCGCCGAGCTGTTGCCCAGCGCCACGGTGATCCAGGCGGCGCCGGCGTCGGTGAGCCGCTGCCAGCGGCGCGCCAGCGTGATCGGCGCCAGCTCCAGCACCTCCGCCAGCGCGGTCCAGCTCGCTCGCGGGTTGATCTGCAGGGCGTCCACCAGCGCGAGATCCACTTCGTCCAGCACCGGGCGACCTCCTCGCGCGTGACGGCCGGATGACGGCCGCGTCGTTTTCCGACATTCAAACCGCACCTCGCGGAGATATCCATCGTTCTGCGGTTGTTGTGACGAGGTTTCCCCACGCTGCATCGCATGGTGAGCGGCGAGCAGCGGTTCGAACTGGTCCTGGCGGGTGCGCGGGTGATCGACCCGGAGACCGGCCTGGACGAGGTGCGCGACGTCGGCATCAGCGGCGGCCGGATCGCGGCCGTCTCGGCGTCCCGGCTGACCGGCGATGCGGTCGTCGACGTCTCCGACCGCGTGCTCGCGCCGGGCTTCATCGACATGCACAGCCACGCGCAGACGGTCACCGGACTGCGGTTGCAGGCCCTCGACGGCGTGACCACGGCGCTGGAGCTGGAAGCCGGTGCGCTGCCGGTCCGGACCGCCTACGCCGAGGCGACCGCCGAAGGGCGGCCGATCAACTTCGGCTACTCCGCGGGCTGGGCGCTGGCCCGGATGCGGCTGCTCGACGACGCTGCGCTGGGCACGTCGTTCGGCATGTTCTCGAAGCACCAGGGCGCGCCGAACTGGCGTCGGCCCGCCGGTGCCCGCGATGTGGCTCGGGTGTTGGACCTGCTGGAAGAGCAGATCCACGACGGGGCTCTCGGCATCGGGGTGCTCGTCGGCTACGCGCCCGACTCGGGCCGCGACGAGTACTTCGCGGTGGCCTCGCTGGCCGCGCGGCTCGGCGTGCCGACCTTCACCCACACCCGCTTCATCTCCACGGAGGAGCCCGGGACCTCGCTGGAAGGCGCGCTGGAGGTGATCGCGGCGGCGGCCGGGACCGGCGCGCACATGCACATGTGCCACATCAACAGCACGTCGAACCGGATGATCGACGACATCGCGGGCGCGGTGGACCGCGCCAGGGGATACGGCCTGCAGGTCACCACCGAGGCGTATCCGTACGGCTCGGCGTCGACGGTGATCGGTGCGGCGTTCCTGGCACCCGAGCTGCTGCACCGGCTCGGGATGGTGCCGAAGAACATCCTCTGCCTGGCCACGGGGGAGCGCGTCGCGGACGCCGCGCGGCTGGCGGAGCTGCGGGAAGCCGATCCCGGCGCGCTGATCCTCTTCGACTGGCTCGACGAAACCGATCCGGCGGATCTGGCGACGCTGCAGCGCTCGTTGCTGTTCGCCGACACCGCGATCGCTTCGGACGCGGTGCCGCTGGCGGGGCAGGCCGGCGACGCCTGGCCGGTCGCCGGCGACGTCCTCACACATCCGCGCAGCGTCGGCTGCTACGCGCGGACCTTCGGCTGGCTGGTCCGCGAGCTCGGCGTGCTGTCGCTGGCCGAAGCCGTCCGGCGCTGCACCCTGCTGCCGGCGCAGATCCTCGAAGCCGCGGCGCCCGCGATGAGGCGCAAGGGCCGGATCCAGGTCGGCGCCGACGCCGACATCGTGGTGTTCGACCCCGGCGCGATCGCCAGCGGCGCCACCGCAACCCAGGTCCGGCCCTCCACCGGGATCGACCACGTGCTCGTGGGCGGCACCTTCGTGGTCCGCGACGAGCAGATCCAACTCGACCGCCTGCCCGGCGAACCGATCTTCGGTCGCCACCGCAACCGCACGGAGCAACCATGACCAACACCGCCGTGGCACCCGACGCCCTGTACCGGCGGGTGGGCTGGCGGATCCTGCCGCTGCTCATCCTCTGCTACACCTTCGCGTACCTGGACCGCGTCAACATCGGGTTCGCCAAGCTGCAGATGCAGGAGGACGTCGGGATCAGCGAGTCGGTCTACGGGCTGGCCGCCGGGATCTTCTTCCTCGGCTACGTGATCTTCGAGGTGCCCAGCAACCTGCTGCTGGCGAAGATCGGCACCCGCAAGACGATCTTCCGCATCATGGTCCTCTGGGGGCTCACCTCGGCGGCGATGATGTTCGTCAGCGACGCGACGTCGTTCTACGTCCTGCGCTTCCTGCTCGGCGTGTTCGAGGCCGGCTTCGCGCCCGGCATCATCTTCTACCTCACCTACTGGTACCCGCCGGCGCGGATGGCGGCGGCGATGGGGCTGCTGATGCTGCCCGGCCCGATCGGCTCGATGCTCGGCGGTCCGGTCTCCTCGTGGCTGATCACCCACTTCGAGGGCGTCGCCGGATTGCACGGCTGGCAGTGGATGTTCCTGCTGGAAGGCCTGCCGTGCGTGGTGCTCGCGGTCGTCGTCTGGCTGACGCTGGTCGACACCCCGGACCAGGCGAAGTGGCTCAGCGCCGAGGAGAAGGAGCTGCTGCGCCGGGACCTCGCGGTGGACCGGGGCAAGGGCAAGCACGACTTCCGGGAGGTGCTGCGCGACCCGCGCGTCTACGCCCTGGCGATCGGCTACTTCTGCCTGATCAGCGGCCTGTACGCGGTGAGCTTCTGGCTGCCGACGATCCTCAAGGAGAACGGGCTCACCGACACCGTCACGATCGGCCTCTACTCGGCGCTGCCGTACGCGTTCGCGATCGTGCTGATGATCGTGCTGGGGCGGCGTTCGGATCGCACCGGCGAGCGCCGGCTGCACAGCTCGATCACCGCGCTGATCAGCGCGATCGCGCTCGCTGTCGCTGCCTTCACGGCCAGCAGCTTCGCCATCTCGCTGATCGCCATCATCGTCGCCACCGCGTGCATGTGGGCGTCGTACACGGTGTTCTGGGCGATGCCGTCGACCTACCTGAAGGGCACGGCGGCGGCCGGCGGGATCGCGCTGATCAACAGCATCGGCCTGCTCGGCGGGTTCATCAGCCCGACGCTGATCGGCTTCGTCAAGGACGCCACCGGGAGCACGGTGGTGGGCCTGCTCTCGATGGTCGCCCTGCTGCTGATCGGCAGCGTCGCGATCTACGCCAACCGGCTCCCGGCGAGCTGAGGCCGGAGCTGCCGTCGCCGGGCGATGAGGCGGGCGGCCAGGACGACGAGCTGGCACAGCGGGGAGGGGAAGCCGAGGGCCAGGCCGATCGCGATGTCGATCAGCGGCGCGGCCACCGTCGCGGCGAAGACGCGGTTCGAGGCTGTCGGCAGCTTCTCCTTCGCCGCCCAACCGGTGCGGCGCCAGGGCTTGGCGACGGACAGCCACGCCTGGAAGGCGATCGCCGAGGCCATCAGCGCGGTGCCGACCAGCAGCGCCGGTGGCGGGGCCAGCCCCGCCCGGGCGGCTTCGACCGAGGCTTCCAGCGCGTCGGAGAGGAGGAAGATCCCGGCGTAGAGCTGGACGATGGTGATCGCGAACTTCGCCAGCACCCACCAGTTCCGGAAGAAGCCCCAGGGCGTGGACGCCGCGAGCATGAAGCCGGTGAACGCCGCGGCGTTGGCGAACGGCGCGAGCAGCTGCGTGTCCACGACGTGCGCCATCGAGGTCGCGCCGATCCGGACCGCGGGGTCGTCGCTGGTGGTGCTCGTCGCCAGCAGGGTGAAAAGCACCAGTGCCTGGGCCATCCAGCCCACGGAGGTGATCACGTGCAGCCAGACGACGGCCTGCCGCCACCGCTGCGAGTTTCGCTTCGACACCGCACCAGACTGCGGATCGCCTCACCTGCGGACATCCGGCGGCACCCCGGGAATCTCCCCGATCCGGCCCCTAGGGCTCGCTAATCAGTGCTCGGCCCGCAGCGCGGCGAGCAGGCCGACGGCGGCCACCACCGCGACGGCGATCGCGTAGGCGTTGGCGGTCACGCCCAGGCCGACCCACGTCACGGCGATGCCCGCCGCCACCGCCGGGAGGCTGAAGGCCGAGTAGTTGACCGTGTACACCGTCGCGAACAGGGCCGCGCGGCTGTCCGGCGCAGCCAGCCGGGACACGCTGCCGAACGCGCCGAGGAACGCGGCGCCGAAGCCGAATCCGGTGATCACCGTGCTGCCGAAGAACAACGGCGCCGAGGTCGTGGCCAGCGCGGCGAGGGTGCCGGCCAGGCCCACCAGCAGCGTCGGCACGCCGGCGATGATCGCGGTGCGCGGGGCGACGCTGCGGAACGCGACCGACCCGATCGCGCTCGTGCCCATCAGGCAGCAGACCACGAAGCCGCCCACCAGGTGGTTGGTGATGCCCAGCAGCTCGATGGCCAGGGACGGGCCCAGCGACATGTAGAAGCCGGTCATCGACCAGGTGGTGATCAGGATCGGCACCACGGTGAGGAACCGGCCGCGGGCGTCGGCGGGCACGCCGATCCTGGGCCGCAGCGAAGCCAGCGCACCTGGCCGTCGCGGCGACGTCTCGGGCATGAGCGCGATGCCGACGGCGGCCACCGCGCACGCCGCGAGGAGCAGCACGTAGACCAGCGTGGTCGGGGCGGGCGCGTACTCGACGAGCAGGCCCGAACCGATCGCGCCCGCGCCGAGGCCGATGCCCGGGGTGGCGGTGTTGATCAGCGGGGCCAGCTTCGGGCGGAGGTCGACCAGGCAGGCGCTGGTCGCGCCGGTCGCCAAACCCGTTGCGAGGCCTTGCAAGATGCGTGCCGCGAGGAGCCAGCCGCTGCTATCGGCGGTGATGAACGCGAGCATGGCGACGGCCTGGGTGGCGAGCGCGGTGAGCAGCGCCGGGCGCCGACCGATGTGGTCGGACAGGGCGCCGACGGTGACGAGCGCAGCGAGGAGCGCGATCGCGTAGACCGCGAAGACCACTGTGAGCGTGATCGCGGAGAAGTGCCATTCGGCCTGGTAGACGGAGTAGAGCGGGGACGGGGCCGCGGCGGCGCACATGAAGGCGAGCAGCGTGGCGGCGAGGGTCCAGAACGCGGCGTTGCGTGACAGACGCCCGGGCTGGGGCTTGTCGGTCGCCGGGGCATGCGGGGCCGGCGGGGCAGAGGTCACCTGTTCTCCTAAGCGAGGATCGACGTTCTGGGAGACGTCGCCCGGCGCCGGACAATTCCTGCCGCGGCCCGCAATTCCACCCAGTGGGCGCGAAAACGCCCGAATTTAGGCAAAATCGGACATCTCTGCCGGAGTCGGGGCTGCCTGGTGGTTTCCGATTTCGCCTAAAACCGGGAGGAATCCGAGCGCGGCGGCTCAGCTGCCAGGGCCGTGAGGAAGGCCCGGACCGCCGGGCGCGTGTCTTCGGCGCGCCAGGCGATGGCGAGCTCCGCCGGGGACAACCCGGCGACCGGCCGCGTGGTGATGCCGGGGCGGGCGTAGAGCTCCGCGTTGCCCTCCGCGAGGAGCACCACGCCCAGCCCCGCCGCGATGGCCTCGAACACCTCGTCCGCCGCCTCCGCGACCGCGCCGATCACCGGCGCGCGGCCCTGCCGGGCATCGGTGGCCAGCCAGAAGTCGCGGAGCTCGGCCGCTTCCGGTGGGAGCGCGATGAACGGTTCGTCGAGCAGGTCGGCGAACGGGATTTCCGCCTTGCCCGCCAGCGCGTGATCGTCCGGCAGGGCGATCACCCGCCGCTCGCTGAACAACGTCCGGGTGCTGATGTCGCGCGGTTGCACCGGCCGCCAGACGAACGCGACGTCGGAGCTGCCGTCCGCGAGTCCCGCGGTCGGGTCCGTCCAGTCCACGAGCCGCAGGACCACGCGGCAGTCCGGCATCTGCTCGCCGAACCGGCGCATCGCCCGGCGCTGCAGGCCGCGGCCGACGGCGGTCTGCATGCCGACGACCAGTTCGCGCTGCTCCGCCGCTTCTCGTGCGGCTTGCTGCGCGCGTTCCCACGCGGCGACCGTCGCGGCGGCTCCGGGCAGCAGCGCTTCGCCTTGCGGGGTGAGCAGCACGTCGCGCGATCGGCGCTCGAAGAGGTCGAAGCCGAGCTCGCGTTCGAGCACCCGGATCTGCTTCGACAGCGCGGGCTGCGAGACGAAGAGCCGTTGCGCGGCCCGGGTGAAGTGCAGCTCCTCGGCCACCGCGAGGAAGTACCGCAGGTGTCGCAGGTGGACGTCCATAACCATCGGTTATAGCAGCGGATCTTCGACATCGTGCCGGATCGGCCGGAAGATCGTTGCCATGACTGGAGAACTTCCCGCCCGGACCCTGGGCGGCCTCGACGTTTCGGCCATCGGATTCGGCGCGATGGTGCTGTCGCCCGGCATGTACGGCGAGATCGACGACGACCGGGCGGTCCGGGCGCTGCGCCACGCGCTCGACGCGGGCACGACGTTCATCGACACCAGCGACGGCTACGGCGCGGACGGGCACAACGAGCGCATCATCGGCGAGGCCGTGCGCGGCCGGCGCGATGACGTCGTGATCGCCACGAAGTTCGGCTTCCGGATCCCGGAGGGCGCGGAGTCGCACCAGTTCCCGGTGAACTACGCCTTCGGCGAGCTGGCGGTGAACGCCGAGCCGAAGCACGTCCGCGGCTACGCCGAGCAGAGCCTCGCCAACCTCGGCACCGACCGGATCGACCTGTACTACCCGCACTTCCCGGACCCGGTCGTGCCGATCGAGGACACCGTGGGCGCGGTCGCCGAGCTGATCCGGGACGGGCTGGTCCGGCACCTCGGTCTGTCCAATGTGGATGCGGAGCAGCTGCGCCGGGCGCACGCCGTGCACCCGGTCGCCGCGGTGCAGACCCAGTGGTCGATGTGGCAGCCGATCGACGCGGACCTGCTCGCCGCCGCCCGCGAACTGGGGGTGGGCGTGGTGGCGTGGAGCCCGCTGGGCGGCGGGTTCCTCACCGGCACGGTCCGGGAGGTCTCCGAGGGCGACTTCCGGCGCAACATCCCGCGCTTCGACGCGGCGCACCTGGCCGCCAACAACGACCGCTACGCGCCGATCCGGTCGCTGGCCGCAGAACTGGGCATCTCGCCCGGTCAGCTCGCGCTTTCCTGGCTGCTGCACCAGGATCCGGCCGTGGTGCCGATCCCCGGATCGCGGACGCCCGCGCACATCACCGAGAACCTCGAAGCGGCCCGGATCGGCCTGCACGCCGACACCCTGGCCAGGGTGGACCGGGCGCTGCGCGAGTTCTCCCCGATGGGCGCCGGGAACCTGCGCTGACGCCTTTCGCCGTCGTGAGTGGCTGTGGTCGCTGGAGCGGCCACCACCACTCACGACCGGACGGCTCAGAACGTGCCGCCGCCGGCGTTGATCACCTGGCCCGTGACCCAGCGGCTGTCGTCGGAGGCCAGGAACGCCGCGATGTCGGCGATGTCGCCGGGCTCGGCGATGCGGCCCAGCGGCGTTTCCGCCGCCATCTTCTCGATGGCCGACCCGGGCTGGATCGTGGTCAGCGCATCCGTTCGGGTCGCGCCGGGGCACACGCTGTTCACGGTGATCCGGCGCGGCCCCAATTCCTTCGCCAGCACCCGGACCAGCTGGTCGCCGGCGGCCTTGGCGGCGCCGTAGAGGCCGGTGCCGGGCCGGTTCACCGCGGTGACGCCGCTGGAGATCACCACGATCCGGCCGCCGTCGCGCAGCCGGTTCGCCGCCTCCCGCAGGGCTATGAAGGTGGCGCGGGCGTTGGTGCCGAACAGCACGTCGAAGTCGTCGTCGGTCGCCTCGGCGATGGGCGAGAAGCGGGCGGTGCCGACGTTGTTCACCAAGACGTCGAGGCCGCCGAAGTGCTGTTCCGCGGCGTCGAAGAGGGCGCGCAGCTGGGCCGGGTCGGTGACGTCGGCCTGCGCCGCCGTCGCCCGCCCGCCGACGGCTTCGATCTTGGCGACGACCTCGTCGGCGGCGGCCCGGTCGGACCGGTAGTTGACGACCACGCTCATGCCGTCGGCACCGAGCCGTTCGGCGATGGCCCGGCCGATGCCGCGCGAGCTCCCGGTCACCAGGGCGACTCCGTCCACGTTCTCCTCCGTCGGTAGAGATAATAGTCGAGATCATTAACTAAATTTGTCGAGATTGTCAACATTCGGGATAGCCTGCGCGGATGGACCCGGACTTCTCGCGCGCCCTGATGGCCCTGCATCGCGAACTGCGCGGGCTCTACGCGGTCATCGCTCGCCGCTTCGGGCTGACACCGCAACAGGTGGAGCTGCTGTGCCTGCTCAAGGACCGCACGCCGTCCTTCGGTGAACTCGCGGCCCTGCTCGGCTGCGACAAGACCAACATCACCGGCATGGTCGACCGGCTGGAGCGGCGCAGCCTGCTGACGCGCGTGGCGGATAGCAGCGACCGCCGGATCAGCCGGCTGAGCCTGACGGACGAGGGCGAAGCCCTGGGCAACGAGCTCCGCGAGGCCTTCACCGTGCACGTCGCCGAGCGCTGGGGTGCCCTGCCGTCGTCGGCCACCGCGGCGATCGTGTGCCTGGCGCAAGCCGATCGTGAGCGGTGAGAACCGGATTCAGCGCTCTTGCGGTTCGTGAGCGGTGAGAACCGCGCTCACGACGCGACGACGGTGCCGATCCACAGGAAGTCGCGGGCTCGCGTCAGGGCCACCAGGCGTTGCCGGTGCAGCGCCTCGCGCTCTTCCCGGTAGCCGCCTGACAGCAACCGCTCGTCAGGCAGGAACACGCTGCGGAACTCGGTGCCCTTGGCACGGTGCACGGTGCCGACGTGGATCGGCCCGGACTCCCGGCCATCCCAGCGGTCCAGCGGCCGAACCGCGAAACCCGCCTTGCGCAGCACCCGTTCCCAGTGCTCGGCGGCGCCGTTGGTGCAGGTGAGCACGGCTGCGGCGGTGTCGTCTTCGAGCCGCCGGAGCGCGGACACCAGCGCCTCGTCCTGGTCGTCGCCCTGCCACTCGACGACTCGCCCGCCGCGCAGCACCGGCAGCGCCGAGCGCAGCGGGACGGTCGGGCCGCCGTCGAGGTCGTCGAACCGGTTGACCGCGTCGAGCTCCCCGGCCTGCTCGACGATCGCGGTGCGGTTGCGGTAGTTGCGCCGCAGGATCTCGCCGCGCCCCTGCAACGAGATCCCGGCCTCGGACAGCCGCCAGCCGCCGGCGTACACCTGCTGCTGGCCGTCGCCGACGAGCAGCAGCTGGTTCGGCTCGTCGCCGCTGATCGCGTGCACCAGCCGCAGCCCGATCAGGGTCAGGTCCTGGACCTCGTCGACGACCACCGCGGTGTACTGCCGGGGCAGCGGGCTGCGTTCGAGCTCTGCCAGCGCCCGCATCAGCACGTCGTTGTGGTCGGACACGCCCCGCTCGCCCAGCGCGCGCTCGTACTCGCAGTAGAAGTGCCAGACGTGGGCCCGGAATTCGGCGGGCAGGTTCGCGCCGCGGCCCTTGCGCGGCACCGCCCGGTAGGCCTCCAGCGACCGGATGCCGCGGCCCTTGATCACCCGGTCGATCTCGTCCTTCCAGTAGCCGCGCGCGGCCCGGAAGTTCCGCAGCGGAGTGGACAGCTCGGCGCGCTGCCACACCGCTTCCAGGGCCTGCTCCACCTGCGGTTCGTCGACATCGGCGGCCCGGCCGCGGTCCTCCAGGAAATCCCGCGCCCAGGTGTGCAGGTGGGTGAACTCGATGCGCGACGCGAGGTGCGGGGCCAGCGACCGGAACTGCGCCTCGGCGATCTTCGGCAGGTTGCTCAGGTGCGTGGTGAACAGCAGCGGCCCGGTGCTCCGCCGCGCCAGGTAGGCCAACCGGTGCAGGGCCAGCACGGACTTGCCGGTGCCCGCCGGGCCGGTGATCCGCGCCGGACCGGAGTAGTGCCTGCGCACCGCGCCGTGCTGGGTGTCGTCCAGGAAGATCCGCCAGTCCCGGAACGGCCGGTCCAGGGCGTGCTCGACGCGCTCGCGACGCAGGTCCCGCACGTCGAACAGGCCCGCGGAGCCCGGTTGGCCCGGCCCGCGTTGCTGCGGGATCCGCTTCGGGTTCCACATGATCGGCGTCAGGTCGAAGGTGCGGCTGTCCAGGTACCGGGCGATCGCCAGCGCATCCGCGGCCGTGAACACCTCGTCGCCGCGCCCCAGGATCCGGTCCAGCTCGGCCTCGGTGATCGCGAGGTGCTCGCCGGTGTGCCCGCGGCGGCCCTGGTGGTCGACGGGATGCACGACCACCGTCCGGGCCGCGGACTCGGTCAGCACGCCCGGCCCGATCGACGCCCCGGCCAGCAGTTCCGCGATCCACAGGAACGCCGCCCGCGAGTCCTCCCAGCCGGGTTCGGCTTCGCGCAGCAGGATCACCAGCACCCCGGTCGGCCCGACCAGCACGGCATCGGGGCGATTGGCCGGGGTGTGCGGCGCGAACTGGTTGAGCAGCGGGTACCAGCCGTTGTCGCGCTCCACGGCGAACCGCTGCAGCACCCGTTTCTGCCAGGTCGGCAGGAGCCTGTCGCGCAGTTCCGCCTCGGCCTCGCGGCGCAGCCTCTCCTGGCGGTGGTGGAAGGTCCCGGTCACGGCGCCTCCAAATCTCGCGGGGCACCCACGGCCGGACGGCCGGCACGAGCGCGGAAATCGAGATCGTCGCTCATGACGCCTCCGGCATCCGATGGGAAACCCGCCCCCGGTCGACGGCCGGAGCCGCCGAGGGTCGACCACGGTAAGAGCACGCTCGGTATCGACATTAATGCGTTGCGTGTCGTTTTCGGGCGCCCTCGGGCGGGATCACCTGGATGTCGCAGGAGCCGTCAGGCGAGCTCCTCGCGGACCAGAACGTCCAGCGTGGACAGCGGAAGCGCGCCGTGCCGCAGGATCGCGTCGTGGAAGCGGCGGATGTCGAAGGCGTCGCCGAGCCGGTCGCGGGCCGCGGCGCGGATCCGCTCGATCTCCAACCGTCCCACCAGGTACGACAGCGCCTGGCCGGGAATGCTGATGTAGCGGTCGACCTCGGACGCCGCTTCCAGTGGGGACAACGTCGTGTGCGAGAGCATGAAGTCGAGCGCCTGCTGCCGGCTCCAGCCGAACTCGTGCAGCCCGGTGTCGACCACCAGCCGGGCGGCGCGCAGCAGGTCCTGCACGACCATGCCCAGCCGTGCCAGGTCGCTGGAGTACAGCCCCATCTCGTCGGCCAGCCGCTCGGTGTAGAGGCCCCAGCCCTCGCTGTAGGCGGTGATGCCGACCAGCCTGCGCAGCAGCGGGAGATCGGTGCGTTCCTGGGCCAGGCCGAGCTGCAGGTGGTGGCCGGGCACGACCTCGTGGAAGGCGATCACCTCCGCGGCGAAGCGGGGTCGCTGCTCGGCCCCCTGGGTGTTCGCGAAGTACACGCCGGGCCGCGATCCGTCGAGCGCGGGCGAGATGTAGAAGCCGATCGGCGTGCTGTCCGACGCGGTGCCCGGCACCGGCCGCACCTCGCACGGCTGGCTCGCCAGCAGCCCGAACCACTGCGGCGCAACGGCTTCGGCCCGGCTGATCGCCTCGCGCGCCGCGGCCAGCATCTCCTCGCCGTCGCGCCAGTACAGCTCCGGATCGGATTGCAGGCGGCGCAACACCGCGTCGGAATCGGCTTCGCCCCAGATCCTCGTGCCGAGCTCGCCGACCTCGCCGCGCAGCGACGCGAGGTGGGACCGTCCGGTCTCGTGGAGCTCCTGCGGGGTGCGATCGGTGGTGGTCTGGGCGTGCACCAGCCGCCGGTAGGTCTCGCGGCCGCCGTTGATCCAGCACAGCCCGGGCTCGTCGGCGGGGCGGGCGTGCGGCGCGATCTCCTCGGCGAGCACGTTCCGGTACTGCCGCAGCGCCGGGTGCACCGCGTCGGCGAGCAGGCGCTTGCGCTCGGCTTCGAGGGTCGGTTCGGGCAGCTCCGGGGTCAGCAGCGGGTCGGCTTCGGGCGTGGCGAGGTAGTCGTCGAGGTGCTCGATCGCGTTGCCCACGAGCGGCCGCACCGGGACGCGTCCGGCGGCGATCCCGTCGCGGAGCCGTTGCGCCGCGGATGCGGTGAACTCGGGGATCCGCCGCAACCGCTGCAGGAAGTCCTCGCCCTGCCGGGCGTCGGCCACCGGCACCTGGCCCAGGTGGAACAGCAGGCCCGCGACCGGCGCGAACAGGTTCCCGATCACGGTGTACTCGGCGGGGCGGGCGTCGAACTCGTCGACCAGCGCCTGAGCCTGCTGCACGACCACCGCGATCGTCAGCCGCTGCTCCAGGTCGGCGTGCGAGGTGTCCACCGCCATCGCGCGGACGCGGATGTCCTCGGCGCGCGTTCGCAGCGCCAGCTCGGCTTCCGCGGAAATGCTCGGCAGCCGGTCGTCGCGGTCCCGGATCCCGTAAAGCGTCGCGCTGACCGGGTCGGCGTCGAACATGACGGACAGCAGCTCGTCGGCGAGTTCAGTGGGCGTGCTCACAGCACTCCATCCTGCCTCAATCTCCCGACGGGAGTCTGTCTTGAGCGGCGGTAGCGGCTTGCGGTCTAGGACACAGCTTGTTCCGCTACCCGCGCCGCCACGCAAACCACATTTGAACCACTCTTCTGCGCGCTGCATCGAATGGGGCGGGGACAATGAATGCGTGGACCCGTTGCACGACCCTGACGACGAAGCCCTGCTCGACCCGCGCCAGGCCCGCGATCTCGCCGGGCTCGTCGAGACCGCGAGGCTGGCCTCGGCCATCGTGCGGTACGGCCTGCGCACACGAGTGGGCGCCGCGACCGTGGTGCTCAACCAGGACAACCCGCTGCCGGCCGCGAACCACGCCTGCGCGCTGTGGGGAACGCTCGCCGAGGTCGCCGGAACCCTGCTGGAACTGGAGCAGGTCTTCGCCGAGGCCGGCCGCGACGAGGCCGTCGTCTACGCCTCGCCGACGACGGTCGCGGAGATCGAGGGCATCGCCGACGACGCCGGATGGCGTGCGGTGGAAGAACTCGTGGCGATGCTGCACAGGAATCGCCAGTACGCCAGGGGAGAAGCGCGCCCGGCCGAAGACCGCGACCTGCCCGCGATCGTGGACCTGATCGCCGATGACGCCGAGCTCTCCGACGCGGGCGAGCGCCGGCTGCTGCGCAACCTCGGGCACCGGATCGACGACCCGCGCTGCGTGCTGCGCGTCGTCGACGACCCAGGCGCCGACCGCATCGCCGGGTTCGCGCAGGGTTTCATCGAGCGCGGCATCGGCCTGGTCGAGCAGGTGATCGTGCGGCCCGGTCGCCGGCGCCGCGGCGTGGGCCGGGAGCTGGTCGCCGACGTCGTCGACGAGCTGCGCGAGCGGGGATCGCTGCTGGTCGCGGCGCACACCGAAGAAGGCGGCACGGCCGAGCGGTTCGCGGAGGCCTGCGGTTTCGAGGTGGTCTACGGAGTGACCGCCTACGCGCGCCGGATCGACGAACTCCTGTGATGTGCGCCGCTCGCCCGGAATAGCGGTGCGGGGCAGGCGTTAACACTGACGAAACAGTGCCTGCGGCGCGGTAACTCGATTGACCGCGCCGCAGTGCGCTGCTTCCCTTAGTTTGCCTAAACACTTGGGAGGAACGGTGTCGAGCAGCCCGGTCACGGCGGACGAGACCACCGAACCCGTCGACAGCGGCGACGCCGGCATCAGCTCCCTACCCCGCGAGATCTGGATCCTCGTCGTCGGCAGCTTCATCGTCGCCGTCGGCATGGGCATCGTCGCGCCCGCGCTGCCGACGTTCGCCACCAGCTTCGACGTCGGCGTCACCGCCGCCTCCTTCGTGATCAGCGCGTTCGCCCTGATGCGGCTGGCCTTCGCGCCGGTCAGCGGCCGCCTGGTGTCGTTCTTCGGCGAGCGCTCGATCTACGTGTGGGGCATCACCATCGTCGGCATCAGCACCGCCGCCTGCGCGTTCGCGGGTTCCTACTGGCAGCTGCTGATCTTCCGCGCGCTCGGCGGCACCGGCTCGACGATGTTCACGGTGTCGGCCGTGGCGCTGTTGGTCCGCCTCGCCCCGCCGCACCTGCGCGGCCGCGCTTCCGGCGTGTGGGCGACGAGCTTCCTGCTGGGCAACGTCTCCGGGCCGATCATCGGCGGCGTCATGGTCGGCTACTCGCTGCGCCTGCCGTTCATCACCTACGGGATCGCTTTGTTCATCGCGGCGTTCATCGGCTGGCTGCTGCTGCGGAAGTCGACGCTCGCCGCGCCGCAGCCCGACAACGGAGCGCCGTCGATGACGGTCCGCCAAGCGCTGAGCCAGCGCGCCTACCGGGCGGCCATGCTGTCGAACTTCAGCAACGGCTGGGCCGTTTACGGCGTCCGCATCGCGCTCGTGCCGCTGTTCGTGGTCGAGGCGCTGCGATCCACCCAGTCGATGGCCGGCGTCGCGCTTTCCGTGTTCGCCGTCGGAAACGCCGCGGTGCTGCTGCTGTCGGGCCGGATGGCCGACAAGCGCGGCCGCAAACCGCTGGTGCTCGTCGGCCTCCTGGTCTCCGGCCTGGCCACCGCCTCGCTGGGCTTCGCCGACTCCGTCCCGTGGTTCCTCGCCGCCTCGCTGATCGCGGGCATGGGCGCCGGAATCCTCAACCCGGCCCAGAACGCGGCGGTCGCCGACATCGTCGGCGCGAAGGGCAAGGGCGGGCCGGTGCTGGCCGCGTTCCAGATGTCCGCCGACTTCGGCGCGATCCTCGGCCCGCTGATCGCCGGGGTCCTCGCCGACACGGTGTCCTACCAGGCGGCGTTCGCCGTCACCGGCTTCACCGCGGTCCTCGGCCTGGTGGCCTGGATCGGTGCCCCCGAAACCCGCCCGTCCGCCGCGCCCCGTCCCGCCCCGGCCGCCGACGCGGCGTAACCGTCGGCCAGGGCGATTTCGCGCGAAATCGCCACCCCCGACCCCGCTCCGGGCCTAGCGGAACCCTGAACTCGATCGAGTCGCCGAACGCTCCGTCGCGCCGCAGGCTGGGGAACGATGGGGCAGGTGTCCGGCCGTGGATCGTTGGGTATCCCGGCACTGACGTCGATCCCGCGGCGTCGTGATCCGAGTCTGCCTGCGATGCGGGAGGACGATATGAGCACGACAACCGGAATCCCCGGCTTCGAGCTGGCCGAGGAACTGCTGTTGCAGGAGCTCCGCCACCTGCACGCGACCCGCAACGACACCTTCCTGCACGGCTCGCCGGACGCGTTGCGGGAGCACACGGCGCGCACCTTCGAGCTCGAACAGGAGTACCTGCGGCGGCACCCGGAGCGCGAGGTGGATCCCCGCCGCACCCGATCCGGTGCGAGAGGAGAGCCGCAAAATGCCTGAACCACGTGTCGTGATCGTCGGCGGCGGACACGTCGGCCTGACGCTCGCGCTTCGCCTGCAGCGGAAGATGAAGCCCGGCGAGGCCAAGGTCACGGTGATCGACACCCAGCCGCACATGACCTACCAGCCGTTCCTGCCCGAGGCCGCGGCCGGATCGCTCGAACCGCGGCACGTCGTGGTGCCGCTGCGGGAGGCGCTGCGCCGGTGCGAGGTGCTGACCGCGCAGGTCTCCGCCATCGACCACGCCACCCAGCAGCTGACCGCGACCCTCGGCGACGGCACCGTCGAGCGCTTCGGCTACGACATGCTGGTGGTGGTCCCGGGGTCGATCTCGCGGGCGCTGCCCATCCCCGGCCTGGCCGAGCAGGGCGTCGGGTTCAAGACCATCGGCGAGGCGATCTTCCTCCGCAACCACGTGCTGTCCAGATTGGACATCGCAGCGAGCACGACCGACGAGCGACTCCGCCGGCGGCTGCTGACGTTCGTGTTCGTCGGCGGCGGCTACGCGGGCATCGAGGCGATGGCCGAGCTGGAGAGCATGGCCCGCTACGCGATCCGCAGCTACCCGCAGGTCTCGGCGAGGGACATGCGCTGGGTGCTGGTGGAGGCGATGGGCCGGATCATGCCCGAGGTCAGCCCGCCGATGAGCGAGTACACCAGGCAGCGGCTGGAGGAACGGGGCATCGAGGTGAAGCTGAACACCACCGCGAAGTCCTTCGTGGACGGACATGCGGTGCTCTCCGACGGAGACGAGTTCGACACCGACACCCTGGTGTGGACGGCGGGCGTCAAGCCGCACCCGATGCTGGAGGACAGCGACCTGCCGAGGGATGCCAAGGGCCGCCTCGAATGCACGGCCAAGCTCCAGGTCCGCGGCACCCACAACGCGTTCTCGGCCGGCGATTGCGCCGCGGTGCCGGACCTGACCAGCAGCGACCCGGACGCGCTGTGCAGTCCGTCGGCGCAGCACGCGGTCCGCCAGGCCAAGGTGCTGGCGGACAACCTCCTCGCGATGCTGCGCGGCGAACCGCTCGTCAACTACAAGCACAAGTACGCGGGATCGGTGGCCGGGCTCGGCCTGTTCCAGGGCGCCGCCGAGGTCTACGGGATCAAGCTCAAGGGCTTCCCGGCGTGGTTGCTGCACCGCACCTACCACCTCGCGAAGATGCCGACCGCGTCCCACAAGGCGCGCATCCTCGGCGACTGGCTGCTGGAACTGCCGTTCCGCCGCCAGGTCGTCGCGCTCGGCGAACTGCACGATCCCCGCGCCGAGTTCGTCAAGGCGGCCAATACCCGCGGCCTCCCGAAACCCCACGGCCACGCCGTCTGACCCCATGTCCGGCGCCGAGGAGTTCGTCCCGTCCAGGGCCCGGTTGCCCGGCCTGCGGAAAGCGGTTCAGGACTGCCAGGGCTGCGGCCTCTACCGCGACGCGACCCAGGCCGTGTTCGGTGCCGGCCCGGAGACGGCGGAGGTCGTGGTGATCGGCGAGCAACCCGGCGACCAGGAAGACCGGCGGGGCGTGCCGTTCGTCGGGCCTGCGGGCGGGATGCTGGACCGCGCGCTGGCGGAGGCCGGCATCCGGCGTGACGACGTCTACGTCACCAACACCACCAAGCACTTCAAGTTCGAGCGCACCAGCGGGAAGCGGCGAATCCACCGGAAGCCGTCCCAGACCGAGGTCAATGCGTGCCGCCCGTGGCTGGATGCCGAACTGCGGGTCGTCGCGCCTCGGCTGGTGATCTGCCTCGGGGCGACCGCCGCGCAGGCGATGCTGGGCACGTCGTTCCGCATCACGAAGGATCGCGGCACGGTGCTGGACCTCCCGGACCGCGACGCCCACGTGCTCGCCACGATCCACCCGTCGGCGATCCTCCGCTCCGACGACAGGGAGGCGATGTACCAGGGGTTCGTCGCGGACCTGCGGGTGGCGGCGCGGGCCCTGCGCTCACTCGATGCCGGGTAGCGGGCTGACCCCGTGCTCCCACCGCACCAGGCGCTGCGCCTTGCCGGTGGCGACCCGCGGCACGTGGTCGAGCACCCGGACGATGCACGAGATGTCGAGCCGGGCGAGCAGCGCGGCCGCCAGCTCGCGCGCCAGGAGCTCGGTGTCGCCGTTCGGATCCCGCGGCTCGACCGCGACCCGCAGCTCCGGGCGCGACCGGTCCCGGCGGTCCTCGACGATCAGGTAGTGCGGCGCCACCCGCCGATCGGCCAGCAGCACGGCCTCGATCTCCGACGGGAACACGTTGACACCGCGGATGACCACCATGTCGTCGGTGCGCCCCAGCACCCGGCTCATCCGGCGCAGCGTCCGCGGCGAACCGGGGGCGGGCCCGCTCAGCGACGCCACATCGCCGGTCCGGTAGCGCAGCAGCGGGGTGCCGGACTTCGTCAAGGTCGTGAACACGAGCTCCCCGACCTCGCCGTCGGGCAGCGGCTCGCCGTCCGGGCCGACGACCTCGGGGAAGAAGTGGTCCTCGGCGATGTTCAGCAAGCCCCCGGAGTCCAGCGACTCGCAAGCGACGCCCGGCCCGATCACCTCGGCGAGCCCGTAGACGTTGAGCGCCCGCAACCCCAGGAGCCCCTCGATGCCCTGCCGCATCTCCTCGGTCCAGGGCTCGGCGCCGAACAAGCCCACCCGCAGCGACAGCTGATCGGCGGTGATCCCGGTAGAAGCGAGCGCCTCGCCGAGGTAGGTCGCGTACGACGGTGTGCAGCACAACACATCAGGACTCAGATCGAGCAACAACCGCAGCTGCCGATCGGTCGCGCCGCTGGAAACCGGGAGCACGGTCGCACCCAGCCGCGTCGCCCCGTGATGGACGCCGAGCCCGCCGGTGAACAGGCCGTACCCGTAGGCGCAGTGCACGACGCTGCGCCGCGTCACGCCGGCGCCGCCCAGCGCCCGGGCCATGACCTGTGTCCACACCTCGATGTCATGCGCGGTGTAGGGCACCAGGGTCGGGCGGCCCATCGTGCCGGACGTGCCGTGCACGCAGACGATGTCGTCCTCGGCCGCCGCGCGAAGCCCGAACGGGTAGTGATCCCAGAAGTCCTGCTTCGAGACGAACGGCAACCGGTGCAGGTCTTCGAGCCGCACGTCGGAGCCGGCCGAGACGCCGCGCTCCCGAAGCCGCCCGGCCTGCAGGCCCCCGGCGGCCAACAGCCGGTCGACCAACTGCCGCAACCGTCGTTCCTGCAGCTCACGGCGTTGCTCGGGGGTCACGCCCTCGGCCTCGGGAGCCACCAGCGGAGGATGCACGCGCTGTGCTGTCGCCACGCCCCACGGTGTAGCAGCTCGACCGAGCCCGTGGGTAGATCCAACAGGGGGGACCCCCCTGAAAACCCCTCCGGAGCCTGTTGTACTGTTATGGCACACGAGGTGAGCGGGGCGGAAACGAACCGAACACCTCGGGAAAACAGAACAAGGGGCTGTGGCGCAGCTGGTAGCGCACTTGACTGGCAGTCAAGGGGTCACGGGTTCGAATCCCGTCAGCTCCACCCAATTCAGAGGGCCGGTTACCAGGGAGAAATCCCAGGTAACCGGCCCTCTGGTCGTTCTGCGGGCGACTTGAACGGCGACTCGCACGGCTCGGAGTTGGGGACCATCTGGGGACCAGGCTGATCTGGCCTTTCGCCCTAGCGTGCGGTGTTCAACTTTCTCTACTTCACCAAGGGCGGCCCCTGCGGGGCCGCCTGCCTGCTGTATGCGAGCCCCGGCCAGGCCTGGGGCACGCCGGGCTGCGGCTGGCGCCGGTCCCGGCGACCCCGGCGGCCGGGGCGCAGAAGGAAGGCAGGCGGCCAGGAACCGCGCAGGAGCCGCAATGATGAACCGAAGCCCAAGCACCAGAACGACCAGAGCCAGGAGCACGGCGAGCACTATGCCGCCGAGGCATCGAGAGATGCACCTGGATTCCGAGCCGGAGACGCCCGCGTCTTAGGTGCTCTCCCGAACAGGTTCAACGGACCAGTGCTGGGCATGCTGCGAGGGTGGGCGGCTTGCCAGTTCCTACGGGCATGCCAACGCTCCGGCGGCGTAAGCGGTTTCCCGGCTGTGGCCCCTCTGCGATGGAAGCACGCGAGGTCCAATTTGATTCAAGTCGTGCTGCACGAATGTGGTTGCCTGGCTGTGGTTATCTAAGAGGGTGTCTCATTTCGCGAGTTCAGATTGCGTGTATTGTATCTACTTGCCAATTGAAGAGGGTCTTATTTCGAAGCCTGATCGGCCGTGGATGGCAAATGTCCGCGCACCCTAGAGCGCCACACCGGACAGGCTATCTTCGGGTATGATGTGGTGAGCGCGCGTCTTTCCATGCGGACCAAAATATGCGAATAGCAAAGTCGTACATCACACTGGGGCGCCGAAATACCAGGCACGGTGAGTTGCGACCATGGTCGCCTGCAGTGTATACGGTCATATAAACAACGCTATCAGTTGCGATGATTCGGCAAAGGTGGGGGAAGTTGTACAGTCGCAATTCTGTGTCGGATAGCGTCGTGATCCGTTCGGATATGTAGTTGATGTTGCTTTGAATTTGGTTAGCGAGCGATCCTTCATGAAATCCAGGGTCATGTCGGGAGACCTCCGCTTCTCGCCGACCAAGCCATGAGCCTGGTCCATTCACGTCGGGATCGGGTAGTAGTATGCGCACTGACTCAAGGCTGGAATTGTTCCGGAACACCGCGTCAAAGCTATCCCTCGTTAATTCGTTACCGCGGCTTGTGAAAGCGCCGATCCAACGAGCTCTAAGCAGATCGCTGGCCAGATCTTTATTGGCCTGTGGACAACGAGAAATGCGCTCCGGCCCGGCGGCAGGCGGCGACCACGCCGGCTGTGTAGAACTTCGAGTCCGCACGAACGATCCGTATTC